>CAMYON010000008.1:0-11892 GCA_947260025.1 uncultured Gammaproteobacteria bacterium
GTCGGCCGCCTCGTCGAGATCCGCTACCTTGATCAACGCGCCACGCGAACTCAACGACTGGTCGATGATCTGCTTACGCGGCATTTCCTCGAGCAGGCGTTCGATACTTTGCTGGACTGCATCGAGAAACGCGGCATCCGGCGACAACAGAATGGCCTGGGCGTCCTCGTCATGCTCGGCCTGGGAAAACAGATCCATCGCGATCCAGTCGGGATCGGTCTGACCATCGCAAATGACCAGGATTTCAGACGGACCGGCAACCATATCGATGCCGACCGTGCCGAACACCATGCGCTTGGCGGTCGCCACGTAGATATTTCCCGGCCCGACTATCTTGTCGACCGCGGGCACGGTCTCGGTGCCATAGGCAAGCGCCGCTACTGCCTGCGCGCCGCCGATGGTGAATACCTGGTTGACCCCGGCAATATGGGCCGCCGCGAGCACCAGCTCATTGACCACGCCCCTGGGCGTTGGCACCACCATTACCAGTTCCCCGACGCCAGCCACGGCTGCCGGAATAGCGTTCATTAGCACCGAGGACGGGTAAGCCGCCTTGCCGCCGGGCACGTAGAGGCCGACGCGATCCAGCGGACTAACCTGCTGGCCCAGCAGCGTGCCGTCCGTTTCGGTGTACTCCCAGGATTCCATCTTCTGATGCTCGGCATAGCTGCGGATTCGAGCCGCGGCCTGCTCCAGCGCCGTACGATCCGCCTCTTCGATCTGCCGGTATGCCTGCTCCAGCCGGCTTAACGGCATTTCAAGCTGCGCCGCCGAGTCGACTTCCAGTTGGTCGAAACGTCGGCTGTATTCAAGCAGCGCTCGATCGCCATCGGCCTTGATTGCGCGTAGCACCTCATTGACCGTCGTGAAGACAGCCTCGTCAGAGACCGAATCCCAGGCGAGCAACCGCTCCAGGGCAGGCTGGAAATCGCTGTCGGCGCTGTCGAGTCGTTTGATTTTCAAAGTCATTCCACCGCCGCTTCGATTTTATCCACGAGTTCCCTGATCGGCTGGTTTTTCATCTTCAGCGAGGCGCGGTTGATAATCAGCCGCGAGCTGATATCCATAATGTGATCCAGCGGGGTTAGCCCGTTAGCCTTGAGCGTGCTGCCGGTATCGACCAGGTCGACGATGATATCCGCGAGACCGACCACGGGGGCGAGTTCCATCGAGCCGTAAAGCTTGATCAATTCGACCTGGCGCCCCTGGTCGAGAAAGAACTGGCGCGTAATCCGGGGATACTTGGTCGCGACCTTGAGGCGCGTCCGCGGCAACGATCGCTCCGCGAAACCCGCCGTCATCAGGCGGCAGGGGGCAATCTTCAAATCCAGGCGTTCGTAGAGTCCCTCCCCGCCATGCTCCAGCAGCACGTCCTTGCCGGCGATCCCGAGATCGGCGGCGCCGTACTGAACATAGGTGGCAACATCGGCAGAGCGGATCAGCACCAGCTTGATGTTTTTGTGATTGGTGGCAAACACGAGCTTGCGACTGGTCGCCAGGTCGTCCGTGGCTTCGATGCCGGCGCGGGCCAGCAGCGGCAGGGTCTCATCGAGAATCCGCCCCTTGGCGAGCGCTATGGTTAATTCCCTGGTCACGGAACTCAGTTCGGAACGCGCTGGATTTGTGCGCCGAGACTGGCGAGCTTCTCTTCGATATGATCGTAACCGCGATCGATATGATAAATACGATCGACCACGGTTTCTCCCCGGGCCACGAGGCCGGCCAGAATGAGGCTGGCGGAGGCGCGCAAATCGGTCGCCATGACCTGCGCGCCGTTCAATCCCTCGACGCCCTGGATGATGACGGTGTTGCCTTCGAGATGCACATTGGCGCCCAGCCGCATGAATTCCTGGATATGCATGAAGCGGTTCTCGAACACGGTCTCGGTAACCGAACCGGTGCCCTCGGCGATGGCATTAAGCGCGCAGAACTGGGCCTGCATATCGGTCGGAAATCCGGGATAAGGCGCGGTCCGGATGTTTACCGCGTGGGGTTTGCGTCCTTCCATATCCAGCTCGATCCAGTCTTCGCCGATATCGATCGTCGCACCCGACTCTTCGAGCTTGGCGAGCACCGCATCCAGCAGCCGCGGATCGGTATGCTTGATTAAAACCTTACCGCCGGTAATGGCCGCCGCAACCAGGTAGGTGCCGGTTTCGATGCGGTCCGGCAGCACCGAGTAATCGCATCCACTCAGGCGTTCGACGCCATGAATGGTAATCAGGTCGGTGCCGGCATTCTCGACCCGGCCGCCCATCGCGTTGATAAAATCCGCCAGGTCGACCACCTCCGGTTCGCGCGCCGCATTTTCTATTACGGTAGTGCCATCGGCCAGGCTGGCCGCCATCATCAGATTCTCGGTGCCGGTCACGGTGACCTGGTCCATGACGATACGGGCACCCTTGAGGCGTTTACAGCGCGCCTTGATATAACCCTGCTCGACATCGATGTCGGCACCCATGGCCTCGAGCCCGCTCAGGTGCATATCTACCGGGCGCGCGCCGATAGCGCAGCCGCCGGGCAGCGACACCTCGGCCTGACCGTAGCGCGCCAGCAATGGGCCCAGCACCAGGATCGACGCTCGCATGGTCTTGACCAGCTCGTAGGGCGCGAAGGTATTTTCCAGCGAAGTGGGATCGATCTCGATGCTCATCTTTTCGCCAATCGTGAGCAGCACGCCCATGCGGCCGAGCAGCTCCATCGTGGTGGTGACGTCGTGCAGGTGCGGGACGTTACGGATAATTACCGGACTATCGGCCAGCAGGGTACCAGCCAGAATTGGCAATACGGCATTCTTGGAGCCAGAAATACGTACCTGGCCCGATAACGGAATGCCGCCTTTAATGATTAATTTGTTCATGCACTACCACGAAATACAGGGGCGGACATTCTAACAGGAAAATCCCGAAATTTGCCGCTTTTAAACTACTGATCCGAAGACTGAATAAACCTTTGTAAATGGCGTCGAAACCGTTTAACGAGTAACAAAGCCCGTCGGCGGAGTTTCTACTACTCCTGGTTTCGGTCCTGCAGGGTTTTGATCAAACCGTCGACCCCGTCCTTTTTGATAGCGCGCGCGAAGCTCGATCTATAATTGGTCACCAGGCTCACTTCATCGACGCTGATATCGAACACCTTCCAGCCGTCTTCTCCCAGTCGTAAGCTATAGCTGATCGGGATCGGGAAGCCGCCCGGCTGCTCGATTTCGACCCTGACTACGACCTGACCGTCGGCTTCACTGCCTTCCATCGGCAGGTAAACCAGCTGCTGGTCGGTATACTCGAGCAGGGCCGAACTGTAGGTGCGCACCAGTAGCTGGCGAAACTCATTAACAATCGTCGGTTTTTGCTGATCGTCGACATCGTCCTTGTAGCGCCCGAGCGCCAGGTCGGTCATGGCAATGAAATCGAAATGAGGCAACACCACTTCGTCAACCAGTTTGTAAATACTCTGCGGATTACTCTGATAGCTGGACGCGTTTGCTTTTATCTCGGCTATCACCTTGTCGGAAGTATTCCTGATCAATTTTTCGGGCGCGGTAGCGGCCTGGGCCGGCAGCATCACCAGCAGCAACACGAAGACAAATAATTTTTTCACTGAAAGACCCCACTGACGCTTTTCAACTTTGACACGAGATTATTGAAATCATTCACCGCTCGTAAATATTCCGCATAGGCGAGCACGTAGACCTGCAACGCATTGATAATGTCGTCGGCTTCTTCGAGACCCGCCTCGAAATCAGAGTAGGCGGCAATCATCCAGCGGCGCGCCGACCTGGAACTCTTGCGCATCGAAGCAATGGACTGGTGCTTAGCCTGCATCGAATAGTAACTCTCACGCACCTGGAACGGGATCCCGTCGCGTGCGAACGAAGCCTTGTGCACCAGCGCCTCGAGTTCGGCCCGCGCCTGCGCGATTCGTCCGTCCTGGGCACCCTTTTCCAACTGCCAGCGCATCCCGATTAGCGGTGACGCCGCGGCATGGTTGAAAGGATCGTAAACGTGCGGATTGTCGAGTGACTCACGCTCGGGTGCAAAGGCCAGGGATCCCGCGACACCGGCAAAGACGATCGGCTTGGTTTCCGCGCGCGAGGCCGCGACCAGGGCCCGCCGTGCCGCCAGACCGGCCTCCACCTGCTTGAACTCGGCACGATTGGCGAGCGCCAGATCGATCCATTCCTGCAGGCTCTCCTCGGGCAGCACGAGCGGCTGCAGGCGACGCTCTTCCAGCTCGATCAGATCGGCCTCGTGGCCGGTGAGGAATTTCAGCCCTGCCATCGCGATTTTTTCCAGGCCAATGGATTCCGCAAGAAAATTGTCAATCAGGCCTAATCCCGCCTCGAGCGCATACTTGTCGGATTGACTGGCGTTGCCGGAATCGTCTTCCAGCCAGCCGTCGACCAGGTCGAGCGCAGATTCCAGTCGGCGGCGCGTATCTTCGAGCAACAGGCGGCTATCGCGAGCGGTAAGATAGCCGTAGTAGGCCTTGACCACCTGCAGCGCAACCTCGTCGCGCTGCAGCGTCACGTCCTGCTGCTTAACCGCAATATTGTTTTGTGCCGCTTCCTGGTAGCTCTCGAGCCGGCCGAAGGTAGCCAGCGGTTTGACGATACTGAAGGTCAATCCGGCCCACAGCGACAGGCCGTCGTCAAAATCGTAGACATCGTCACGCGGCTGACAATCGCTCGAACAGGAGTCGTTACCACCGTCGTAAAAACCGCCGTCGAGGCCGGTCGCCAGGGCCAGAAAGCTATCCACCGAATAACGAAATCCTTCCGAGCCCTTGGCCTCCTGCAGCAAACCCTCGGCCTGGCGCACGAAGGCCTGTTTTTCCTCGATCCTGGGATCGTGTGCCAGGGCCATTTCGATCGCCTGCTCCAGGCTGAGCTTGTCCTCCGCCTGCAGCCCAAAGCTCGATACAAACATTACCCAAAGCCCGATAAACCTCGATGCATGTAGTTTCATAGCCATGATATTTCCATTGCCTTGCTGAATAGAAGCTGACTCAAACCGCTGTTAACCCCGGATCTGACGCCGAGTCTATCGGTTATGGGCCCTCAAGTGAACGCCGCATGCTGGAATAAAGGATCATTCCATAAATTTGCTGGCAAATTCGTCGCATAATCGTTAGTGTTCGCAGGCTAATAATTCTGATAACAACATACTGTATTCCATGTCCAGACCTCTAACCGATCGACATAGCTTCAGCTATGAGGAACTCATCGAATGTGGCAAAGGCAATCTGTTCGGCCCCGGTAACGCGCTGCTGCCGCTGCCCCCGATGCTAATGTTTGATCGTATTATCGATATCAACGAAGACGGCGGCAAGTTCGAAAAAGGCGCAATCGTCGCCGAGCTCGACGTCAATCCCGATCTGTGGTTCTTCAAGTGTCATTTCGAAACCGATCCGGTGATGCCCGGTTGCCTGGGCCTCGACGCGATGTGGCAGCTGATCGGATTTTTCCTCGGCTGGAAAGGAGGCCCGGGTCACGGGCGCGCGCTCGGCGCCGGCGAAGTCAAGTACTTCGGGCAGGTGTTGCCGCAAGCCAAACTGGTTACTTACCACATAGATATGAAACGCGTCATCATGCGTAAACTGGTAATGGGCATCGGTGACGCGTCGATGCAAGTCGACGGCAGGGAAATTTACAGCGCCAAAGACCTGCGCGTGGGGCTGTTCACGTCGACTGACGACTTCTAACCCACCGGGCCAACCTAAAATGCTGAGTTATATCGCTGCAATCTTTGCTGGCCTCGCCCTGCTGATCTGGAGCGCCGACAAGTTCGTCGAAGGTGCCGCGGCGCTGGCAAATCTGCTGGGCGTGTCGATCATGATCATCGGTATTACCATCGTCGGTTTCGGCACCTCGGCGCCCG
The DNA here is from genome assembly GCA_947260025.1 of uncultured Gammaproteobacteria bacterium. Lineage (GTDB taxonomy): Bacteria > Pseudomonadota > Gammaproteobacteria. The sequence goes on from CAMYON010000008.1 coordinate 5,877, forward strand.
AAATCGTGGTTTCGATCATCGCGGTACTCGAGGACACGCCTGATCTCGCCATCGGTAACGCGCTCGGCTCCAACATCGCCAACATCGGACTGATCCTCGGCGTCACGGCAATCCTGGTACCGGTGCCGGTGGCAACGCGATTGTTCAAAACCGAATATCCGTTGCTGCTGCTGGCGACCGCGGTGATGACCTGGGCCCTGTTCGACTTAAGTCTCGACCTGGTCGACGGGTTCGCCCTGCTCGGGCTGCTGATACTCAGCCTTTACCACCTGATTCGAGAACACCGCATGCATCCGGCGGCCTACGCCAGGGAAGAGCACGAAAGCGAGGAATTGGTGCATGATCTGAGCCTGAAGTTCGCGATCGGCTGGTTGATCCTGGGTCTGGTATTGCTGGTGGCGAGCTCCAAGCTGCTGGTCTGGGGTGCATCCAACTTTGCGCTCGAACTGGGTGTCAGCGAATTGATCATCGGGCTGACGATCGTAGCCCTCGGCACCAGCCTGCCCGAACTCGCGGCCTCGGTAGCGAGCCTGAAAAAAGGCAAGCCCGATCTCGCGGTGGGCAACGTGATCGGCTCCAACCTGTTCAATTCGCTCGCGGTTATCGGGCTGCCGGCGATGTTTACCACCTTCAGCATCGACGCTTCGGCACGCATGCGCGATCTACCGATTGTTATCCTGTTGACGCTGGCGCTCATACTAATGGCGCGCTTTCCTGGCGCCCTGCCGCGCCATCTGACCCGGGTCAAGGGAATCTTCCTGTTTTCGGCTTTTGTTATTTACCAGCTATATTTGTATTATGAGGTCGCCGTGGGATAGCCCGCCTGTATCGAGCTAGTTATGACAAAACACGCATATATCGAGCTAGGCCTCGCCGTCCTGCAAACCGAAGCCGAGGCCATATCCGCTCTCAGCGCCCGGCTGGATCAAAAATTTTACGATGCCTGTGACCTGATCCTGAAATGCGAGGGTCGGATTGTCGTTACCGGCATGGGCAAGTCTGGTCATATCGGCAACAAGATTGCGGCCACGCTGGCCAGCACCGGGACCCCTGCCTTCTTCATGCATTCTGGCGAAGCCAGCCATGGCGACCTGGGAATGATCACCGAGCAGGATCTGGTGGTCGCGCTATCCAATTCCGGCGAAACCAGCGAGATCACGCTGTTACTGCCGCTGCTGAAACGCCTCGGCATTCCGCTGATCGCGCTGACCGGCAACCCGGGATCCACGCTGGCGCGCAGCGCGGATATCCATCTCGATGTCAGCGTCAGCAAGGAAGCCTGCCCGCTCGGGCTGGCGCCCACTTCGAGCACGACGGCGACCCTGGCCATGGGTGACGCCCTGGCGGTGGCAGTACTCGAAGCGCGCGGATTCACCGAACAGGATTTCGCGCTGTCTCATCCCGGCGGCAACCTCGGTCGGCGCCTGCTGTTGCGGGTCAGCGATATCATGCATAGCGGCAACGCGGTACCGCTGGTCTCTTCCGCCAGCACGCTGAAAGATACCCTGCTGGAAATGACCGCCAAGGGCCTGGGCATGGCGGGTGTTGTCGATACCAACAGTGACAGGCTGATCGGCATTTACACCGATGGCGACCTGCGGCGAACCTTTGAAAAGATGCCGGATTTCGAAACCGCGATGGTAGTGGAATTCATGACCGCGAATTGCGTTACCATCGAGGCCGGCCGTATCGCCAGCGAGGCTCTCAAACTAATGCATGACAAGAAGATAAACGCCCTGATGGTGGTCGATGCCGAAGGTCGCGTTCAGGGTGCATTAAACATGCATGACCTATTAAGGGCTGGTGTTGTTTAGGAAAATTGATGAGCTTTAGTGCCCACGAAAAAGCGAAACTGGTTCGTCTGCTTATTGTCGACATCGACGGCGTGCTGACGGACGGTGGCCTGCAGTTTGATAACCGCGGCGAGGAATACAAGACTTTCAACTCGCTCGATGGCCACGGCATCCGCATGCTGCTCGACAGCGGGATCGAGGTCGCCGTGATCACCGGACGCCAATCGAAGATTGTCAACCACCGCATGGGTGATCTTGGCGTCAAACATATTTACCAGGGTAATCGCGACAAGTTGCCGGCCTTCGAGAAACTGTTGGTCGATACCGGCAACGAGGCCTCGCAAGCCGCCTATGTCGGTGACGATTTGCCAGACTTGCCAATCATGCAGCGCGCGGGTTTTGCGATCGCGGTACAAAATGCCCATGGTTTCGTCAAGCAACATTGCGACTGGGTGACGACGGCCTGCGGCGGCCACGGTGCGGTGCGCGAGATTACCGATTTTATCCTGCACGCGCAGGGCTTGCTCGAAGACCTGCAGAACGGCTATCTGGAATGAAGTCGCGCATCCTGGTATTTGTCCTGGTTCTTGGCATCGTCGCGGTAGCGATAGGCTGGGTATACGAATCGCGCCTGGCTCCCCGGGTGGAAACCGCGGAGCTGCAGATTCCGGATAATATCGACTACTTTCTAACCAACCTGAACTATCGCGCGGTCAACGAATCCGGCCAGCTGGATTACGAGTTTACTAGCCCCCGGCTGGAGCATCATACGCTCGACGACATCAGCCTGATCGAGACACCCTTGCTTAATATTTATCGAGATACCGAGCGGTGGCGGGTCAACGCCCAACGGGGAGAACTGCAACAGCGGGAAAACCTGATCTGGCTGCGCCAACAGGTGGTGATGCAAAAATTCGGAACCGACCCGTTCGAACTCCAGACCGAGAGTATTCGTTTCGAACCGGACAAGGATCTGGTCAGTAGCGACACCAGCGTCCTGATGCTCAGTAAGCAGGCCAGGATAGAAGCCGAGGCCGCAGTGTTCGACCTGGCCACTGGAATTTACCGCCTCAACAAAACCCGGGCAGTGTACTACCGTGGCAATAGTTAAACCGACCCTGTCACTACTGGCGCTACTGACCTGGGCGCCGCTGTGGGCCCTCGATACCGATCGCGAGCAACCCATTGCGGTGGAAGCCGACAGTCTCGAGGTTCGCGAGCAGGAAAACATCAGTATCTACCAGGGCAACGTCAGGCTCAAACAGGGTAGCCTGGAAATCAACTCCGATCGGCTGGTGATTCATTTTAACGACAATAACGACCTGGTGCTGATGGAAATGACGGGCAATCCGGCACGCCTGCGGCAGCTCGACAACGAGCAACAGGAAATGCGCGGGCAGGCAAGACAGATTAACTACATGGAATCGCAGTCGTTGCTGGAGTTGATCGAAGAGGCTCGCTTCACCCACGCCGGGGATACCATCGAAAGCGCCCTGATCCGCATCAACACCGAAGACAATAATATCCAGGCTGGTAGCTCCGACGAAAATGAGCGGGTGAAAATGCTTATTCAGCCGCGTCAAGATTCGACAAATACCGAATAGTACTGGATGAGCGACCGCAATCTACTGGAGGCTACCGACCTCGCAAAATCTTACCAGCGGCGCGCGGTCGTCAAATCGGTTTCACTGCGAGTCGGCGGCGGCGAGATCGTCGGTTTACTGGGCCCCAACGGGGCTGGTAAGACCACCTGCTTTTATATGATCGTGGGGCTGGTCGAAAACGATGCCGGCGTTATTCGCCTTAACGACAGGCCCATCAGCCAGCTACCGATGCATCAGCGGGCAAAGCTCGGGATCGGCTATCTGCCGCAGGAAGCCTCGGTATTTCGCAACCTGACCGTGGAGCAGAATATCCTGGCCATCCTGCAGTTGCGTCGCGATCTCGATAACGCCGAGCGTCGCCATCAGCTCGAGCTTTTACTCGAAGAATTCCAGGTTGAACACTTACGCACCACCGAGGGCATTTCGCTGTCCGGCGGTGAGCGACGACGCGTCGAAATTGCGCGTGCAGTGGCTAACCAGCCGGATTTTATGCTGCTGGACGAACCATTTGCCGGCGTCGACCCGATTTCCGTGGTCGATATTCAGTCAATCGTGCGCCAGCTTGCCGAGCGCGGCATCGGCGTATTGATCACCGATCACAATGTGCGCGAGACCCTCGGAATATGCGACCGCGCCTACGTCATGGGGGAAGGATACATTCTCGCCGAGGGCGATCCCGCCCAGATTCTGGCAAATAAAATGGTCAGAAAGATTTACTTGGGAGACAATTTTAAGCTATAAATAGAATCATGGGCGATAATAAATATACTTATATAAACACCCGCAAGGACACCTCCCGCCTATGAAGCAAAGCCTGCAACTGCGCATTGGTCAAAGCCTCACGATGACGCCTCAGTTGCAGCAGGCAATCAAGTTGCTGCAACTCTCTTCGCTGGAACTGCAAACCGAAATCCAGCAAACCCTCGAATCCAACCCGCTACTCGAGCAGGACGATAATCTCGGAGAAATTACCGTCATCGAGCCCGAAGCTGGCAAGGATGGCGGCAGCAATGCCGAAGATTTAACCGATTTCAAGGCACCGGACAGCACCATTTCCGAAAATCGGGCGGAGCAGCAGCTGCCGGACGATCTCGAGATCGACGCACGCTGGGATCAGATTTATGACAACTTACCGAGCGTCTCGTCACAGTCGTCGGCGCCCGGTAGCGACAACCGCGATATGTTCGAGAATCAGGCGGGTGAAGAGGATACCCTGAAGCTGCATCTGATCTGGCAGCTGGATTGTTCGCACCTGTCGCCTCTGGATCACGAAATCGGCTTGGCGATCATCGATTCTATCGACGACAGCGGTTACCTGTCGCAACCGATAGCCGATATCCACGAAGGCCTGATTGTGGAGCACGAGGGACTCGAAATGGACGAAGTCGAAGCCGTGTTACACCTGGTGCAGCGGTTCGATCCGATCGGGGTAGCCGCCGGCAGCCCGGCGGAATGTATGGCGATCCAGTTGAGTCAGTACGACCCGGACACGCCGCATCTGACCAAGGCCCTGGTGCTGGTCGACAAGTACCTGGAGCAGCTAGCCGGCAACGATGTCGCCTTGCTGAAACGGCGACTGCAGGCTAGCGATATCGAACTCGCCGAGATCATCAAATTGATCCAGACCACCAATCCCCATCCCGGCCACAGTATCAGCCAGAACCACGCCGAGTACATCGTGCCGGATGTCTATGTCAGCAAGCAGGCAGGGCGCTGGCGAGTCAGCATCAATCCGGATAATGCACCGCGACTGCGCGTCAACGACCAGTATGCAAACCTGATCAAGCGCAGCGACAATAGCGCCGACAACACTTATTTAAAGGATCACCTGCAGGAGGCACGCTGGTTTATAAAAAGCCTGCAAAGCCGCAACGAAACGCTGCTGCGAGTGGCCAACGCCATCGTCGAACACCAGCAAGCATTCCTCGATTATGGCGAAGAAGCAATGCAACCGATGGTGTTGCGCGATATCGCGGAACTGCTGGAAATGCACGAATCCACCATCTCGCGGGTTACCACGCAGAAGTACATGCATACCCCGCGTGGTATCCTCGAGTTCAAGTACTTTTTCTCCAGTCATGTCGGTACCGCCGATGGCGGAGAATGTTCAGCCACGGCGATACGAGCGATTATCAAGAAATTCGTCGCCGCCGAAAAACCGGAGAAACCACTCAGCGACAACAAGATTGCAAATTTATTGGGCGAACAGGGGATCAACGTAGCCAGGAGAACCATAGCCAAATACAGGGAAGCGTTGAATATCCCGCCGTCCAATGAGCGTAAACGTCTCTTTTGAGACATTAACGATTCGCAGTAATGCGGATCACACAGCCCAGGAGGTTACAGATGCAAGTAAGTTTAAGTGGCCATCATGTAGATATCACAGATTCCATACGCAACTATGTCAACGAAAAGGTTGGTAAACTTGACCGGCATTTCGATCAGGCGCTGGATATCCATATCGTGTTAACCGTGGAAAAGCTGCGTCACAAAGCCGAAGCAACTTTACACGTCAGCGGCGGCAATCTGCATGCCGACGATGTCCAGGAAGACATGTATGCCGCAATCGATGGCCTCGTCGATAAACTTGATCGTCAGGGAAAAAAACACAAAGAAAAA
>CAMYON010000008.1:11994-95124 GCA_947260025.1 uncultured Gammaproteobacteria bacterium
CAAGTATGACAATTTCCGCACTTTTGTCGCCCCAGTCTATTTTTCTCGATACTGAAATCACGAGCAAAAAGAAACTTCTGCAATTGATCGCGAACATCGTGGCTGATCGAACCCAGCTTTCGGAATCCACGATTTACAACAACCTCTTGAATCGCGAACGCCTGGGCAGCACCGGACTGGGGCAGGGATTTGCGGTGCCGCATGCGCGGCTGGATAATCTTGACAAGACCCTGGCCTGTTTCTTCCGGCTCAAGGAAGCGGTTAATTTCGAAGCCCCCGACAACCGGCCGGTCGATCTCGTGTTTACGATCATTATTCCCGAGGAAGCCACAGAGGAGCACCTGGTAATTTTATCCTCCCTGGCCAGCATTTTTTCGAAGGAGGAGGTTTGCGAGGCGATTCGTAACGCGGGCAGCAAGGACGAAATATCGGCAATTATCGAATCGGCCGAGCAATGAGACCTTCGTTAGCAATCGACGACGCCACCAAACAGTTTCAGCAAAAATACAACCAGGCTTTAGCTTTCGCTGATCTGCACCCGATTGCGCAGGTCAGCCGGCCAATGAATGCAGGAGACGAGCAATAACGTGAAACTGGTGATTGTTAGTGGTTTGTCCGGTTCGGGTAAAACCGTGGCCCTGCGTACGCTGGAAGATGCCGGGTACTACTGTATCGACAACCTGCCCCTCGGCATGCTCGCCGAGCTGGTTGACAATATGATCGACTCGGCCGCAGAGCCATACGACCTGATGGCTATCGCTATCGATGCCAGGAGCGGCGTCGACAGTTCGGATCGCTTCGATGAAATTATGCAACATATCTCGAGCCACCCGCTGCAGTTGGACATTCTGTTTCTGACCTGTAACACCTCGCGCCTGCTCAAACGCTTCAGTGAAACCCGCCGCATGCACCCGCTGTCCCGTGGCGGCCTGCCGCTGGCAGACGCAATCCAGCAGGAAAAGAAACTGCTCGAGGACATCCACGCCAACGCCGACCTGGCGATCGACAGTTCGGACCTGAACGTGCACGAGTTACGGCAAATGATCATCGATCGGCTGCTCGCGCAAACCACTTCCGAGATGGGCATTCTGATCCAGTCCTTCGGCTTCAAGAACGGGGTGCCGGCCGACACGGACTTCGTGTTCGACGTACGTTGCCTGCCCAATCCACACTGGGAAAAGGCGCTCCGCCCACTGACCGGATGCGACCAGGCGGTCGTCAAGTACCTCGAGAACTATCCCGAGGTCGACGCAATGTTTGCTTCGATTCACGGTTTCCTGAGCGACTGGATTCCTCGCTTCGAAAAAGAAAACCGCAGTTATATGACCATATCCATAGGCTGCACCGGCGGTAAACACCGCTCGGTATACCTGGCAGAGCGCATCGCCAGCGAATTCAGGCAACAGCGAGACAATATTTCGATCCGTCACCGGGATATGAAATGAGGTTCGGCATCCTGCCATTATTCCGCTAAAATTCGATGCCTGAACCGGCGCCATTGCCGAGAAGACAGTTATCAAGGTGACGCCGGGGCTCGACCTGGTGCTGTCGCCCGCAAACCGGGCCGGGCGCTAAATTGAACGACAGGTTTCACGGCTGCTCAACCGGATCCACTTGCCGATACCGCCGGGTGTATTAAACTACGCGCAACAACAACTCGGGAAACCCCGTCAGATCGCGCTTGCGACCGGTCACACCGGGGTTCGACAGGACCAGGAATGATCTCTGAACGAATCACCATCAGTAATAAGCTCGGATTGCACGCGCGCGCCGCGTCCAAACTGGTTAACTGCGCCAGCCAGTTCGAAAGCGAAGTTTTCATCAGTCGCAAGGAAAATCGAGTTAACGCCAAAAGCATAATGGGAGTTATGATGCTGGCTGCCAGCAAAGGCGTCGAGCTCGAACTCGAGATCGACGGCAGCGACGAGCGGGAATGTCATAATGCGCTGGTTGATCTGATTAACGATCGCTTCGGCGAAGACGAGTAAGCGAGATCATGGTAGAAGACGATATCGAACAGCTACGTCAGGAAATATCGGTTGCACTCGACGCCGATGACAGCGTCGAGATATCGAAAATCCTGAGCGCTATCAACGTCGCGGAGATCGCCCTGCTGCTCGATTCGCTGCCGTCGCAGCAACGCGATTCGATCTGGCCGCTGATCGAGCCCGGGGACATGGGCGAGGTATTGCTCGAGACCCAGGACGATGTCAGCGACGCCAAGCTCAAGCAGCTCGAACCCGATGAAATTGCCGCCATCGTCCAAATCATGCCTGACGTCGACGATCAGGCGGACATTATCCTCGCGCTGCCGACCGACAAGCTCGTCCAGACCCTGCATACGCTGGACGCACACAAGCGCGAAAAGCTCGAGTCGGTTTTATCCTACAGCGAGGATACGGCCGGCGGCCTGATGAACCTCGATCACGTCACCATACGTGCCGACGTTTCGCTGGACGTGGTACTGCGCTACCTGCGTATCCGGGGCGAGTTACCCGATCTGACCGATCAACTGTTTGTCACCGACCGCCACGATCATTACCTCGGCGCGTTATACCTGGGCGATTTGCTGACCAATGATCCGGAGGTCGAAGTCAAAAGCATCATGCGCACCGATATCGACGCCATGCACGTACACATGTCGGATACCGAAGTGGCGCGAGAGTTCGAGAACTTCGACCTGATCAGCGCGCCGGTGGTCGACGAGGAGCACAAGCTGATCGGGCGTATCACGGTCGATGACGTGGTCGATGTTATCCGCGACGAGGGTGACCATTCGATTATGGGGATGGCGGGCCTGTCCGAAGAAGACGACATGTTTTCCCCGGTGCTGGTAACCTCGCGGCGTCGCGGTATCTGGCTCGGCATCAACCTGTTGACCGCGTTCCTGGCGGCCTACGTAATCGGCTTTTTCGAAGAGATCCTGGACCAGGTCGTCGCGCTCGCAATCCTGATTACGATCGTGCCGAGCATGGGTGGCATCGCCGGGTCGCAAACCCTTACTATCGCGATACGAGGACTGGCGCTGGGCCAACTCGGCAGTTCCAACTACCGCTCGCTGGTTAAAAAGGAAATCTCGGTCGGGCTGTTCAACGGCCTGATCTGGGCGCTGGTCGTGGCATCGCTTTCGATCATCTGGTTTGGAAACCTCAACATCGGCCTGATTATCGCCTTTGCCCTGATCGTCAACCTGTTGGCCGGTGCGCTCGCGGGTGCCGTGATCCCGGTAATTCTGCGACAGATCGGTATCGACCCGGCGATCGCCGGTGGCGTGGTGCTAACCACGGTAACCGACGTCGTCGGTATCATCGCTTTTCTGGGACTGGCAACCGTGGTACTGGGCTAATCCCGCAGCCCGCTAGTGGCTCATGAATTGCCGCACCACCGCCTGGATCTGCTCCCCGGCCAGACTTCCAATCTGCTCGACTTCCTCGAGCTCGATGCCGAGGCGTTCCAGGGCCTCCGGATCGATCGCCAGCTCGAAGCCGCTGCCGCTGCTGCCGACGTGATTGGTGTTGACCCAGGCATCGGCGATATGAATTGCGCTGGCGGCCAGTGAATACTCACCGCCCTTGCGCGGTTCATGATGCGTCACCACCGGCTCCCAGATCGATTGCGGCAATTTCCAGAATTCAAGCAGGCGACCGCCAATTTCGGCATGCGAGTAATCCAGAACGTCGCGCTCGAGCAGGTACATGGGTTGCCCGCTTGCCTGCCGTTGCTGCAGCAGATCGTGCATCAGCTGGGGCAGCTTGAGATACATGACCAGGCGTCCGATATCGTGCAACAGCCCGGGAATGTAAAAACCGTCGGCGTTGGGAATTCGTGTGTGAACGCCCAGCTCACGCGACATGATGCCGACCGCGACGCTGTGTTCCCAGAACATCGCCATGTTGACCGTGCCTGGCGGAATGCCCTCGAATGCCTTGACCACCGAAGTAATCAGCACCAACTCCCGAATCTGGCGCAGGCCAATGGTACTGACGGCTCGCTCGATGGTTTCGATCTTGGTGGGGAAACTGTAAAAAGCACTGTTCGCCACGCGCAGCATGCGCGCGCAAAGATCTGGATCGCTGCGCAACAGCTCGGCAATCCGATCGGTGGTCGAACGCGGATCCACGATCGTTTCTTCCAGCCGATAGTAAATATCCGGCAGGCTGACCAGTTTGTCGACCTCTATGATCAACGCCTCCAGGCCTTGCAGGCCCTGGGCAGAGGTAACTTCTAGTGGATTGACGCTGGCCATCGTATGATTACTGTTTGCTATCGTGGAAACACGATAATTAGATCGACCTGCAGGCCGGTATCTTTAGTATTATTTGCGTTTAGCGGGCATTAAGTTTCGGCTGTTTGCACTATGTCCCCTTAAATAGCGACCGGTTATTCCCACAGCAGGGCCGCTCCGTAAACCCCGCTTGCGTCTCCGCGCGCCGCCGCCAGCAGCGGAGTCTCGACAAAATCTGAAAAAACGTAGGCGGGTAACAGTTTCGGCACCTCGTCGTAAATCGAATCGATATTCGACATACCCCCGCCCAGCACGATGGCGTGCGGGTCCAGAATATTGATCAACTGCGCCAACGAGCGTGCCATCTGGTCGTGGTACAGTGCCATCATCGCTTCACAGGCGTGATCACCGGCGGTGGCGCCGGCAATGATGTCATGGCTCGAGCGCGACTCACCGAAGCGCAGCCGATAGTTGTGCTCGAGTCCTGGTCCCGACAGAAAAGTCTCGATACAGCCGTTCTTGCCACAGTAACAGGAAGGCGAGCCGTCTATGCTGCGTTGCCAGGGCAAGGGGTTATGCCCCCATTCCCCGCTGATGGCATGCGGTCCATTAACCAGTTTGCCGTCGACCACCAGCCCACCTCCGGTGCCGGTGCCGATAATGACACCGAACACGACCGGATGCCCCCGCCCGGCGCCACCGCGGGCCTCAGACAGGGCAAAACAATTGGCGTCGTTTTCGATTCGTACTTCGCGCCCCAGCCTGGCCTCAAGATCGCTGGCAAACGGACGGCCATTCATACAAACCGTATTCGAGTTGCGCAGCAGCCCGGTTCGGGGAGAAATCGCGCCCGGAATACCGATCCCCACGCTGGCCTGCACACCGAGTTCGGTTTCGGCCTCGCGCACCAGCGTGGAGATCAGGTCGAGAATGGCGTCATAGCTCTGAGCCGGGGTAGCAACGCGCTGCTGGTAAACAGTCCGCTCTTCGGGGTCCATGACCAGAATCTCGGTTTTGGTGCCACCCAGGTCGATACCAAGTTTATGTCCCATCTCAACCTCCTGTTCCTGGTCCCGGTTCGGGACACTGATACAAAATTTTTATGTGTATTTTCAAATAATAATAATTTTTTATAAGCTGGCTGCAGAGGAAAATAAAAGCGATAAGCACGAAGCCTTTACTGACGCCATTCCTGGTCGGGATCCTCGACTTATCCACAGGTTATGCCCGCCATCTCCACAGATCCATGCACAACATAATGTACTTGACCTTGAGCCAAAACACATTATATTGTGCATCAGGTTAATTATTCACCTTTACCGAATAAACTAAAACCGGCTGGTTCATTCCAACCCATAAATAGACCAAACACTTGTGTCCGATAGTTATAAATCACTTTAACTATCGCAGGGAAAGAAATAGTCAGCTGTAAACAGACGCGGATCTCATCCGAACATAACACTGGAATTTACGGATCGGGCTATAAATGCAAAACATTGAATCACCCTTAACCACAGCAGACGTCGCTCCTGTCGAAACGACGCCTGCGAACACTCAGGAAAACGACAGTGCACTGAGCGGTAATTACAACGTCGTTCGCCGTAACGGCAAGTTAACCAGCTTCGACAAGGACAAGATAGCTATCGCCATGACCAAGGCCTTCCTCGCGGTCGAAGGTGGCCAGGCGGCCGCATCGACTCGGGTTCATGAAACCGTAGAACAGCTGACCGACCTGGTGGTCGCCACGCTGACGCGGCGCCAACCCGAAGGCGGCACTTTCCACATCGAGGACATCCAGGACCAGGTCGAACTGGCGCTGATGCGCAATGGCGAGCAGAAAATTGCGCGCTCCTACGTGCTGTATCGCGAAGAGCGCGCCAATGCGCGCGCGCAACACATTCCCCACCCGGACAACAGGCCGGAGGACGAAGAGCGGGTTGAGCTTACGGTCAAACTCGAAGACGGCAGCATTGCGCCACTCGATACCGCCCGCCTGCGGACCATTATCGACGAAGCCTGTGAAGGGCTCGAAAGCGTAAGCGCCGAGCGAGTTTATGACGACACGGTCAAGAACCTGTTCGATGGGGTCGCGCTCAAAGATGTTAGCCCCACGGTCGTCATGAGTGCGCGTGGACTGATCGACCGTGAACCCGAGTATTCGAACGTCGCGGCACGCCTGTTGCTCGACGAGCTGCGCACCGAATCCCTGAGCTTTATCAACGATGGCGCACCCAACGCCACTTTCACCGAGATGGCTGAGCGCTACTGCGGTTATTTCGGTAACTACATCAAGAAAGCGACCGAGCTCGAGCTGCTGGACAAGGAGTTGCTCAAGTTCGATCTGGAATTGCTCGGAAACGCGCTGCAGCCGGAACGCGACCGCCAGTTCAACTACCTGGGGCTGCAAACCCTGTACGACCGGTATTTCATCCATCATCACGACACTCGTTTCGAACTGCCGCAGGCTTTTTTCATGCGCGTGGCGATGGGACTGGCGATCAACGAAGTGCAGCGTGAAGCGCGCGCAATCGAATTTTACAACCTGCTGTCATCGTTCGATTTCATGAGCAGCACCCCTACCCTGTTCAATTCGGGCACGCTGCGTCCGCAACTCTCGAGCTGTTACCTGACGACGGTACCTGACGACCTGGACGGCATTTTCAGCGCGATCAAGGACGACGCAATGCTGTCCAAGTTTGCCGGCGGCCTCGGTAACGACTGGACCCGGGTACGCGGCATGGGTTCGCACATCAAGGGTACCAACGGCAAATCCCAGGGAGTTGTACCTTTCCTGAAGGTCGCCAACGACACCGCGGTTGCGGTCAACCAGGGCGGCAAGCGCAAAGGCGCAATGTGCGCCTACCTGGAAACCTGGCACCTCGATATCGAAGATTTCCTCGATCTGCGCAAGAACACTGGCGAAGAACGCCGTCGCACGCACGATATGAATACCGCCAACTGGATTCCTGACCTGTTCATGAAACGGGTCGCCGAGGACGCTCAGTGGACGTTGTTTTCACCCTGCGAAGTACCCGAGTTGCATGATCTTTACGGCGCAGAATTTGAAACCGCCTATGCGGCTTACGAGGAAAAGGCCGATCGCGGTGAAATCAAGAATTTCCGCCGTATGAAAGCGCTCGACCTGTGGCGCAAGATGCTTGGCATGCTGTTCGAAACCGGCCATCCCTGGATGACTTTCAAGGATCCCTGCAATATTCGTTCGCCGCAGCAGCATTCTGGCGTGGTGCATTCGTCAAACCTGTGCACCGAGATCACGCTCAATACCTCGGACACCGAGATCGCGGTCTGTAACCTGGGCTCGGTCAACCTGCCGCAGCATGTCGACGAAAACGGCCTTAACCTGGTAAAGCTCGAGCAGACCATCAACACCGCGATGCGCATGCTCGACAACGTGATTGATTACAATTATTACAGCGTGCCGCAAGCACGCACCTCGAACCTGCGCCATCGACCGGTCGGCCTTGGCATCATGGGATTCCAGGACGCGCTCTACAAGCAGCATATTCCCTACGCCTCGGAAGACGCGATCGAATTCGCCGACGAGTCGATGGAAGCGGTTAGCTACTACGCGATCCAGGCGTCGACCCAGCTGGCCGAGGAACGCGGCAGCTATTCCAGCTACCAGGGTTCGCTGTGGAGCCAGGGCGTACTGCCGATCGATTCGGTGGCGCGCCTGCGCGAGACGCGTGGCGACTACCTGCAGCAGGACGATAGCGCTCGCATGAACTGGGACAGCCTGCGCCAGCGAGTCATGAGCATCGGTATGCGCAACTCCAACACCATGGCGATTGCGCCGACCGCAACTATTTCCAATATCTGCGGCGTGAGCCAGTCGATCGAGCCGATTTATCAGAACCTGTTCGTCAAGTCGAACCTGTCCGGCGAGTTTACCGTGGTTAACCCCTACCTTGTCGACGACCTCAAGCAACAGGGGCTGTGGGACGATGTCATGGTCAATGATCTGAAGTACTACGATGGCAGCCTGCAGCATATCGACCGGGTACCGGAAGACCTGAAAGCGATCTATGCCACCGCGTTTGAAATCGATTCGCGCTGGCTGGTCGAAGCCGGGTCTCGACGCCAGAAATGGATCGACCAGGGACAATCGCTCAATCTTTACATGGCCGAACCCTCGGGCAAGAAGCTGGACAACCTGTACAAGCTGGCCTGGGTGCGTGGTTTGAAAACAACTTATTACCTGCGCTCGCTGGGCGCTACCGCGGTCGAGAAAAACGCGACCGGCAAGCCTGAGCCGACAATCGAGGAAGAACCGAAAGTTTGTTCGATCCTCGATCCGGATTGCGAAGCTTGTCAATAAAACAGCAGCAGATACAAAACGTAGGAGAAACAAATGTTAAATTGGGATGAACCATTAACCCCACAAGCACAACGAGTACCGGAACCAGTGCCGACACCCGCTGTCGAACCCGCGGCCACGCCGATTGCGCCCGAGGCTCCAAGCAAGCAAACGCGCAACGAACGGGTTTCCGAGCCTGCAGCAATGCCGACCTCGGCAAAGCCGATCAATCCGGATGACAAGCGTGTTGTTAATGGCCTCGCCGATATCAATCAGCTGGCACCCTTCAAGTATCCCTGGGCGTGGGAGTATTTTCTCAACGCCAACAAGAATCACTGGACACCGCTCGATATCAACATGACCCAGGACGTGCATGATTACCAGCACAAACTGACGCTGGAAGAACGCCACGTTTACGAAAACGTGCTGTCCTACCTGACGACGTCCGACATCATGGCGATGCGCAATATCGGACTCGCGGTAATGGAAAAAATGTCGGCGCCCGAGTTGCAAATTTACCAGGCACGCCAGGTTTACGAGGAAGCGATGCACACCTGGACCTACCAGCACTGCATCGAAACCATCGGCCTCGATCAGGGCGAAATTTATAACCGTTATCGCGTGGTTCCGGAAATTCACCACAAGATCCAGATGTGTAACCAGCGCCTGGATTCGGTATTGCGTCCCGATATCGACCTTAACGATCGCGACGAACTCGAAAACTTCGTGCTCGCCTATACCTTCTTCGCCGGCGTGTTCGAAGGCACCTGGTTTTACAACGGCTTCAGCCCGGTCTTCGCACTGCAGCGGCGCGGCCTGATGAAGGGTTCCGCCGAACAATTGCAGTACATCATGCGCGACGAAGTGTTACACGCGTCGTTCGGCATTCGGGTATGCAATCAAATTATCACCGAGGAAAAGCTCAAGCTCGACCCGAAAGTAATTCAGCGGATGTGGGAAGAAGCCGAGGCTGCGGAAACCCAGTATGCGAGGTTCCTGCTGCCCGATCCTATCCTGGGTTATAGCGCTGAAGATCATATTGCGCAGTTCCGCTTTATCGCCAACCGACGTGCTAACAAATTGCATCATGAGATCCCGTTCCCGGGTGCTGAAAACGCGCTGCCGTGGCTGGATGAACAGGCAAACCTGAAAAAGGAGAAAAACTTTTTTGAGACCCGCGTCACCGAGTATCAAACTGGTGGCGCACTGAACTGGGACTGAGGAGTCCTTACCGAATTAGTGTTACACGCGCTCTTCGGTTGTAACCTTGGGCCAGGTATCGGGATACCCCATATCCCGATATCTGGTCTTTTTTATTGGCTCCCACAAAGCTGAGCTGCCTCGGCATGACTGCCCGTCCCAGCCTGCCATTCGACAACCCGCCGGAAAGTATCTGCATTATTCGCCTGTCCGCGCTTGGCGACGTAACGCACGCGGTTCCGGTGGTGCGCGCCATTCAACATCAATGGCCCGCAACCAGGATCACCTGGATAACCTCGAGTTTTGAATACAAGCTGCTATCGGCGCTGCAGGGCGTGCGTTTCGTCGTTACCGACAAGAAGTCTGGCTGGCCTGGCTACTGGCAGTTGAAGCGCGAACTGGCGGGAGAACGGTTTGACGTCATGTTGCAAATGCAGACCTCGGCGCGCGCGAACCTGACCGGCGCCTGCGTCAAGGCGGACATTAAACTGGGCTGGGACAAGTACCGGGCGCGCGACTTTCATCGCTGGTTCATGACCCACCAGATACCCGAAACCCGGTTTGAGCACCAGGTTCAGGGGCATTTGTCGTTTGCCCGCACCATCGGGCTCGACGCACAACAACCGGAATGGGACTTCCCGGTCACCGCCGAGGCCGCGGCATTTGTCGAGCAGACCGTACCGACCGACAACCGCTTGCTGCTGATCTCTCCCTGTTCGAGTCATCCGGCGCGTAACTGGCGCCCCCAACGCTACGCTGCGGTGGCCGATTACGCGGCGCAGCGACACTCGATGACCGTGGTCCTGTCGGGCGGCCCGTCTTCCACCGAGATCGCAATCGGTGCGGCCATCGAGTCGGCCATGCGAACCACGCCAACCAACCTGATCGGTAAGGATACGCTGCCGCAACTGGTCGCGCTGCTCAAGCGTGCCGACCTGGTCATCAGCCCGGATTCCGGTCCCGCGCACCTGGCGAACGCACTGGCGACGCCGGTGATCGGTCTGCACGCCAGCACCTGGTCGCGGCGCAGCGGACCCTACGGTTCGCTCGACCTGTGTGTCGACAGGTTCGCCGAGGCGGCGCAAAAATTCAGAGGCGTGAAACCGGAGGAACTAAGATGGGGAACCCGTATCGCGAATGAAGGCGTAATGGACCTGATCGAGGTCGACGAGGTTACCGAACGCCTGGATTTTGCTATTGGGCGCCTGCCACGCTAAAGCCCGCGGTGCCGACTTCATAAATCTCAGTCTAAAGCCGCGGCCTGGCGCAACAGGTTGATCGGCGCGAGTTCTGGCAAACGGCAATTTTCCAGGCGCACAATGCTGGTATGCACGAAGGCATGCTGACCCGAAAGGCATGCGTGGCTCACTGTATCGGTAAATACCATCCACGCGGAAAATGGCGGAAAACGAAACTCCTCGTGCCCCTGCTGTTGCTGTTGAAACGCCGGAGTGTCTTTCATGTAGTTGTGAAACCTGCGCATTTCACGATCGAAGGGTGAGGAATCCAGCACTTTTGCCGTCGGCATTCCCGCCCTGGAGAGACCGTTCACCAGGCCCGACCATAGATGGTCCAGCGGCCCCTTCGACAGGTAATTCTTACCCGCCGATTCATACTTCATATGCGCCCGCGAACCATGGGATCGCAGCAGGTCGTTAAAACTTCCCTTGCTCGCCCAGACCCGGTCTTCATCCGGGTTGACGTTAATGAAAAAACGCAGGATCCGGTCACCATTGGTGGCGCCATAGGCCCCCGCATCGATGTGCACCAGTTCGTTACTGGCATGCGCGTCCAGGTTTCTACCGTGTTCCTGAATTGGCCGAAAACTGCAGGTACCGACGGTCCAGTCTGCGGTCAGGCGCGGGGCGGCGGCTGCCAGAAACCCGGCTATATCGTCACTCACCGATTTCAGAACCTGACTGACGCGCTGCACCAGTTCGGGGTCTTCGCTGTCGAGGCCGCGCACGCTGCCTGCCTCGGGGTGAAAGCTGACATTCTTCAGCTTTATCAGGTTGGGGAGTTCCTGTCGCAGGAAAGACAACTCATCTGCCGCAGGTAAAGGCACCGGGGTTTGTGGGAAGAAGACTATCGAGCCCCGCTCCAACGAATCGGAAATTTCGTCGGGCCCTAGTTGCTCCAGGCGTTCTGCATCATATGTGTCCAGCATAAAACGTTATCCGTAAAGGCCGAAGCCCTGCAATCAAGTAGAGAATGGAGCCATACTCTACTATCCGGACAATTCAATGTCATCTGCCAGCGCGACATCGCGCCTTTTAAGATCGAGGCTGGCGAGAAATCGATAAGCCTGAATCCGGCGGCGGCATCCTGTCGACACCGCCACCATGCCTGGCCTAGGAAAAGGCCTGGCCAGGCTTGCTGCCCAGGGCTTTCAGAATTTTCACCAGCGGGCAAAAACCGGTGAACGAAGCCTGCAACAGGTTGGCGCCGACGAAGGCGGTCAGAAACAACCAGTAAACGTGATGTAGCTGCGACAGCAACACGCTGACCAGGACTACGGCGCCGGCAAACATCATAACGATGCGATCGATAGTCATAATTATCTCCTGAAAAATTTCGCCGCAGTATATTAGATTTACCTAATATTAGTCAATTCTTATAAAGATCAGGGCGAGGATTGTTTTCCCCGCATAATTTCCCCTGGCGGAGGGGGCGGAGTCGGCATCGTCGAGCCATTTAAAATCAGTAATTCAACGATAGACGAGCTTAAAGCACACGGTCCTGCGATAATGAAACCGGTTGAACCAGCGTTCCAGCACACGTCCCGGGTTTTCGAGCGTGAAGTAACTGGTCTGTAAGTTCAAAAACGACATGCGTCCAAATTACCACAACGCGCCGGCGTTGAGCTGAATGTCTTCCATGGTGATGCCCTGCGCCTCGTCATGACAGAGAAACGCGGCCAACGCTCCAAGCTCGCCGGGTTGCACCAGCCGCCGCTGCGGCTGCTCGGCAATCACCCTGGCATATTCCTCGTCCACGCTGGTGCCCGCATTGCTTGCCTGGATCGCCATGCTATTGTCCATCATCTCGGTCTGCACCCAGGTTGGACTGATCACCACGGAACTAACCCCGTGCGGTGCGCCTTCGAGCGCCACGGCCCGGTTCAATCCGAGCAGACCCGACTTCGAGGCACAGTAGGCGGCATGATCCGCTGTCGCGGTAGTGGCCGCGGTCGAGCCGATGTTGATGATACGTCCCCAGCGGCGTTCGATCATTTTCGGCAGGCAGGCGCGAATCATGCGAAACGGACCGCTCAGGTTGATGTCGATCACGTCGAGCCAGGATTGCTCGTCGTGACCACAAACATGTTCGTGGATGGTAACGCCAGCCGCATTCACCAGGATATCGGCCGGCCCGTGTTGCGCCTCGAGTGCACTGACAAACGCGCTGACGCTATCGGCGTCGGCGACGTCGAGCGGCTGGTAAAACAGCGCATCGCTAACCGCCTCGAGTTCCGCGATAATCGTCTCGGGTTGCCGACGCGCACCCACCGCGATGGTGGCGCCGCGCTCGGCCAGCGCGATCGCGATCGCCTTGCCGATGCCGGCAAAGCCCCCGGTAATAATCGCCACCCGGCCCTCGAGATAGCGCTCCAAGCTTACCACTCGCCGGTCGTTTGCATCGAAGCCCAGGGTTCGGCCGACGGCAGCGGATCACCCTTTTGCAGCAGCTCGATCGAAATGTTATCCGGCGAACGGAAAAACGCCATGTGGCCGTCACGGGGTGGAACGTTAATCGTGATGCCGGCGTCCAGCGCCCTCTGACAAATCGCGTAGACGTCGTCTACCGCGAACGCCAGGTGCCCGAAGTTACGTCCACCCTGGTAGACCTCGCCGTCCCAGTTATAAGTCAACTCGATCAACGGCGCGCGTTCGGCCCTGACCTGATCGACATCCTCCGGCGCGGCCAGGTAAACCAGCGTAAACTGTCCCTCTTCGCTTTCGTAACGATCGGTTTCAACCAGGCCCAACAGGTCCCGGTAAAAACCGAGCGACTCATCGAGATCGTGCACGCGCACCATGGTGTGGAGATATTTCATTGCCGAATCCTGTGTTTATCGAGGCCGGAATAAGAAAGCCGCCGCAGTATCCATCAGCGGGCAATGCGGACTGGTAAGCCAGGCTGGAATTCACTAACATCGGCCGAAAACTAGCTGATGACGCCATGAAATTGAATCCGAATGTACTCGATTGCGCCGCGGCGCCGATCGCCGAAGCCTGGTCCTGGGTGAAGGACCCGGCCTCTTCAAACCTGATCGATATGTGCCAGGCGGTGCCGGCGCATCTGCCGCCGCAGTCGCTGCGCGATTATCTCGGTGACGCCATCAAGGCCGGCGAAGGTGCTACCTACACCGATATTCGCGGCATTCCACCGCTGCGGGAGGCGCTGGCGGGGAATATCAGCGAACGCTACCAGGGATCGGTCGACGAGGCGGACGTCCTTATAACGGCCGGCTGTAACCAGGCCTTTTGCTCGGTGATCGACACGCTGTGCCAGGCCGGTGACGAAGTGATCGTGCCGTTACCCTGTTATTTCAACCACCAGATGTGGTTGTCGACGCGCGCTGTTAGCCCGCGCTACCTGTCGTTCAATGCGGAAACCGCGATGCCGGATCCACACGAGGCACGCGACCTGATCAACGCGAATACGCGCGCCATCTTACTGGTGACACCGAACAATCCCAGCGGCGCAATCTATAGCCCCGATTGTATCGAAGCCTTCTTCGAGCTGGCTCGTGAACACGGGCTGGCACTGATCGTCGATGAAACCTACCGCGACTTCATCGATATCGAGCAGTTGCCGCACCGGCTGTTCGCACGCGACGACTGGCGCGATACTTTTGTTCACCTTTATAGTTTTTCCAAGGTCTTCAGCCTGACCGGGTTCCGCACCGGCGCCGTGGTAGCGGGTCAGCCAATGCTGGAGCAACTCAAGAAAATTCAGGATTGCACCGCGATCTGCGCCCCGCATGCCGGGCAACTGGCCGCGCTCTACGGCTTGCGCAACCTGCATGACTGGAAGCTCGAGAAATCCGATGAGCTGGCGCAGCGCGCGATTGCAATCAGGCAGGTCTTCGACCATCCCGAGCTCAAGTATCGACTGGTTAGCGCCGGCGCCTATTTCGCCTACATCGAGCACCCGTTCGACGCCCCGGCAAGGGACGTGGTCAAGCGCCTGATCGAACAACACGAAATCGTTTGTCTGCCCGGCAGCTATTTCGGCCAGCAACAGGAACAGTTTATCCGGCTAGCTTACGCCAACGTGCATGAAAGCCGTTTCGAAGACGTCATCGGCAGGCTCATCGCCAGCCAGTAAATGGAGAAAGTGACAATGAGTAAATCAGTTAAGGGCGCCTGCCTCTGCGGCCGGGTGCGGTACCAGGTAACGGGCCCGTTCGACGAATTTCACTTGTGCCATTGCAGCCAGTGCCGTCGCTCGACCGGCAGCGCGCACGCGGCAAATATCTTTACCAGCGCCGATCGCCTGCAATGGCTGGCCGGCGAAGACTTGATCAAGCGCTACACGCCCGACGAGCCGGACGTCATCTCGAAATGCTTCTGTAGCCACTGCGGTTCGCTGGTGCCCTATACCAGCCTTAAAAGCGGCAAGCTGATCATCCCCGCGGGTAGTTTAAGTGATCCCGCCGGTATCGACCCCAACGACAACATCTTCTGGCGCGACCGCGCTGAATGGTATGACGCCGGCCTGCAGGCCAAACGCTGTGAGCAGGGCCCTGACTAAACCCTGGCGGCCCGCCGAAGTCCCACACTGCAGACCGAGATAATGAAGAGAGTCGTCATGATACGTATCCTGCTTATACTGCTGGCTTTTTCCGGCAACCTTCACGCCGCTTTAGAGCACAATGCGGATCCGAAAATCGAGATCCTTGCCAAGAACCAGTTCGCCTTCGATCTCGACGGTAGCCGCATCAGCGTCGAAATCCGCGACCGTGTACTGCGGGAAAAACAGGAAATCCTGCTCGACTGGGTAATTTATTCCGCGCAAGCTGTGCTGCAATACTACGACCGTTTCCCGGTCAGAAGCGTGCATATCAAGCTCATGGTTACCGACGGTCCCGCGGTACGTTTCGGGCGTGCCTTCGGCGGGGAAGCGCCGATGATACGCATCAACGTCGGTGAAGATATCAATCCCGAAATGCTGCGGCGCGACTGGGTGCTGGTGCACGAAATGGTGCACCTGGCGATGGCCAACGTGCCGCAACGGCACGCCTGGCTGCTTGAGGGCCTGGCCACCTACGTTGAGTCAATCGCCCGTGCGCAGCACGGGCAGCTGGCCGAGGACCAGATCTGGCGCTATTTTATCGAGCGCATGCCGCAGGGGTTACCGCAGGTTGGCGACCGCGGACTCGACCACACTCCGACCTGGGGGCGAACCTACTGGGGAGGCGCTATCTTCTGTATGCTCGCCGACATCGAAATCCGGAGATTAACCGACAATCGTAAAAGCCTGCGCGAGGCCCTGCGTGGTGTGCTCAACGCGGACCTGTCGATGCACGCGGACAGCACGGCGATGCGAGTGTTCGAAACCGGCGACCGCGCCGTCGGCGTGGCCGTGCTGGTACCGCTGTACCAGAAAATGAAGTCGGACCCCTACCCCGTCGACCTCGACCAACTATGGGCGTCGCTGGGCATTAGCCTCGAGAATCAACAGGTCGTCTACAACGACGAGGCGCCCATGGCCCATATCCGCAAGCACCTGCTCAAATCCTGACCCCCCCCATTAATTCTGGGTCAGAGTAAAAACTGTTCGATCTCCAGAGCAATGAATACCCGTCCAGCTATTTTTACTCTGACCCAGAATTATTTTCTGATCCAGGGTAATCTGCTCTGGTTAAAACGGATTAGTCAATAAAATCGAGCAGGCGACGCCAGTCGGCAAGCTTTTGCTCGAAAGACATCCCGGCATGCGCCGGGCTGGTCGACGGCATTTTTATCAACTCGATAACCGAAGAATTCGGCAGCTGCGGCACTACCAGCCGTCGGAAGTATTTCTCCGAAGTCGCGCCGTTGAAAACGATCGCGCGTATTGCCGGATATTCCTCGAGCAGGCCGAG
The DNA here is from genome assembly GCA_947260025.1 of uncultured Gammaproteobacteria bacterium. Taxonomy (GTDB): domain Bacteria; phylum Pseudomonadota; class Gammaproteobacteria. The sequence continues at coordinate 28,831 of CAMYON010000008.1, forward strand.
AAAGTCATTCGCGCGCACGCTGTCGGCATCGATGTTCGAATCGAGACTGCCGGGGCGATGACAGGCCTGCAATGTATCCCACAGGATCAATGGCAATTTTTCGAGTTCACGGACGCGGGAGCGGTAATTTGCCAGATGATCGATGCCGAACAGTCGAGCCATGATCGGCCAGAAGGCATTGCGAGGGTGCGCGTAGTATTGCACGGCTTCGAGCGACGCCACCCCGGGCATACTGCCCAAAACGATGATGCGCGGATTGGTTCCGATAATCGGCGCAAACGACTGTACCCGGGTCATGTGCGATCTCTGGTCAAGCTACTGTTCGGTTGTCAGTTGTTGCAAAACACCCTGCGCGATGCGCGCCCGCAGTGCAGACACGCCGTCGAGCACCCCGTCGAAGTTCTCTGCCCAGACATACTCACCGCTGAGCGCATCGATAAGTTCCACTTCGACGCGAAGCCTGACACCGGCTCGGCGCACGCCGCCCTCGAGCACGTAACCTACGCTGAGGTTTTCCGCAACGTCACGAATCCTGTATTTCCTGCCTTTATATTCGAATACCGGATCTCGCGCTGCCACGAACAGGGCAGACATCCCGGACATATCGATTATCAGGTCTTCGGTCATGCCGTCGATCAAGCTTTCCTGGTTTTGATCGTCGCTCAAATTGGCAAACGGCATCACCGCAATAGAGGGCTTATCCGGCAAGGGTGAGGCCATACGTTCGACAGAAGCCGGCTCGACCCGTCGCTCCGACCAGGGTTCGAACCACAGCACAATCGCGGTCGTCAGAACTACCATGAACAGAGCGGCAGTGCGCCACTCGATAAAGGATGAGCTGTTTAACGCCGCTGTCTTTACCAACGGCTCTCCGTTTTCATCTGGCGGGTCAGGCTGCTGCATGAGTTACTCTATTCCACGAATCTCGTCAGTATAAGACCGTTAAACTGAAAAGAAAAAGGCTGGAACGAGTGGCTGGCGCCCGCAATTACGCGCTAATAGCGCGAAATCCGGTTACCTGGGAGAGTATGACTACCGCGGCTAAACCGCGGTATGACAGCGTCGCTACTTTTTCATCTGGTCGAAGAATTCGAGATTGGTCTTGCTGGTCTGCATGCGGCCGAGCACGAATTCCATCGCCTCGATCTCGTCCATCGAGTGCAGGAACTTGCGCAGGATCCAGACTTTTTGCAACTCTTCCTGCTCGATTAGCAGCTCTTCGCGGCGTGTACCGGAACGGTTGACGTTAATCGCCGGAAACACGCGTTTCTCGGCGATGCGGCGATCGAGGTGAATTTCCATGTTACCGGTACCCTTGAACTCCTCGTAGATAACCTCGTCCATCTTCGATCCGGTCTCGATCAGCGCGGTCGCGAGGATCGTCAGGCTGCCGCCCTCCTCGATGTTGCGCGCGGCGCCGAAGAAACGTTTCGGACGATGCAGGGCATGCGCGTCGACACCACCGGTCAATACCTTGCCCGATGAAGGGATGGTCGTATTGTAGGCGCGCGCCAGGCGTGTAATCGAATCGAGCAGAATCACGACATCGCGCTTGTGCTCGACCAGGCGCTTGGCCTTTTCGATCACCATTTCGGCAACCTGCACGTGGCGGCTGGCGGGTTCGTCGAAGGTCGAAGCGACGACTTCACCTTTGACCATGCGCTCCATCTCGGTAACCTCTTCCGGACGCTCGTCGATCAGCAACACGATCAGGTAGCACTCCGGATGATTGCTCGCGATACTTTGCGCGATGTTCTGCAGCATCAACGTCTTACCCGCTTTCGGCGGCGATACCACCAGTCCGCGCTGTCCCTTACCGATCGGTGACACCATGTCGATAATGCGTGCGGTAATATCCTCGGTGCTGCCGTTGCCGCGCTCGAGATGCAGGCGTTGATTGGGATGCAGCGGCGTCAGGTTTTCGAATAAGACCTTGTGCTTGACGTTTTCGGGCAGATCGAAATTGATCTGATCGACCTTGAGCAGCGCAAAGTAACGCTCGTTATCCTTGGGTGGCCGGATCTTACCGCTGATGGTGTCGCCGGTGCGCAGGTTGAAGCGCCGGATCTGGCTGGGCGACACGTAGATATCGTCGGGACCGGCCAGATAGGAACTGTCCGCCGAGCGCAGAAAGCCGAATCCATCCTGCAGGATTTCGAGCACGCCCTCGCTGAAAATATCCTCGCCCTTTTTCGCCTGGGATTTGAGAATGCTAAAGATAATATCCTGGCGACGCATGCGGGCCGAATGATCGCCCCCCATACCCTTCAGGGTTTCGATTAACTCGGGGACGGTGTTTTGCTTCAGCTCGTTTAGATTCATATCAAGAGTGCACAGATGCAGGGTTGGAGAACAAAGACGTCAGAACGGCCTATGGGTGAAATCGGGACTTGTTCGGTTTTTTATAAAGGGGATTGCCGACGGGAACGCGGCAACGATTAAAAAGAGGTTAGCACATGAAATAGGGGTCGTCTACCTAATAGACGACCCTTTTTTTCTTAATTTTTCAGGTTAGATATTGCTGTCGAGAAACGCGGTTAACTGGGACTTGGACAACGCGCCGACCTTGGTAGCTTCGACCTCGCCGCCTTTGAACAACATCAACGTCGGGATACCGCGAATTCCGTACTTGGGGGGCGTATTCGAATTCTCATCGATATTGAGTTTGGCGACCGTGAGCCGTCCGTCATACTCGTCCGCAATTTCCTCGAGGATCGGTGCGATCATCTTGCAGGGGCCGCACCATTCCGCCCAGTAGTCAACCAGCACAGGAACGTCTGCCTGTATCACATCGGATTCAAAGCTGTCATCCGAAAGGTAAACAATTTTGTCACTCACGCGTGTCTCCAGCCCCATGGCTTTATCAAATTGGACCGACAATTTAGTCGCATCAGAATTAAGTGTCAACAATGTAGAAGCTTTTCAAATCACAGCGCAGCTTTTTATGCAATTTGATACCATAGTCCGATTCAACTACGAACTGACGAGAAACAGCAAATATATGGGGCAACAACACTTAACCGAGCAGCAATTCGGCTCACTGGAGCTGGATCAGCGCTTACTGGGCGCTTTGCAAAGGCTTGATTTCAACTATTGCACGCCGATACAGGCCAAATCGCTGCCGCTACTGCTGGCGGGCAAAGACGTATCCGGCCAGGCACAGACCGGAACCGGCAAGACGCTGGCCTTCCTGCTCGCGATCGCGCAACGACTGCTGACCTCGGAGCAACCCGAGACGCAGCCTCGCAAACCGCGTACCCTGGTGCTGGCGCCGACGCGCGAACTCGCGATACAGATCCACAAGGATGCAGAAATGCTGTTCCAGGATCTGCCGCTGCGGCTGGCCATCTGTTACGGCGGCAAAGCCTACGAGCAGCAGAAAAAACAGTTCGACGAACCGGTCGACGTATTGATTGGCACCCCCGGCCGCCTGATCGATTTCTTCAAACAGCGCCTGTATGACTTCAAATCGATCGAGGTCATGGTGCTGGACGAGGCCGATCGTATGTTCGACATGGGCTTCATTTCCGATGTGCGCTTCATGTTACGGCGACTGCCCTCCCCCGAGAAACGCCTGAATATGCTGTTTTCGGCGACCATGGCGCAAAAGGTCATGGAGCTGGCCTATGAACACATGAACCAGGCGCAGCTGATCAAGATCGACGCCGATACGCCCGCGGTGGAACGCATCGAGCAGAGCGTCTACCATCCGGCCAACCATGAGAAAATTCCGCTGCTGCTGGGCCTGATGAAAAAACTGCAGCCGCAGCGCAGCATCATCTTCGCCAACACCAAGTATGCGACCATTAAGATCTGGGAATACCTGCAGGGCAACGGTATGTCGGCGGCGATCATTTCCGGCGACATTCATCAGAACAAGCGCGAAAAGCTGCTGAAGAAGTTTCACGATGGCGAGTATTCCATCCTCGTCGCGACCGACGTGGCCTCGCGCGGACTGCACATTCCGGACGTAACCCACGTTTTCAACTATGATTTACCGGAGCTGGGAGAAGACTATGTGCATCGCATCGGCCGCACCGCGCGTGCCGGTAAATCGGGAGCCGCCATCAGTTTCGCCTGTGAAAATCATGCAATGAACCTGATAGATATAGAATCCTATACCAACCGGGCGATTCCGACGATGTCGATCAGCAACGATTTGCTGGTCGAACCCGCGCCGCCGGTGAAGATGAAGGGCGGGCGTCTGAAACCAGGTGCCAGGGGCGGCAGGCCCGGTGGGAAGCCTGGCGGCAAGCCCGGCGCGGGCGGGCAACGTCAGCGGCCAAGGCACCGCAAGGGACCACCGCGCCAACATAACCAGCGTAACAAAAAAGCAGTATGAGCAAGCAGCGCAATATATTACTTCTCGGCGGCAGCGGATTTATCGGCAAGCAGCTTGCCTTCGCGCTCGCTAATCGCGGCTGGCAGGTAACCGTTACCAGTCGCCGGCCGCATCGCAACCGCGATCTGCTGGTGCATCCCGGTATCCGGCTGCTGGCCGGCAATATCACCGATCCGACCAGCCTCAGGGAGCTATGCGACGGGCAACATGCGGTGATCAACCTGGTCGGGATACTGCACGAGAAGCGCAAGGGCGATTTTCGCCGCATACATGTCGATTTTATCAAGACCGTGGTCGATGCCTGCAGCGATTCCGGCATCAAGCGTTTACTGCACGTCAGCGCGCTGGGCGCCGACCAGGCAACCGGCAGCAGCCTGTACCTCCGCTCCAAGGGCGAAGGCGAAAACCTGCTGCATACCTTCGGTCAACGCGGCCTTCAGGTCACCAGCTTCCAGCCCTCGGTGGTGTTCGGCAAGGGAGATAACTTCATCAACCAGTTTGCCGGTATTCTCAGGTGGATGGTCGGATACTTCCCGCTCGCCTGCGCCGACAGTAAACTGCAACCGGTCTACGTGGGCGACCTGGTCGCCATGATCGTCGACGCGATCGACGACCCTGACAGTTATTCGAAACGCTTCCAGGCCTGCGGACCCGAAGTGTTTACCCTGCAACAGATTCTCGAACTGATCATCACCACGCTCGGACTTCCGGTACGTGTGCTGCCACTCGGCAAGGGATTGTCGCGCTTACAGGCGCTGATCCTGCAAAACCTGCCCGGCAAGCTGTTCACGATGGACAACTATCGCTCGCTGCAAACCGACAACGTCTGCCACGACTGCGAGTTCTGCGAAACCAGCCTGCGGCAATACATCCAGGGACTGTCCGTCATGTTCGGCAACAAGAGCAACTACGACCGCTTTCGCAAGAACTACCCCGCATCCGGAAATCCGGAGGGCCATTCGTGAAGATATACCGTGTCGGCGGTTGCGTTCGCGATCGCCTGCTCGGACTACCGGTAAAAGACATCGACTGGGTAGTAACCGGCGCCACCGTCGAGCAGATGCTCAGCCTTGGATACAAATCGATCGGCAAGGACTTCCCGGTATTCCTGCATCCCGACAGCAAGCAGGAATACGCGCTGGCGCGCAGCGAGCGCAAGACCGGCCCCGGTTACACCGGTTTCGAAATCGATGCCGATCCAGCGACCACGATCGAACAGGACCTGTTGCGGCGGGATTTGACCATTAACGCCATGGCCGAGGACGAAGACGGCACTATCGTCGATCCCTATGGCGGGCAACGGGATCTCGAAGCCAGGTGCCTGCGCCACGTTTCCGCGGCATTTGTCGAGGATCCGGTGCGAGTGCTGCGCGTTGCCCGCTTCGCCGCCCGCTATCGTAGCCTGGGTTTCACAGTAGCCGACGACACCCGTGACCTGATCCGCGAGATAGGCGAGTCCGGCGAACTCGAAGCGCTGGTGGCGGAACGCGTATGGTCCGAACTATCGCGCGCCCTGGACGAAGCCGACCCGGCCGTTTTTTTTACTACCCTGAGGGATTGCGGAGTACTCGGCCGACTGTTCCCGGAAATCGAAGCCCTGTTCGGCGTGCCGCAAAACCCGAAGTACCACCCGGAAATCGACACCGGGCTGCATGTCATGATGGCTTTACAGCAAAGCGCGGCGCTCGGCCACGACAATGAAACCCGCTTTGCCGTGTTGATGCACGACCTGGGCAAGGCGACGACGCCTGCCGAGGTGTTGCCGAGCCACTACGGACACGAGGCGCGCGGTAACAAGCCTGTCAAGCGCTTCTGCCAGCGCTGGCGAGTGCCGAAGGCGCACACCGAACTGGCGCTGATTACGACCGAGTTACATTTGCTGGCGCATCGCAGCAGGGAGCTCAAGGCTTCGACCCTGCTCAAACTGCTTACCAGGGCCGACGCCTTACGCAAGCCGGCTCGCTTTCAGAAAATGCTCGACGCCTGTCGGGCCGACATTCGCGGCCGCAAGGGAGGCGAGAACGATGCTTATCCCCAGGCCGAATTCCTGACCGACCTCGCCGACAGGCTGCGCAACCTCGACATCACCGAGTTTCAGCAGCAGGGGCTCTCCGGAAAAGCCATGGGAAGGGCGATCAACGATGCGCGCCTGCGCCTGATAAAACAGCAAAAGAAGCTATTGGATAAAGCGGGCTAAACGCTGGTCGACATAGGCTAGAAGGCGCTTCAACGGCGTAAAGTAAAGCGCCGTACCGATCAGGATGCCGCCGCCGTTGGCGACAACATCGGCCCATTCGGCAAACCGGTACGAGGTCGTTCCCTGCAACAATTCGAGCACAATTCCATAACCGAGCAGGCCGGCAACCGTCCAACTCAAGACAAGCCGGTTAGAAGCCAAAAGCCCGAACCAGGCACCCAGCACGGCGTAGGTAAGGACATGCGAAACTTTATCGCTAACCCCGACCTGGGGTGCCGGCATCAGCGACACCACGCCCACCAGCAGCAGCATCAACGCGCCGAGCAGATACCAGGCCTTGATAAACTTGAGACCGGACGGCTTGCCGACCGGATTACTGCTGTTTTCAGTTACGGCCATCAGTTCAGCAAGATGTAAATCGCGAGCCCGAGCAATATGCGGTAAATCACGAACGGCAACATGCCCAGTTTATCGACCAGGCGCAAGAAATAGTGGATACACAACCCGGCGCTGATCGCCGACAGCAACACGCCGAGCAGCAGGTCGCTCCAGGCAATCGGATTAACCTCGGTAAACATACGCTCGGTCTCTAGCACGCCGCTGGCAAAGATAACCGGCATTGCCAGCAGGAAAGAAAACCGTGCCGAGGCCTGTCGCGTCAGCCCGAGGAACAGTCCCAGCGTAATCGTTATCCCGGAACGCGAAACCCCGGGTATCAGGGCCAGCACCTGGAACCAGCCGATGAGCAGCACATCTTTCAGCCCCAGTTGAAATTCGTCGCGCTCGCGACGCGCTTTGGAGTCGGCAAACCATAACAGCAAGCCAAAGGCAATCGACGCCGTGGCCACCACCCAGGGGTCACGCAGCTTTGCCTCGACCGGCCCCTGCAAAAAGAAGCCGAAAACAACCGCCGGCAGCGTACCGATAATCACCCACCAGGCCAACCGGCTGTCCTGGTCGGATTCGCCGCCGGATACGCTGCGCAACCAGGACTTCAGCATGCGCCAAACCTCGTCCCGAAAATAGTAAACCACCGCGATCAGCGAGCCGAAATGCACCGCCACGTCGAACACCAGTCCCTGGTCAGGCCAGTTGAAAACCTGAGGCACCAGGATCAGGTGGGCCGAACTCGAAATCGGTAAAAACTCGGTGAGGCCCTGCATCATCGACAGAATAATGAGCTGCAGCTTATCCAATTGCACCTCTGCGTTGCATCGCCGGCATCTCCATCTCCAGGTTCTTCTGCAGAGCGAGCACCTTGAAGCGGCTTCCCATCTCGTCCGGCATGGTAAGGGTTTTCACCTGTTGTGAGAGCGCTAACTGCTTTTCGATATCGCTATCCTCTGATTGCTGCTGCGCCAGTTCGAGCAGGCCATTGCCCAGTAGAAACTGCCGCTGGGAGACCAGCCCCAGGATACCGAAGCCACTGGCAACGGCGGCGTCCGCGCAGGCGTCGAAGTCGATGGACGCGGTAATATCCTGCAATCCGGGATAAACCAGCGGATCGCTGTGCGAACGATGCTGGTAGTAGCAATCCAGCGTGCCGCGACGGCGCTCGGGATGATAATACTCGTCCTGTTCATAACCATAGTCGATGATGACGACCGCCGCTCGTTCGCAACTCTGCGCCAGCGCGCGGAACCAGGGCCCAAAATTAAGGTTTACTTCACACCGGTAGTCCTGCGGAAATTCTCCCAGCCTGGACTCGACCCCCTGAATCGCTTCCAGCACCCGCGCCCCGGGCGCAAATGTTTGCCAGTCAAATCGTTGACCGTCATAGCCAACCCCGAGCTCGAGCCAGCCGTCCTGCTTGAGCAGCATGTGCACCGGCATCGCGTCCAGCACTTCATTAGCGAGAACGATGCCGTCGAAGCCTTCGGGCAGACCGCTCAGCCATTCGATTTTGGCAAACTGCTCGGGGCTGAGGCAGTTACCCAGGTAATTCTGCTGACGCAGTTTCAGCTCGCCGCTCAGGTCAAGGATCAGGTAGCGCTCGAGCTCCGGCAGCGCGGTCAGTACATGGCCGCACAAGCTACCGCTACCGGCGCCAAACTCGAGAATCCGGGCACCGCATCCCTGCTCGATCAACGCGGCCGCCTGGCGCGCCAGGCTAGCGCCGAACAGGGGGGAGATTTCAGGCGCAGTGACAAAATCGCCGCAGGCACCGAACTTGATCGCGTTGCCAGAGTAGTAACCGAGTCCCGGTTCATACAGGGCCATGCGCATATACTCCTCGAAGCCGATCATGCCACCGGATTCCTCGATACGGGCGACGATCGCAGCTACCAACCGCGTGCTGTGCGCGATTGCATCGGCGTCGGGCTGCGGCAACTCCAGCCCCTGCGCATCAAGACCAGGCGATGGGTTCATCGTCTTTCCGGATCTGGAGGCAATAGCTTAGCGTCTGCTGGCGGGGATGATATGATTGCAATTTTAGGTTTCTGTAGTAATGCTGTTATCAGACAAGACCGCGCTGATTACCGGTGCGGCTGGCCGCCTGGGTGCGCAGATCGCCCGCACTCTACATCAAAACGGTGCAAATCTCATTATCCATTACCGCAGCTCGGAGAGCGCGGCACAAGCGCTGGTCGCCGAACTCAACCTGCAGCGCGAGGACTCGGCCTGCGCCCTGGGTGCCGACCTGGCCTCGCAGCAGGAACTGGAACGACTCGCGACCGCGGCCTGCAGTCAATTCTCCGGGCTTGACCTGCTGGTCAACAACGCCTCGAGCTTCTATCCCACCCGGTTCGGGGAGATCGATGCGAGCCAGTGGGATGACCTTGTGGGCAGCAACTACCGGGCACCGCTGTTCCTGTCCCAGGCCTGCTACCCGGCATTGAGACAGTCCCGCGGCGGCATCATCAACCTGGTGGATATTTATGCGACCATGCCATTGAATCGACACAGCGTGTACTGTAGCGCCAAGGCCGCCAACCAGATGCTGGTCAGGTCGCTGGCACTGGAACTCGCGCCCGAGGTGCGCGTCAACGGTATCGCTCCGGGCGCGATCCTGTGGCCTGACTCGGGCGATTCCGACGACTACCAGCAATCCATCCTCGAGCAGGTTCCGCTACAACGCTGCGGCACACCCCAGGTGATAGCCGACACCGCGTTGTTCCTGGCCACCAACGATTACATAACCGGCGAAATCATCCGCGTGGATGGTGGCCGCATGCTGCGATAACAAGGAACACCATGACCCGATACTGGAGCAAACTAGTCGATGACCTCGATCCCTACGTGCCGGGAGAACAACCCCAGGATCAGCAATACATCAAACTCAACACCAACGAGAGCCCCTACCCGCCCTCGCCCGCGGTAGAACAAGTGCTCAGGAATTACCCGAGCGATCGCTTGCGCCGTTATCCAGACCCGAAAAACGGCAAACTGGTGAAGGCACTGGCCGACTACCACAGGTTGGCAACGGACCAGGTTTTCGTCGGTAACGGTTCCGATGAAGTACTGGCGCATGCCTTCCAGGCTTTTTTCAAGCAGGACGAGCCGATCCTGTTTCCCGATATCAGCTACAGCTTCTACCCGGTGTATTGCCGGCTTTACCAGATCGATTTTCGCCAGGTCGAGCTGGACGAGTCATTTAGGATCGATTTCGATGGTTTCCGGCGCGCCAACGGTGGCATCATCATCCCCAACCCCAACGCACCGACCGGAATCGCGATTTCGCTGGCCGAGATCCGGGCGCTGCTGGCCGACAATCCGGAATCGGTGATCATCGTCGACCAGGCCTATGTCGATTTTGGCGCCGAATCGGCGGCTCCGCTCATCGCCGAATTCGACAACCTGCTGGTGGTTGAAACTTTTTCCAAGTCGCGCAGTCTTGCCGGCCTGCGGCTGGGTTACGCGCTCGGGCAGGCGCACCTGATCGAAGGCCTGCAACGCGTCAAGAATTCATTCAACTCTTACCCGGTCGACAGCCTGAGCGACGCCATCGGGCTGGCCGCGCTCGAAGACGAATCCTATTTCATAGAATGTAACCGGCGCGTTATCGATAGCCGAGACCGGCTGGCGCAGGCCCTGACCGGGCTTGGGTTCGAAGTGTTTCCGTCGAGCGCTAATTTTGTCTTCGTACGCCATCCCGACGTCGCGGCCAGGACCCTGTATCTCGAGCTCAAATCGGCCGGCATCCTGGTGCGCTACTTCGAGGCTGCGCGCATCGACAATTGCCTGCGGATATCGATCGGGACCGATGCCGAATGCGATGCGTTGATTGCCGGGCTGAAAAACATCCTGCAATAGAATCACGCCCGGGATCGGGCGTAGCTAAAATTCGACGGGGAAAAGATCCAGGCGCGGGGCGGTCGGCGCCATGCGTTGCCACAGGACGGCGTACGTCTCACCGCGCTCGGGATGCAGCGTATCGGGCGCCAGATCCTGCAGGGGCTTCAACACGAAGGCATTCTCGAGAATTTCGGGGCGCGGTATCCTGATGCCCGGCAGGTCCAGCACCGTGTCGCCATAGGTCAGGATGTCGAGATCGATGGAGCGGCTGGAGAATTTTGGCAGGCTGCGATCGCGCCCCAGTTGGTTTTCAATTTCGCGAAATACCGCGGCCACCTGCTCCACCTCGAGCTCGGTGTCGAAGCCCGCTACCAGGTTGAGGAAGTCGAAACCATCGAAGCCCACCGCGGCCGAATTGTAAACCGGCGACAGGCCAAGCGCACCGAAGCGCGCGCGCAGCGCGTCAACCGCCTGGCGCAGACGGGTTTCACGGTCGACGTTACTGCCGAGGCCAACATAGACGCGCGTGCTCATGCGGATTTGTCACCGCGTTCGACGATAACCCCGACCGATTTCGAGCCCCGCACGGCGCCGGGCTTGTGCAGGGTCAACTTGACCCAGGTCACGGCGAATTCCTCGCGAATGATACGGCAAATCTCTTCCGCCAGGGCTTCCACCAGCTCGTATTCACTCTGCTCGACGAATTCGATCAGGCGCTTGGCAACGCTCTTATAGCTCAGCGCGTCGTCAATATTATCGCTGCTGGCAGCCTTGCTTATATCGGTCGCCATCTCGATATCGAGGCTGATGACCTGTCTGATCTTGCGTTCCCAGTCGTAGATCCCGATTACGGTTTCGATCCGCAGGTCATGTATGAATACGATATCCATCGGCTTGCTATCCGGCTAAGGTTTACAGCCTGCAATCTTAGCGGTTGGGCATAGCAAAAGGAAACGCCAAAGCGCTGAAAAACGTAAAGATTTTTGCCTCAAAGCGGCTTGAATCCTAGATATGCTTCTGGTAGAGTTCGCGCCCTCAATCGATTCTCGCATTCAACGGAGTTCCACCATGTCCCGGGTCTGTCAAGTAACAGGGAAAAAACCTGTTAGCGGAAACAATGTGTCGCACGCTAATAACAGAACGCGTCGCCGCTTTCTGCCGAACCTGCATGCTCATAAATTCTGGGTCGAATCCGAGAATCGCTGGGTAAAACTGCGCGTCTCCGCGAAGGGCATGCGTATTATCGATAAAAACGGCATCGACGCGGTTATCGCCGACATGCGCAAGCGCGGCGTCAAGTGCTAGGAGCAGCATCATGAGAGATTTAATTAAACTGGTTTCAACCGCTGGCACCGGCCACTACTACACCACCGACAAGAACAAGAAAAACACGCCCGACAAGCTGGTATTCAAGAAATACGATCCAGTGGTGCGCAAGCACGTCGAATACAAAGAAGCCAAAATCAAGTAAGCGCGCTGCTTCGACCAGATCAAAGGAAACCGGCAAATGCCGGTTTTTTTTTGCCTCGACGATTAACGTCATACAGGCTTTAATATCGTACCCAGTCAGGTATGATTAGCCTCAAACAAAGCCCCAGGATTTCCATGACAGAGGCACTCGTTCAGGTTGAAAACCTGTCCCGTTATTACCAGAACAACCGCGCTATCAACCACCTGAGCTTCAGCCTCAAGGCCGGCGAAGTGCTGGGTTTTCTGGGCCCGAACGGCGCCGGCAAATCGACTACGATGCAGATAATCAGCGGTAACCTCGCGCCCAGCGAGGGTGAAGTCAAAATTGCCGGGCACGACATCCTCGACGCACCGCGCGCTGCCAAGTCTCACCTGGGATACCTGCCCGAACACCCGCCGGTGTATCGTGATTCGAGCGTCGATGAGTTCCTGAAGTTTTGCGCACGCCTGCACCGCATCCCGTCGAGCAGGGTTTCAACGGCGCTAGACCGGGTAAAACAGCAGTGTGGGTTAACCGAGGTCGGCAGGCGCCTGATCGGCAACCTGTCGAAGGGCTACCAGCAGCGGGTGGGCATCGCGCAGGCCATCATCCATGATCCGCCAGTCGTTATCCTGGACGAGCCCACGGTCGGCCTGGACCCGATCCAGATTCGCGAAATCCGCGAACTGATTCGCGAACTCGGCAGCGAGCGCAGCGTCATCCTGTCGACCCATATCCTGTCCGAGGTGCAGGCTACCTGCGACCGCGTTCAAATCATCCGCGCCGGTGAGCTAATTTACAATGCATCGATCGAATCCCTCAACCAGGGTCACGAGCATTCGTTCACCGTCGCACTGCGCGAGCCGCCGGACCTCGAACAAGTCCTGTTGGTCACGGGTGTTGACCATGTGGAAAAGCTCGACAGCAGCAGGCTTCGCATCTTCCTGGCGCCCGACGCGAGTCCCGATGCGCTGGTCACTACCGCGGTAGAGAAAAACTGGGGGCTTTACGAACTGATTCCCGAGCAGCAATCGCTGGAAGACCTGTTTATCGAGCTGACCCATCACGAGGAGGAGGACGCGCCATGATCTGGGTGATTGCCAGGCGCGAAGTCGGCGCCATGTTCCTGTCTCCCATGGCCTGGATCATTCTCGCCGTGATTCAGACCATTCTCGGTTACATGTTCCTGACCAACCTGGACAGCTTTTTCCTGCTGCAGCCGCAACTGATCCAGCTTGCCAACACGCCTGGCGTGACGGACATCGTCGTCACCCCGCTGATGCAGGTCGCGGCGATCATTTTACTGATGGTCATGCCGCTGATGACGATGCGCTCGTTCGCTGACGAGAAACGCAATCGCACGCTGAGCCTGCTGGTGTCGGCGCCGCTCAGCATGTCCGAAATCGTGCTCGGAAAATACCTCGGGCTGATCCTGTTCGTTGTCATCCTGGTCAGCATGCTAATGCTGATGCCGCTGTCGCTATATCTCGGCACCAGCCCGGATGCCGGCAAGCTGCTGTCGATCTACATCGGCATGCTCCGCCATCGGTTTGTACCTGTCCAGCCTGACCGAAAACCAGACCATCGCCGCAGTTTCCACCTTTGGCGTGCTGTTGATGCTGTGGATTATCGACTGGCTCGGCGCCTCCGTCAGCAACGGTCACTCGGTGCTGGCCTACCTGTCGATACTCAAACACCACCAGTCGATGCTGGAAGGCGTGTTCAAATCGAGCGATATCGCCTATTACCTGATAATCATCACCGGCTTCCTGGTGTTGACGATTCGCCAACTGGATCGGGAGCGGCTGCTGTGAGAGTGGACTCGCGCCAGCGCATGCAGTACCGCATTCAATCAGGCGTCTTCCTGGTCCTGTTTATCGCGCTGCTCACGGTGGCCGCCTGGATTACCGAGCGTTACCCGTTCACCATCGATATGAGCGCCAACGAGCGCAACAGCCTGTCGCAGGAATCGGCAAGACTGGTCGCCGGGATCGAGTACCCGCTGGAGGTAACGCTGTTCGTGTCGCCGGCCAACGACAGCAAGCCCCTGCTCGAGGCGCTGTTCGAACGTTACCGACTGCTGCAGCCCAACATCGAGTTTCAAAGCCTGAATCCCGACCTGCATCCGGATTTACTGCGCACCCACGATATTCGTTACGACGGTGAAGTGCTGCTGGAATACCGTGGTCGCAGCGAGAAGGTTTCACAGGTCAGCGAAGCCTCGGTCAGCAGCGCCATCCAGCGCCTGCTGCGCCAGGGTGAGCGCTGGCTGGTGTTTCTCGATGGCCATGGCGAACGCAACCCCTACCGAGAAGCCAATCACGATTACAGCCTGCTGGCAACGAAACTCGCGAGCAAGGGTTACAGCATCGAAAGCCTGAACCTGACGCAGACCAGCAGTATTCCGCAAAATACGGACGTGCTGGTTCTGGCCAGCCCCCAGGTAGCGTTACTGCCCGGTGAAATCGAACTGTTGCGCGAGCACATCGACCGGGGCGGTAACCTGTTATGGCTGGCCGACCCCGAACAGGTAAGCGAAGGCCTGAATCTACTTGCCGAGCACCTCACGATCGAGTTTTTACCGGGCATAATCGTCGACCCCAATAGCCAACTAATGGGGCTGGACCGGGTCGATTTCGCGCTGATAGGCGAGTATCCGCGCCACCCGGTTACCCAGAACCTGGCGAGCCTGTCGTTGTTTCCGCAGGCACAGGCAATCGAATATTACGGCGAAGACAGCTGGCAGCAGCAGGTATTCCTGCGCAGCGACAGCCGCAGCTGGAATGAAACCGGCGAACTGCGCGGCGAAATCTTCAACGGTGATCACGACGATGAAAGCCAGGGGCCGCTGAATATCGGGCTGACGCTGGCGCGCAACCATGACGATGGTGACGGTGAAATCTCCGACCAGCGCGTTGCGATCGTCGGCGATGCCGATTTCCTGTCGAATCGTTACCTGGGGAACGGCAGCAACCTCGATATCGGCATCAACCTGCTCAACTGGCTCAGTCACGACGATCAATTGATCGCGATCAGCCCGCGCCCGGCGCCGGACACCCGCCTCGAACTGTCATCGCATAAGCAGATTGCCATCGCGGTCTTTTTCCTGGTACTGCTGCCGCTGGGACTGCTGGGCAGCGGTTTGCGTATCTGGTTGAAACGGCGTAAACGCTAATGTTTTCACGTCGCTGGATCATCAACTACATACTGATCGTATTGATCATACTGTTTACCTACGTCGGCAATCGCTTCGACGTAGAAACCGGCTACCAGAAGCAGCCGGGCATTACCGAATTAAAATCGACAGAAATCGACACGGTCGAGTTCAAGACCGCGGATGCCTCGCTGCTATTGCGCCACGACGGCAATGCATGGAACGTAGAATCACCGATCCGTTGGCCCGCCAATAATATCAACATCGAGCGTCTGCTCGATATCGTCAACAGTCAAACCGAATCGCGTCTCGATGCCGCCGAAATCGACCTGGCAACGCTCGGGCTGGATTTTCCCAGGGCGATGCTGCGACTGAACGATACCCGGGTATTATTCGGCGCTACCAACAATATCGGAGAACGCCGCTACACGATGATCGATTCGACCGTTTTCCTGTTGCCCGATATCCACCTGCCTTTTATTTCGCAGGGATTGACCGACATCGTCGACCGACGACTGATACCGCGCAATCTAAGCCCGACGGCACTCAAGCTCCCGCAACTGGAAATCGGCCGTAACGCTGCAGGTAACTGGGAATCGACCAAAGGTGACGAATTTACGCCCCAGCAGATCG
Organism: uncultured Gammaproteobacteria bacterium; assembly: GCA_947260025.1. Lineage (GTDB taxonomy): Bacteria > Pseudomonadota > Gammaproteobacteria. Next base: position 44,843 of record CAMYON010000008.1, read on the forward strand.
CGCGCCTGGCCGAGAACTGGCAAAGTCTGGAAGCCCCCAGGGTCAAGGCCTTCGATACCGGCAACACGCCACGGCAGAAAATCCAGGTGCTGTTCGAGAATGGCGCACGCCTGGAGTTTTTCCTGATGTCAATCGATCCGGAAATTGTCATTGCCAATCCACAAATCGACCTGCAGTATCATTTCAACGCGGATCTCTATTACCAGCTGATCGATTTGCGCCGCGACGAGAATTCCGCCTAGCCCGCTGGCCTGTTTCCACCATCAACGCTAAGCTGTCGTCATGCCCGAGTTACCAGAAGTAGAAACCACCCGCCGCGGGATCGAACCACACGTTTGCGGTCAGCGTATCGACGCGGTTATCCTGCGCGAAACCCGGCTGCGCTGGCCGATCAGCGACGAGGTTGCAGGCTTGCATGGCCGGCAGATAAGCGGCGTCTCGCGACGCGGTAAATACCTGATCATGCATCTCGACCACGGCCACCTCATCTGGCATCTCGGGATGTCCGGCAGCATGCGGATACTGCCGATCGGCGCGCAATCAGAAGACCATGAACACGTCGAGCTGCAGTTGAACAGCGGCCTCGCGCTAAAGTTTCGCGATCCGCGACGATTTGGTGCGCTGCTGTATAGCGAGACAGATCCGTTACAGCACCGGCTGTTGCAACAACTGGGCCCCGAGCCGCTGGAAGCGGATTTTAATGCCGACTATTTTTATCGGCGTTGCCGGCAGCGCAGCGCAGCCATCAAGCAGGTCTTGATGAACAGCCATGTCGTGGTTGGAGTCGGGAATATCTACGCCAGCGAGGCTTTGTTTCGAGCCGGCATTCGGCCGACCCGCGCCGCGCGGCGCATCAGCAAAAAACGCATTGCCGGCCTGGTCGACGCGGTTCGCGAAACCCTGGCGAGTGCGATCGAACACGGCGGCACGACGTTGCAGGACTTTATCCAGACGGACGGCAAACCCGGGTATTTCAGGCACGAGTTACAGGTTTACGGTAATACCGATCGGTGCAAGATTTGTGCTGCGCCAATCAAACACCTGGTACAGGCACAGCGTTCGAGCTACTACTGCCCTGAATGCCAGTCATGACAATCGATCGGGAAACCCTGCAACAGCAACTCGAACCCTATTTCTTTAATGGCTCGACGCTCGACGAAGTCGCCGGCTTCATCCTCGCAGTAGAATGCCGTTGGCAGCAGTTTGTCAGTGACTGGGTACTGTCCGTGGCCAGGACGCAGCCGGAAATTGCCTACCAGTTTGCTAGCCAGGCCGCGGGAGCGTTGCAGAGAATCGGGCGCGAGGGTTGTGAGGCCTGGCTACAGTCCGCGCTCGACGTCTACTTCGAGCAGGGTTTAGCGGCGGCAATCGAGACCCTGGAAAACCTGGAACAGTTTATCGCGGAGCAGCGTAAGAAATCCCGCGGGCTGGAGTTCGACCGCATCCGCGGGGTAATGCAGCACTTCCTGCAGGGCCTGAACGGCCGTCTCCTGCAGCTCGAATCGGGTGAGCAGGTGCTTACCGACAGCGAAAAGCTGCTGCTGCCCGCGGTTATCGATCATTTTGCCAGCGAGACCGAGAATTTCGCCTGCTACAAGGCAACCGCCGTCCACCAGTGGGCGCAATGCTGGTACGGCACCTGGCGTGCCGACAGCATCGCCCGGATCCCGCGCGAACAACCGATGCTGCGCACTTTTCACTACCTCGAAACCTTACGCCTGAACGCCTGCCTCGAGTGTGACTACCCGGGGCTGGCGCGCCAATTGAAAAACCTGCAGGGGGAGACACCGGCAGTCTGGCAGGCGCTGGAGGCGGAACTGAGCGACCCGGCAAGCACGGTACTCGATTCGATCCGGCTCAGCGCCGAACACTGGGACAAACCGCGTCCGGCGCCGTTTGTCTACCAGGGCGAGCTCGATCCCGACCGCGTGCAGAAAGTCCTGGAAGCGCGTTTAAAGCGCGAGAAAAAGCAGTTGCGGCTGGCGCTGGCGCGTCTCGCGCCAGCACAGCCGGACGCAGACAAACCCGGTGCCGATCACGCAGCAGGCGGACGCAAGTTCGATTTCTGCAATGATCAGGATGCCAACGGCGAGATCGAACTCGAGGGCAACCCCATGCCGCGAGACGACGAGGTCGAGGCCCTGGTTACGTCGATCATGCAGGACCTCGGCGAAATGCCGCCTGATTATCTTGCCGCGGCGGGCAGCGGTGAGTATCAGGCCGGCCTCGAGGCGCAACCCGGAGAACACGTCGCGGACGAAACCTCGCCTGCAGCCCAGCGGGATAAAACCGCTTTCCTGTACGACGAATGGGACTGCACCCGCGGGGCGCATCGCAAGCGCTGGTGCGCGCTGCGAGAACGCAATATCGAGCCCGACTACGACTCGACCTTCGTCGCAGACACGCTGCACAAGTACCGCGGCCACATCAAGTCGCTGCGGCGCGGCTTCGAAGCCCTGCGCGACGAGTATCGGGTGCTGAAAAAACAGCCGGATGGTGAAAACCTCGACTTCGACGCGCTGGTGGAAGCCATTGCAGACGTGCGCAGCGGCATGGAGATGACGTCACGAATCTATCGCAAGGCGCATCGCGTGGACCGTGATATCGCACTCATCCTGATGGTCGACATGAGCGGCTCGACCAAGGGCTGGATCAACGTCGTCCAGCGCGAAGCGCTGATACTGCTGACAGAGGCACTGAGCTCGCTCGACGATCGTTACGCGATTTACGGGTTTTCCGGCAATACCCGCAAGCGCTGCGAAGTCTACAGGATCAAGACATTCGAAGAGACCTACGACCAGGAAGTTCGCGCCCGTATCGCCGCTATCGAACCCCAGGATTACACCCGTATGGGCGTTACGATCCGCCACCTGAGCCATTTGCTGGATGAGATCGATGCCCGCACCAAGCTGCTGATCACGCTATCGGACGGTAAACCCGATGACTACGATACCTACCACGGCGAGTACGGTATCGAGGATACCCGCATGGCACTGTTCGAGGCGCGCCAGCGCGGCATTCACCCATTTTGCATCACCATCGACGAAGAAGCGCGCGATTACCTGCCGCACATGTACGGCGATTCCAGTTACGTGCTGATCGATAACGTCGACAAACTGCCCTACCGTATCTCCGAGATCTACCGCAGTCTGACCAGCTGATTATCCCAATGCTAGAGCCGGAGTGACTTTGGTTTCTCTCGATTCGGAATTCGACTATCATCGCCAGATTGAACCTGACCGAGAGAACCAACATGTCTATTCACGCGATCGATTCGAATCTTGACCCTGTCACTCAGGCTAAAATCGACCTTGCGGCATCGCTGCGCCTCGCGGTCTACCACGAACTCGAGGAAGGTATCGACAACCACTTCACGGTGACCGAGCCGGGATCCGACGATCGCTTACTGGTACTGCCTTTCGGACTGCACTGGTCCGAGGCGCGCGCCAGCGACATGATGAGTTTCAACGAGGCCGGCGAGACTCTCGACGGCGACGGTGTCGTCGAACTTTCGGCGCAATGCATCCACGCGCCGATCCACCGCATTACCGGCAGGCGCGTCGTGTTCCACACGCATCAGAACTGGGCGCTGGCGCTCAACATGCTGGAAGACAATCGCCTGATCCCGGCCTGTCAGACCTCGGCATTTTTCGACGGTCTTATTGCCTACGACGATCATTATCCCGGAACCGCGGACACGCTCGAAGAAGGTGAACGCCTGGCGCAACTGATCGGCGACAAGCAGGTCGTGTTTCTGAAAAACCATGGCGTACTGGTCGCGGTAGATTCGATCGCGCGCGCCTATCGGATGCTTTACATGCTGGAACGCGTGTGCCGGGCGCAGATTCGCGCGATGAGCACCGGCAACAGGCTACAACCGATTTCGGCGGAGGTGATCAGGCAGGTTCAGACTCCCGACCCGAACGATCGTCACAAGGGCGAGCGCGACAACCTGTTCTTTGCCGCGATGAAACGCCTGCTCGACCGCGAAATGCCCGGTTACGCCGACTAGACTCGCCGCGTCGCTCGCATCCATAGCGGTCAGCGGGCCGATCCAGATCTTGATTGCTCCAGGCCGCTTCTTTAACATCGTTCACCCGGCACACATAAAGACAATCATCATGGCCATCAAACTTCCGCTTCGCAGCCTGGTACTAACGTTAGCGCTGGCATTCAGCGGCGCCGCACTGGCGGTGCCTGCCGAAGGCACCAGGATCATGATTTCCGCGCCCTCGAATTACGCGGTCGAGGCCGGTAAGGCGATCGCCAACAAGGGGGGTAACCTGGTGGATGTCGCGGTGGCTGTCGGGCTTGCCCTGACGGTGACCAACCCTTCCAACGCATCGCTCGGTGGTGGCGGTTTTGCGCTGGTCAGCATGGGCCAGGGTGTCGAAGTGCTGGACTTCAGGGAATCGGCGCCTGCTGCGACCTCGCCCGGGTTCTATCTCGATCGGGAAAAAGGCGCTTCCTGGAACGGTGGTGCGGCCGTCGGGGTGCCCGGCGTGGCTGCCGGCTACTGGGCCCTGCACCAGAAGTATGGAAAGTTGAAATGGACCGAGTTATTCGACTCGGCCATGCGGCTGGCGCGCGAGGGTATCGAGTTCACCGGTACCGAATCACGCTACTCGGAAACCCAGAAAGATCGATTCAATTCCGCTGGTCTGCGTCATTTTTACAAGACGCCAGAGCAACACTACGAGCCCGGCGATGTTTTGCAGCAGCCGGCGCTGGCGCAGGCTCTCGAAAAGTTGCGTGACCAGAATCTCGCGGGATTTTACCGCGGCGCGGTCGCGCAGGATATTGCCGACACGGTGCAGGCCAATGGCGGCGTCATCACGATGGCAGACCTGGCCGCCTATGAGGTCCGCTGGCTCGAGCCGCTACAGACCGAGTTCAAGGGCCACAAGCTTTACTCGATGCCGCCGCCGAGCAGTGGCGGCGCTGTCATCAAGGCGGCATTCGAGCTTTTCGAGCGGATCGACATCGAACAGTATCGACCGCTCAGCGTCGATGAAATTCATTTAATGGCCGAGGTGCTGAATCGCGCCTTCCGCGGCCGAGCCCTGCTGGGCGACCCGGATTACCACGACAACCCTTTCGACCGGATTTTATCCGCCGGGTATCTCGACGAAATGGCGCGCAGCATCGACCTGGCGCAAGCCACCCAGCTGGAGCCGCTGGTCGACAAGGCGCCCGACGATTCCACCGAGACCACCCAGTTTTCGATCCTCGACGCCGACGGCAACGCCATTACGCTGACAATCACGCTGAACGGCAGCTATGGCTCAGGGGTGGTTTCCGAAAAATTCGGAATTTCACTCAACAACGAAATGGACGATTTCACCACCCGCCCCGGGGAACCTAACGCTTTTGGCCTGGTGCAGGGCTACGGCAACCGGGTGCAACCGGGGAAACGGCCGCTCAGCTCCATGAGCCCGACGCTGATCGCAAAGGATGGCAAAATCGTCATGAGCCTCGGCGCGGCGGGCGGGCCGAGAATCATCAGTAGCGTGATTCAGACGATATACCGGGTCCTGGTGACCGGGCTCGATATCGATCGCGCCGTCCAGTTCCCGCGCGTTCATCACCAGTTCCTGCCCAACAAGCTCTACATGGATGAATTTAAATTCTCGCCAGAAGTCGTGGCCGGCCTGCAGCAGCGGGGTCATGAAACCGTGGAGCAACGCCCCGGTTACCTGGGCAGAATCAAGGCGGTGCGATTAAACGATAAGAATTACCTGGAAGCGTCTTACGACAATCGCAGCGAAGGTGCCGTGGGCGGCTTCTAAAAGACCCGACCGCACGGACTAATAGATCGGCCTTTACAAGCTAGGCGTTATTGCCGGTCAATTTCTTGTACTTGTCCATCAGCTCTTCCTGCGTTTCCGGGTATTCCGGGTTAAACGGAATACAGTCTACCGGGCAAACCTCGACGCACTGAGATACTTCGAAATGCCCGACGCACTCGGTGCACAGCAGCGGATCGATGACGTAATATTCGTCACCCGGGTATATCGCGTCGTTCGGGCACTCCGGCTCGCAAACGTCGCAATTGATACATTCGTCTGTGATCATCAACGCCATGGATACTACCCTGCCAGCAACTATTTAAGAGACTGCAGCTTGGTCGTCAAGCGATGCAGGATCTCGGGATGCAAGAACTCCGATACATCGCCGTCGAGCCGCGCTATTTCACGCACCAGGCTCGAGGAAACAAAGGCGTAACGCTGCGCGGCCGTCAGGAATATGGTTTCGATTTCGGGGGCTAGCGATCGATTCATTCCGGCCAGTTGAACTTCGTACTCGAAGTCCGAGATCGCGCGTAATCCCCGAATGATGACATCGGCGTCGCAATCGCGCGCAAAGTCGATCAGCAGGCCCGAGAAAGGCTTTACCGAGATATGATCGTTGTCGTCGAACACCATTTCCAGCATATCGAAACGCTCGTTAATATCGAAAAAAGGTTCCTTGGCGGGGCTGTCGGCAACCCCAATAACGACGTGATCGAACATTTTCAGCGCGCGCTGACAGATATCGATATGCCCGCGGGTAACCGGGTCGAAAGTTCCAGGGTAGATTGCAGTTCCCTTCATGGATTACCTCTGTATTCCAGCATTCGCTGCCAGGCAAAATAAACGCCAGATTCTAACGACTTAAGCGCCATTCGGCTATAGCGTAGTGAACCTGACCGGCGGTTTTCTGTTTAAGCCAATGAAGGTTGTGTGACGGCAGTTCGAATTCTTCCGCTGCAGGCCACTCGAAGTAAACGCACGCCCCCGGCTGCAGGCAACCGCGTGCTTCGAGATGTTGAAACACCTGCTGTCGCAGATCAGGCGAGGCATAGGGTGGATCGATAAAAACCAGGTCGAACTGCTGCTGCAGCCCGGCAATCGACGTTAGCGCATTACCGACGACGATTTCGATAGCATCGGGGTCCAGTTTTTGCGCCTGGGCGCGCAGATATTCGACCGCCCGCGGCTGCTGCTCCAGCGCAACCAGTCGGCTTGCACCGCGCGACAGCGTCTCCAGGCCGAGTGCCCCGCTGCCGGCAAAGCAGTCGAGCACGACCGCGCCGGGGCAGCGCGAAGCCAGCCAGTTGAACAGGGTTTCGCGAATCCGGTCCGGCGTCGGGCGCAGTCCTGGGGCGTCGATCACGTCCAGTTTTCGTCCCCGCCATTTGCCGCCGATGATTCTGATGCGGGATTTCCGCGAGTCTGCCATATTCACGCTTTATGTGGGTTAGAAGTGCACAGAAGGAATCGCTTTCTGTTAGCATATTGTGCCTGAAATCTGTTTCCCGGAAAAACGATGTTCGGATTTAAATCTGCTGCTAAAGACGACACCGACAAGCCGTCTGGCCTGTTCGCGTCGCTGCGCCAGCGGCTTGCGAAAACCAGGGAAAGCCTGTCTGGCGGCCTGGCTGATTTACTGCTGGGCAAGAAGCAGATCGACGATGACCTGCTGGAGCAGCTCGAGGACCAGCTGCTGATGGCCGACGTCGGAATGCAGGCGACCCAGAAAATCACCTCGAGCCTTACCGACACGCTGCAACGCAGCGAACTCGGCGATAGCGAAACCCTGATCGGTGCATTGAAAAGCACCATGGCAGAAATTCTCGCGCCTTGCGCCATCCCGCTGACTATCGATCCTGGCAAAAAGCCCTTCGTAATCCTCATGGTTGGTGTCAACGGTGCCGGTAAAACCACCACCGTCGGCAAACTCGCGCAGCAGTTCAAGAGCCAGGGGCTCAAAGTCATGCTGGCAGCCGGCGACACTTTTCGCGCCGCCGCCGTGGAGCAGTTGCAGAGCTGGGGTGACCGCCTGGAAATTCCTGTCATCAAGCAGGGCCAGGGAGCCGATTCGGCATCGGTCATCTTCGATGCACTGCAGTCGGCCCAGGCGCGCGATATCGATGTGCTGATCGCCGACACCGCGGGTCGGCTGCACACGCAGGTCAACCTGATGGATGAACTGGAGAAAATCAAACGCGTGATGGGCAAGCTCGACCCTGACGCGCCGCAGGAGACCCTGCTGGTGCTGGATGCCGTTACCGGCCAGAACGCGCTGGCGCAGGCCAGCAATTTCAGGGACGCAGTCGGAATCACGGGCATCGTGCTGACCAAGCTCGACGGTACCGCCAAGGGCGGCATGATCTTCAACGTTGCGGAACAATTGCATACCCCGATCCGGTTTATCGGCGTCGGCGAATCGGTGGAAGACCTGCGCCCTTTCGATAACGAGGAATTTGTCGATGCCCTGCTGGCCGATGCCTGAGCCTGATTCACGCCAATGATCGAGTTTCACAACGTAACCAAACGTTACGAAGGCGGCTACGAGGCCCTGACTAACGTTTCGCTGCAGCTTGCCGACGGCGACATGGCCTTCATCACGGGGCATTCCGGCGCCGGTAAGAGCACCCTGCTGAAAATCGTCGCCCTGATCGAAAAACCGACTCGCGGCCAGGCCTTGCTGAACCGGATCAACCTGAACACGGTATCACGCCACCGCATTCCTTATATCCGCCGCAATATCGGCGTTATATTTCAGGACCACCAGCTGCTATTCGACCGCCCGGTGTTCGATAACGTGGCGCTGCCGCTGCAAATCCAGGGCTATCGACCGCAGGAAGTCGCCAAGCGGACCCGTGCCGCGCTCGACAAGGTAGGCCTGTTGCACAAGGAAAAGTCGATGCCGATCACGCTGTCGGGTGGAGAACAACAGCGCGTCGGCATCGCGCGCGCGGTGGTGCATAAACCCATGCTGCTACTCGCGGACGAGCCCACCGGAAATCTCGATCCGGTGCTGTCGCGCGAAATCATGCAAATCTTCGTCGAATTCAACCAGGTGGGCGTGACCGTGCTGGTGGCCAGCCACGACCTCGGACTGATAGACGAACTGGATAAGCCTCGTCTCACGCTCAACCGGGGGCAACTGATCCTGAATGACCTGGTTGACGACGCAGCGGAGACCGACGATGGCTGGTAGTAACGTCAAACGTCGTGGACCAGCCACGACCAACCGCATTTCGGCTTACCTGCTGCACCACCTGCAGTCATTGATATTCAGCCTGGGGAAAATTTACCAGGCTCCTGCAACCACCATCATGACGGTAGCGGTAATCGGCATTACGCTGTCACTGCCTGGCGGTTTCTACCTGTTTTTGAAGAACATCGATGCCATGTCCGGTGATTTTCGCTCAAGCTCGCAGATCAGTCTTTACCTCGATCTCGGTCTCAGCGAAAAACGCGCGCGCGCGGTGGAAAAAGATATCTCCGGCATGGACGAGGTTGACTCGACGCGCTTCATCTCGCGCGACCAGTCGCTCGAGGAATTTCGCCAGAACTCCGGCTTTGGCAAGAGCATCGATACCCTGAGCAACAATCCCCTGCCGCATACCATTATCGTCGATCCGATCGAAGCCGATACTTTCGCAATACGCAACCTGCTCAACGCTTTACAGGCAATGCCGGAGGTCGAAATCGCAAAGCTCGACACTGAATGGCTGGAGCGGCTATACACGATTATCGAGATCGCCAAACGCTCGGTTACAATTATCACGATCCTGTTCGCCTGCGCGGTGTTATTGATCATCGGCAACACCATTCGGCTCGATATTCAAAACCGCTACCAGGAAATAATCGTCACCAAACTAATCGGCGCCACCGACGCTTTTATTCGTCGCCCCTTCCTCTACGGCGGCGTCTGGTACGGCCTGCTGGGCGGCATAATTAGCTGGCTTATCGTCGAGATCGGCTATCTCGCAATCTCGGGTCCACTAGAGCGCCTGAACCTGCTGTACCAGTCGGAAATGACGCTGATTACTTTTTCATTTCACGACTTTATCATTCTTATAACATCTAGTACTCTACTTGGACTGGCCGGCTCCTGGATTGCAGTTGCCCGGCACCTGAACCAGATAGAACCCAGCTAATCAGGTAATCCATGCCCGCAAAACGCCGACTATTGCTGATTGATTCCTCGGATTCGGCGCGCACTATCCTGTTCAAGGAAATTTCCAGCCGTGCGCCCGATCTCGACATCATTGCATGCGGCACCGGCAAGGAAGCGATGACCGCGGTCAAACGTTACGAGTTCGAAATTATCACTACCGGCATCACGCTGCCGGACACCGACGGATATCAACTGATTGAAGAAATTCGTCAAACTCCGAAAAACAAGGATACCGCGATTTTCGTGGTTTCGGGTGACACCGATACGCGCGTCATGGGCGCAGGCATGGAAGACACCGACGCCGTGACTGCCTATTTCGACAAGGCCGAGGGCCACAGGTCACTGGTCAATTTCATTCTTAACTTCCTTGGTACCCATAACGAGCTGCCGATCAAGATTCTCTACGTCGACAAGAGCGCCACCTCGACCGCGATCACTACCGGAATACTCGACAAGAGCGGTATCGCTTATATCCATTTCCGTGACGCGGCAGAAGCACTGGAATGCCTGAAACAGGACCTGGCCGCCGACGCCAACTGCAGTTTCGACGTCATGATTACCGACCTGATGCTAACCAGTAAGACGAATGGCTACGAACTGATCCAGAGCATTCGCAACGAGCTCGGGCTGGATTACCTGACCCTGCCTATCCTGCTGATGACGATCGAGCCCGGTGAGGACGAACGCACCGATTTCACGGCCATTTTCGGCGCCGGCACCAACGATTTCATTACCAAGCCGGTCGATGAAGACGATCTGCTGGCGCGCCTGCAAACCCTGGTCAACATCAAACGTCAGAGCGAAGCGCTAAATCCCTGAAATCCAGCCTCTGCAGCGCGCCTGGTCTAACTAGTGCTCGTGACCGCCCGGACCGTGGACATGCCCGTGCGTTATTTCTTCCTCACTGGCGTCGCGAACCTCTTCCACGGTGACTTCAAATTTTAGCGATTTACCCGCAAGTGGATGGTTGGCGTCCACTGTCACCATGTCTCCGTTTACCTCGGTAATCACCAGGTTGATCTGGCCCTGGTCGGTTTGCGCGGTGACAGCCATACCGGGTTCAACTTTCTCCATTCCCTGGAAGGCTTCCATCGGCACCTGCTGAATACGGTCGTCGCTGCGCTCGCCGTAGGCATTGGCAGCCTCGACGACAACTTCGAGTTCATCGCCAACCGCCTTTCCCTCCAGCGCCTGTTCGAGGCCGGGGATGATATTTTGTGCGCCGTGCAGGTAGGTCATCGGCTCGGCATTTTCCGAGGAATCAATGACTTCATCACTTTCGGAATCGCAGACCTTGTAGTGAATCGTGACAACCTTGTGCTGAGCAATAGTCATATTTTCTCCATGTTGTGTATCCCGTTACGGGACAGATGATTAGGCGTTCCACGCAGCTCGCGATCGAACTGCGAGTAAACCTGGAGACTTAACGCAAAGGCGGGGTTAACAATACGAGTAAAGAAAGCCTGACTCTACGGATTTCGAGTATAACAAGAGTGCCGCCCGATTTTTGCCTAATTTGATTTCCAGAGAAACAGACACCGGGATTCGGAACTAGGGACGAGACTGATCCATAACCGCGTGGAAGACGTATTTACTAGTGATTTTTCTTTAATATCCATACATTTAGCGAGTATATTAATATCTGCTAATAAACTTGAACTTCTAGCGATGTTTATGCTCTAATTGCTAGCACTCGAACAGCATGAGTGCTAAAAATTAGATCAATCGAGGTAATCTATGAGCACAGAACTGGTCAATACAGGCAAAAACATGCCCATTTTACTGGGTAGCTCCAACCTGGACGCCTACATTCAGGCGGCCCGGAGCATACCTATCTTAAGCCCTGAAGAAGAGTATTCATTGGCAAAAGACCTGCAGGAAACCGGCAATATCGAATCAGCTCAGAAACTGGTCCTGCCGCACCTTCGTTTTGTCATCAAAGTTGCCAACAACTATGCCGGCTACGGCCTGCCGGTCCCCGACCTGATCCAGGAAGGCAGCATCGGACTCATGAAGGCGGTCAAGCGATTCCGCCCCGAGGTGGGCGTACGCCTCGTGTCTTTCGCGGTGCACTGGATCAAGGCCGAAATTCACGAGTACATCCTGAAAAACTGGCGCATCGTCAAGGTGGCTACCACCAAGGCACAGCGCAAGCTGTTCTTCAAACTGCGCAGCCAGAAAACCCGACTCGGCTGGTTCAAATCGGAAGAGATCGATCACGTCGCTGAAACGCTGGGCGTCACCCGCGAGAACGTAATCGAGATGGAAAACCGTCTCAACAACTATGATCTCGCTTTCGACCCGACCAGCGACGAGGACGAAGACTCGGCTTACCTGGCGCCGGCGAATTCGCTGGCATCCAACAGCCCGTCTCCGGAGCGCCTGCTCGAGTCGCAGGATACAGAGCGAAATAACATGCAAATGCTGGGGGCAGCGCTGGAAGAACTGGACGATCGCAGCAAGGCTATCGTGACTCGCCGCTGGCTTACCGAACCCAAGGCGACGCTGCATGAGCTGGCGAACGAATACGGTGTTTCCGCCGAACGTATACGCCAGATCGAGAGCAACGCTTTCAAAACAATCAAGTCGTCATTCGTCGCTTGACGCGAACCAATAAATCGCAAAATCAAAGCCCGGTTCTGCCGGGCTTTTTTGTATCCGGTGTCTTTATAAATAAATACTATAATCAAGGCTGTTATCAATCGAGTTTATATATATGCCGGACACCGATTCTATGCCGGACACCGATTCTTCTGCTGAAGAAGATGTCGAAAAGAGCCTGCTTGAAGCCAGGGTCAAGGCGCTTGAGACAGACCTGCGGCAAAAGAAGGAAATCATCCTCGCCCAGCACACCAAGCTCGAGGCTTTCTTCGAGTCGTCGATCGATGCGCTGGTACAAATGGATTTTGACGGTCACATAACCGGCTGGAACCAGCAGGCCGCGAAGATCTTTGGCTGGAGTGCCGATGAGATTCTCGACCAAAGGATCGAAGACACCATTATTCCTGTTCGCTACCGGGCTGCCCATCGCAAGGGAATGAAAAGGTATCTCGAAACTGGAGAAGCCTCGGTACTGAACACCCTGATCGAGATTCACGCCCTGCATCGAAACGGCCATGAGTTTCCGGTCGAGATGTCGCTTTCGGTTCTCGACTCCCCCGACGTGCAGGAATTCAATGCCTACATCCGGGACATTTCAGAGCGCAAGCACGCCGAAACCGTGATCTGGAACCAGGCTAACTTCGATTCGCTAACCAGTCTTCCCAACCGCAACCTGTTTTTACAAAAGCTCGAGCACGAAATTCGATCCTGCGACCGTAGTAACCAGTCGCTGGCACTGATGTACCTGGACCTCGACCGCTTCAAGGACGTTAACGATTCGCTGGGGCACGAAATGGGAGATCTGTTGCTCATCGAAATTGCCAATCGCCTGCAAAAAGTCGTGCGTGAAATCGATACCGTTTCCCGACTCAGCGGCGACGAGTTTACGATCATCCTCGGAAACATCGACGATCAGTTGGCGGTACAGCCGATATGCCAGGAGTTGCTAGATGCATTGGCGCAACCTTTCCAACTCGACAACGAAAAAGTGTTTCTGACCGCCAGTATCGGGGTAACTTTTTATCCGCAGGATTCAAAAGACATCGAAAGCCTGCAGCGTAATGCCGATCAGGCGATGTATGCTGCCAAGGCCGAGGGCAGCAACCGGTTTAATTTTTTCACCCCAGAATTGCAACAGCGCGCGCTCAGAAAACGCAAAATGATTGGCGACTTACGCAAAGCAATTAACGAAGAACAGTTTGAAATCTACTATCAACCCATTATCGATCTACACCAGGATAAAGTGACCAAGGCCGAGGCCTTGTTACGCTGGCATCACCCCGAATCAGGCCTGGTGAGCCCAGCCGTATTTATTCCGATCGCGGAAGAAACGGGTTTGATTTCCGAGATTGGCAGCTGGGTTTTTTATAAAGCCATCGAAAAGGCCAGCCAATGGCGGGAACGCTACAATCCGGATTTTCAAATCAGCATCAATACCTCCCCCACGCAATGGATCGATGAGGCGGCGGCCATGAGCCAGTGGTTTGCGCAGCTTGACGAGCTCGGCATTAGCGGGCAGGCCGTAAGCGTAGAGATCACCGAGGGATTGTTGATGGATGCGCGCGACAAGATCACCAATCGCCTGCTCGATTTCAGGGAGGCCGAGATTCAAATTGCGATCGATGATTTCGGCACCGGTTATTCATCGCTGTCCTATCTGAAACAGTTTGATATCGACTATCTAAAAATCGACCAGTCTTTCATACGCAACCTGGACTATGAGCAAAACGACCTCGCGCTATGCGAAGCCATTATTGTCATGGCAAAAAAACTAGGCATCAAGGTAATTGCGGAAGGCGTTGAAACCGAAAACCAGAATCGGTTGCTCAAGGAATTCGGCTGCGATTTCGGCCAGGGCTACCTTTACTCGCGGCCGGTGCCGGCACCTGAGTTCGAAATCCTGCTCGATGAATGGGACCAGAAAGAAGAGTCGGGCTCGACTCAAGTCACCGCATAAATCTGCTCTCTCGAACTAAACTCCTCGACAACACTAATGCGCTCGTACAATACCGCGCATGTGCGAGCACCTTTTCTTTCGGTCACCAGGGGTACACGCAGGCGAAAAAAAGCCCGGCATGGCCGGGCTTTTTATTTAGCGTAGCTCGCTGGTTGTCTACAACCAGTAAACGAATATAAATAATCCGAGCCAGACCACGTCCACGAAGTGCCAGTACCAGGCAACCGCTTCGAAAGCGAAGTGATTTTCCGGTGTAAAGTGACCCTTGGCGGCGCGGATCATGATGATCGTCAGCATGATGGCACCCATGGTAACGTGGAAACCGTGGAACCCGGTCAGCATGAAAAAGGTGCTGCCGTAAATTCCCGAATCGAGTCGCAGATTCAGATCCTGGTAGGCGTGCACGTACTCGTAGCCCTGCAGCCCGACGAATCCGAAACCGAGGACAACGGTCGCGAACAGCCAGTAAACCAGCCAGGTTGAATCCCTGCGCTTGAGCGCCCAGTGGGCCAGGGTTACGGTCCAGCCCGACGTTAACAGGATCGCGGTATTGATCGCAGGCAGGCCCCAGGCGCCCATAACCGCCGTGGCTTCATTGAACTTTTCTGATACCGGCACCGACAACAGGGGCCAGGCCGCTTCGAAATCCGGCCACAGGTATTGCGCGGTGGCGTCGTTATTCGACGCGCCGTCAAGCCACGGAATGGAATACTGTCGCGCGTAGAACAATGCGCCGAAGAAGGCGGCGAAGAACATGACCTCGGAAAAAATGAACCAGCTCATGCTCCAGCGAAAAGTCGCATCCACCTGCTTGCTGTAAAACCCGCTCAGAGACTCGGTAATGACCTGACCGAACCAGCCGTACATCATGAAAACAATAATCGCGAGGCCGACAAAAATCGGGGTCGCGCTCCAGGTGTCGTGCAGGTAGTTGGCAATACCAACCACAGTCAGCGCCAATCCGATGGAACCAATGATTGGCCAGTGGGTGCCATGTGGTACGTAATATTCTTCGTTTGTAGCACTACTCATGGATCGTCTCTCTCTATATCCGAAATGCGATTTTTATCCCTGGTCCTGACTGAAGAACGTGTAGGAAAGGGTAATCTGTTCTATTTTGTCCGATATGTCCCTGCCGACGACAAATCGCAGCGGCATATCGCGTGTCTCGTAGCCCTCGAGCGCCTGCTGGGTAAAGCAGAAACATTCGGTCTTGTTAAAATGCTCGGCCGCTGTTCCGGGCGAGACGCTCGGAATCGCCTGCCCCAGCGTTTTATCCTTGCTGGTGCTGCGCACCCGGTACATGGCTTCATATACCTGCCCCGGGTGGATCTCCATCTTCTTCACCAGCGGTTCGAAGTGCCACGGCAAACCGGAACTTGTGTTCGCCAGGAAACGCACCTCGATAGTACGCGATCGATCGACCGGATCGGTGATCTCGGCAGCCTGGATGCGCCCGGTTTTGCCGTTGAGGCCGGTTATGTCGCAAATCACGTCATACAGCGGCACCATGGCGAAACCGAAGCCAAACATCAGCACCGGGATCAGGGCCAGTTTCAGCGGGCTGGTCTTCATTAAAACTTGCCCCACAGAAACGTGGCGACGAAAAACGTGACCACTATCAGCACATGCGCCACGACAATACGCCAGGTACGTCGGCGGCGCTCCACGGAGGTAAAGTAATCCTCGTCGTGCTGTCGCTGCTGCATCGTGGTCACGAGTCGCTGTACCTTACCGCCTACTTGACCTGCGGCGCCTGGGTGAAGCTGTGATAAGGCGGCGGCGAAGGCAGTTCCTCGAATTCCAGCCCGGTGGCGCCTTCCCATACCTTGTCGGTGGCTTTCACGCCGCCCTTGATCGTCTTGATCACGATGTAGAGGAAAAATATCTGGGCCAGGCCGAAGGCGAAACCGCCGATACTAGAGATCTGGTTGAACTCGGCGAACTGCAAAGAGTAATCCGGAATCCGGCGCGGCATACCCGCGAGACCGACGAAGTGCTGCGGGAAGAACAATACGTTCACCGCGATAGTCGACCACCAGAAATGGATCTTGCCGAGAGTCTCGTCATACATGTGCCCGGTCCACTTCGGTACCCAGTAGTAAAACGCGGCGATAATCGAGTACAGCGCGCCGGTTACCAGCACGTAATGGAAATGCGCAACGACGAAATAGGTATCGTGGTATTGCGTGTCTACCGGCGCCACGCCCAGCATCAGGCCGGAGAATCCACCGATGGTAAACATGACGATAAATCCGAGTGCGAACAGCATCGGGGTTTCGAAGGTCATCGAACCTTTCCACATCGTGGTCACCCAGTTGAACACCTTGACCCCGGTGGGCACCGAGATCAGGATCGTCGCGTACATGAAATAGAGCTCGCCCGCTACCGGCATGCCGGTGGTGAACATGTGGTGCGCCCATACCATGAACGACAGGATCGCGATCGACGCGGAGGCGTAAACCATCGAGCTGTAGCCGAACAGCGGCTTGCGCGCAAAGGTCGGCACGATCGCCGAGATGACGCCGAAGGCCGGCAGAATCATGATGTACACTTCGGGGTGCCCGAAGAACCAGAAGATGTGCTGGAACATGACCGGATCGCCACCACCAGCCGCGTCGAAGAAGGAGGTGCCAAAGTGACGGTCGGTCAGCATCATGGTAACCGCACCGGCGAGTACCGGCATAACCGCGATCAACAGGTAGGCGGTAATCAGCCAGGTCCAGACGAACAGCGGCATTTTCATCAGGGTCATGCCGGGGGCACGCATGTTAAGAATGGTCGCGATGATGTTGATCGAACCCATCACCGAGGATATCCCCATCAGGTGCACCGCGAAGATGAAGAAGTCGGTCGAATCAGGCCCGTAAGTCGTCGACAACGGCGCATAAAAAGTCCAGCCGAAAGCCGGTCCGCCGCCTTCCATGAACGAGGTCGATGCCAGGATCGCAAACGCGAAAGGCAGAATCCAGAAACTCCAGTTATTCATGCGCGGCAACGCCATATCGGGCGCGCCGATCATCATCGGCACCAGCCAGTTCGCGAGGCCTACGAATGCCGGCATGATTGCACCGAACACCATCACCAGGCCGTGCATCGTGGTCATCTGGTTGAAGAAATGGGGTTCTACGAACTGCAGCCCGGGCTGAAACAGCTCGAGGCGAATAACCATTGCCATCGCGCCGCCGTACAGCAGCATGATGAAAGACAACCAAAGGTACAGGGTACCGATATCCTTGTGGTTGGTCGTCGTAACCCAACGCATCAGGCCCTTGGCCGGACCGTGATGATCGTGCTCGTCGTGAGCGGTGTCGTGTGTAATTTCAGTAGACATCTAATACCCCTTATCTTGCATTCTTGATCGCGACAGGCTGGATCGTGTCACCCACGCTGTTGCCCAACGCATTGCGTTCATAGGTAAGGACCGCGGCAATATCAACGTCATTGAGTTGACCCTTGTAGGATGCCATCGCGGTACCCGCCTTGCCGTTGACGACGATATCGATATGCGCCGACGGGTCCGGGTCGTTAATGATGGCACTGCCGGTCATCGCCGGAAACGCTCCTGGAATTCCCGCTCCAGTAACACCGTGGCACGCTGAGCAGTTGGCCTTGTAGACCTCTTCACCTCGAGCGACGAGATCCTGCATGGACCACTCCTGCTCGGCTGCCGAAGCAGCAGCTGCCGCTTCTTCTTTCTTGCTCACCAGCCATTGTTCGTATTCAGCTTCGCTAACCGCCTCCACCACGATCGGCATGAAACCATGGTCCTTGCCGCACAGCTCTGCGCACTGCCCGCGGTAAGTGCCGGGTTCTTCGATCAGCGCCCAGGAATCGTTGATGAAACCCGGAATCGAATCCTGCTTGACCGCGAGCTCGGGCACCCACCAGGCGTGGATCACGTCATCCGAGTGGAACAGAAAGCGCACTTTCTTGTTGACCGGCAGCACCAGCGGCTCGTCGACTTCGAGCAGGTAGTTTTCATTTCCGATCGGATCTTTCATGACATCGCGGCTCGACTGCGCCAGGTTGCTCACAAAACTGATATCCTCGTCGACATAAGTATATTTCCACTTCCACTGGATACCGGTTACCTGCACGGTAATCTCGGCGTCGGTCTTGGCGTCCTCGAGATCGATCAGGGTACCGGTCGCGGGAATCGCGATTCCGATAAGGATTAGCAGCGGCACGATGGTCCAGATGATTTCCACGGTGGTGCTTTCGTGGAAGTTGGCCGGCTGTGCGCCCTTGGACTTGCGATGATAAATAATCGACCAGGCCATGGCGCCGAAAACAACCACGCCGATGCCGACGCAGATCCAGAAAACCAGCATGTGCAGGCCATAAAGTTGACGACCGATCGGGGTCACGCTCTCGGTCATATTCAATGCATATTCGGCATGCACGGCAGGCATCGTAAACAATGACGCCAGACCCGCCAGGAACACCGAACCAGGTTTGGTCAACTTCGTGAATCTCATTCTTAACTCCCTAGATCACAGGCCCGCTGCTTTGCCCAAAGCGCGGAAGATATGTCGGTATTTAAAACAAAAACGCCGTCGGTATTTTTTCGCTTAGACGGCACTTGAAATCAATCGCGAATTATACAGTCTTTCAATTGAAACGCTAGCCGATCCTTTTCAGAATTATCGAGAAAATCGCCGACCTCTACGTAGTTCCCGTGGGACCCGATGGCGAGCTTTCGAGGTCGGCCTGGCCTGCTCGCTGGCTCATCGACCAGGCGTATCCACGGGGTCTCGAATTCCCAGCTCTTATCGATCTGTTGCACCCCTTTCTCGATCCTGGTGCGGCGTTGGTCCAGGGTGATGACTTCCTTGCGATTAACCTTGCGCGAAGTCAGGTAAAGCGCGAATCC
Source organism: uncultured Gammaproteobacteria bacterium (assembly GCA_947260025.1). Classification (GTDB taxonomy): domain Bacteria; phylum Pseudomonadota; class Gammaproteobacteria. The sequence goes on from CAMYON010000008.1 coordinate 64,228, forward strand.
GAGCGCCAGCATTTCGAGGCCGGAAAACGGCAGCACCAGCCACAGGCCCTGCAGCGTAAAAAAGACCCCGATCGCAAGCGCGACGACGCAGGTAAAAATGTAAAACAAAACCAGTTCGCGCCAGCTGATCGAACAGTTGGGAGACAGCACGAAGCGGAAGGAATCGTTGGAATCAAATTTACTGACGCTGACCATGATGGAATACAATCTACTCGCGATGGGATATACCGACCCCCGGGGCCGACTGTCACAATGGCTAATCTAGAACAATCAATACGGGATTTCAACCTTGAATGATGCACCGCAGGACGGTACCGACGAAGAACGGCATCTAAGCTTCTGGCAATTGCTTAAAAGCACCCTGGCGGCGTTTATCGGGGTGCAGAGTAACGCCAACCGTGAACGCGATTTCAAGCACGGTAAGGTTTCCCATTTTATCTGGATGGGATTACTGTTCGGCCTGGTGTTTGTGCTGACGCTGATGGGCGTGGTGCAGCTGGTGCTGCATTTCGCCGGTACCTAGAGAAACCAGCCTCGGATAAAGACGCGCGCATAATGATCCGCGAGCAGGAACGCGAATAGCAGGCTGAGGTAGAATATCGAATACCCAAAAGTCTTCATCGCGATCGCGTTGGGCTGCTCGTCACGGTAAAGCTTGATCGCGTAGTACAGGAAACCGACCCCGAGGGCCAACGCGCCAGCCAGGTATATCAGGCCGCTCATTTGCACGATGAACGGCATCATCGTAACCACCACCAGCAGCACGGTATACAGCAAGATCTGGATCTTGGTGAACAACACGCCGTGCGTCACCGGCAGCATCGGGATATCTGCCTTGGCGTACTCTTCGCGCCGGCGGATCGCCAACGCCCAGAAATGCGGCGGAGTCCAGACGAAAATGATCAGGAACAGCAGCAGGGCCTCGGTATCGACGCTGCCGGTGACCGCGGTCCAGCCCAGCAACGGCGGCGCGGCGCCGGCGGCGCCCCCGAGCACGATATTCTGCGGCGTCGCCCGCTTCAGGTACATGGTGTAAATCAGGGCGTAGCCAACCAGCGAGAAGAAAGTCAGGACCGCCGTAAGCAGGTTGACGAAAACCACCAGCATCAGAATACCGAGCGCACCGATCGATAACGCGAAAATCAACGCCGATTTCTGGTCGAGTTCGCCGCTGACCAGCGGTCGATTGCGAGTACGCTCCATGATGCGGTCGATGTGTTCGTCGACCACGTGGTTGATCGCCGCCCCGGAGGCCGCGGCAAGACCGATACCCAGCAGGCCGAAGACGAAGATATCGAGCGACACCGCGCCCTCGGCGGCCAGCAGCATACCGACCATCGCGGTAAACACGATCAGGAAAACGACCTTGGGCTTGGTCAGGTTGTAGTACTGGTTCCAGGAGGCAAGCGTCAGCGCGGTCATCGGGTGGTCGGTATTCTTTCGGGATTCACGAAAGCCGGCGTTATACAGGCATTCTGGTTACGGTTCAATCGACGGATGATAACAGACTCACCCGATCTGCGATAACTTCATCAGTTTCTTGATATCTTCGAGCACGCGGTTTTGATCGTTTTCCGGCGGATAATGCATCATCAGGTTCTGATCGGGATCGATCAGGTACAGTTTGGGAGTACTGCCGACCTCGCCGAGCCCGTCCAGATCGAATTGGGAGTAAAGCTGCGACTGGCGATCGTTCTCTATCACCACCAGGTTAGGGTAGTCGCGCAAAAATACCTTCGTCTTTTCGCTCAGCGGCCGGGCCGTGATCAAAACATTTTGCAGCCGCATGGTATCGCGCCCCAGCAGCGTTCGGATCTGGCGCATGTAAAACAGGTTCGAATAACATAACTCTTCGCAGTCGTCGCGGACGAACATCAGGAAAGTCCAGCGGCGTCCGAACCCGTCTTCGAACTGCTTGCCATCGTGACCGGTTAGCTGCGGCCAGTCGATTTTTCTTACCGGATCCACCAACGTGCCATAGTTGCCGCTCTCGGGCCTGACATCGAATACGTAAAAAGCCAGCCAGCCGCCGATAAACGGTGACAGAAAGACCGCGACCAGGGTCAGAAACTTGACCCGGTACCAGAACAGGCTCTGGGGTTGTTCCGAATTCATTCAGTTTTCCGCAAATTCAACACTACAAATAATATCAGGGCAATCGCGGCGAACGAAAACCACTGCACCGCGTATGCCCGGCTTTTTTCGGGCGGCAACCAGACGGGATCCCATTCGCGCACGTAAGCGCCTGGTTGCTCCGGCGCCAGCCATAGCACCAGCGGCAACAGTTGCTCCGAGTACTGCCGCTGTAAGGCCGCCAAATCGACGTAGGGGATCAGCTGTGGCCAGTTCCCGCTGAGTTCGACCTCACCGAGTACCAACGCCGGTTCACCCGGAACGAACGCGATACCGCTGACGCTGTCGCCAGCGTTAGTCGGCAGTATCTCTGGCACAGGCTCGCGCGACGCGCCCCAGGCCGCCCAACCGCGGTTGACCAGCACTATATGGTCACTGTCGGCCAGATAAAAAGGGGTAACTACCTGGTAACCCGCCCTGCCCCGATGCACCTGGTTATCGAGCAGGAAATGGTGCGCGTCGTGATACCGCCCCCTTAATCTCAGCTTGCGGTACTGGACATCGGCGAGATCGTCCGCCAGGTTCAATTCATGGTAGTCCTCCGCGAGGCGTTGTTCGAAGCTGGCCTGAATCGAATCCTTGAGCGCCGCGCGCTGCAGTTGCCACATACCCAACGCCACAAACAGCGCCATTCCGGCGGCCGTCAGTAAAATCGACCACCGGGCGGGACGAAACTCGTGCTTGCCGAATTTCATATCGACATTGGCCGGTGATCCAGTAAACTGACCCGCTGCGTATCTATTGCCATGTTATTCGTAAAAGTCATTATCGTTGTGCTGCTCGGGCTGATCGTACTCAGTCTCGGCGCCAGCATGTTCAGCCTGGTCAAGGAACGCGGGGAGTCCAGCCGCACGGCCACGTTTCTGACCATTCGTATCGCCCTGTCCATTTTTACTTTCGTTTTCATCGCAATCTCGTTCTTCATGGGCTGGATTCAGCCGCACGGCGTACTGCCATCCGGTTACTGATCACTACGACTACGAATCCAGCCACGCGTGGCCGTAGACCACCTCGTAGCTGGCAATAAATTTTTCGTTTTTAAATCCCTGCTCTCGATAACTGGCTTCCAGCCGCGCCAGCTGGCGAGGCGTCGTCAGTCCTCGCCGACGGCCGAAATCGGCATTGCTCGCGCCGACCTGCTTGAGGTCATCCAGCAGGGAACGAAAATCGCGATACTCCAGGCGAATGGTTTCGGCATCCACCACCGGTTGCGCAAAACCCGCGGCCAGCATGATATCGCCCACGTCATGCATATCGATGAACTGGTGCACGTGCGGATAATCGTCCAGCGCGCGCCAGCTTTGCGCCAGCTCCTGCAGGCTGCCCGGACCCAAGCTGGTAAAAAGCAGTAGCGCGCCGGGTTTCGCCACCCGCGCAAATTCGGAAATCGTTGCGCGCAAGTCATTACTCCACGGCAAGGCCAGCGAGGAAAACACCAGGTCAAAGCAGTTCGCTGCGAACGGCAAGCGCTCCATATCCGCGGCAAGCAGTCGCTTTCTGCTCAGAAATCGGTAGCGGGAGCGCGCCTGTAGCAACATTTTCTGAGCGATATCGATAGCGTATACCTGTGCCCCAGGGTAGTGTTTTTGCAGTCCCTGGATACCCTTCCCGGTGCCGCAGCCGACATCGATTATTGTCGCCGGCTGGTGACGTATATACTGCAGTCTCTGCAGCAACCTGTTTAGCACCTCTTCTTGTAATATGGCAGCATTATCGTAGCTTTTTGCAGCACGATCGAAGAGATTTATGATAATTCGTTTATCCAGCCGAGGCGAATTGAGCAGGTCCAAAACCATTCCCGGGTTGTTTACGGAAGCGCGCACGGCGGGGCAATTTTCGAGATGCCGCCGGTTGCGAAGCATGCGGCCAGTAAATCCCGTGGAGGCCGCCGGCGACGAATTCTACCCGAATACCGCGAGCAAAATCAGCCATTTGTTGCCCCTGCGAGCACTGTAATCGATTCCCCCGGCTGTCAGCGCCAAACTAATCTGGTAGAGTGCCGACAGCCAAACAATTCAAATCAATAATGCTCGAAGCTTCCGCTTTACTGTGTTCTGCCTACCTGCTCGGGTCTGTTTCCTCGGCAATTTTGCTGAGCAAAATCATGGGCTTCGAGGATCCTCGCAAACACGGCTCGAACAATCCGGGCGCAACCAACGTGCTGCGCATCGCCGGCAAAAAGGCCGCTTTTTTCACGCTGGTGGGAGATTTTTTGAAGGGGCTGCTGCCAGTGCTGGTCGCACACTGGCTCCAGTTCGACCTGCTGCTGGTAGCGCTGACCGGCTTTGCCGCATTCGTCGGACACTGTTTCCCGATATTCTTTCGTTTCCAGGGTGGCAAGGGAGTTGCCACCGCGATAGCGGCGACGCTGGCTTTCGACTGGATGAGCGGCGTGATTCTGAGCGCAACCTGGTTGCTGTTCGCCAAGGTTTTCAAAATATCATCGCTGGCGGCGATCATTTCGTTTGCAGCACTGCCGCTGGTCATCCTGTGGCGTACGCAGGACCTGCAGATCGCCTGCGTATTTGTCCTGCTGTCGGCAATTCTGATCTGGCGCCACAAGAGCAACATCCTGCGCCTGATTCGCGGCATGGAATCCTGATATCCCGGGTGGCCTCGAGGGGGGCAGAGCAAAAATGCCGGTTAGATTCGAGTCATAGCATGTCTGTTGCCGGCATTTTTGGTCTGACCCCAGGTATCGTAACGCCAGGAAGACCGGGGTCAGATCAAAAATTCCCCGATTGTTATTCCGCTGGCACGCTAGTTCCGGAATTTTTGCTCTGACCCCTTCGAAGAGACCTTGAACAATTCAGTTGTTCTGGAGGATCGGCAACGATTCGAGCGACCAACGCGGCAAAACGTCATTGACGGTTTCGTCGCACTGGCCCTGCAGCAGGCGCAAAGCGCCGGCATAGGCGATCATGGCGCCGTTATCGGTGCAGTACTCCAGCGCGGGAAAGTACAGCCGCGCACCCTGTTTGCGAGTCGACTGATCCAGCTCCTGGCGCAAATACCGGTTGGCACCGACGCCGCCCGCGATCACCAGGCTTTGATAACCGGTCTCGTCGAGCGCGCGTCTGCACTTGATGCGTAGTGTATCCACCACGGCCAGCTGAAACGCGTGTGCAATTTCGGCACGCAGGCCTTCGGCCACGGGTTCGTGTTCACGAACGACGTTGAGCACCGCGGTTTTCAATCCGCTGAAGCTGAACTCGAGCCCCGGGCGATTGGTCATCGGTCGCGGAAACTCGAAGCGGGATTCGGTAACCGAATCCGCGAGCCGCGCCAGTTCCGGACCCCCGGGATAAGGCAGACCGAGCAGCTTGGCGGTTTTGTCGAAAGCCTCCCCGACCGCATCATCGAGGGTTTCGCCCAGAATCCGGTAACTCCCGATTGCACTGACATCGACCAGCATGGTGTGACCGCCCGACACCAGCAACGCAACAAAAGGGAACTCGGGCTTTTCGTCGGCCAGCATCGGCGCCAGCAAATGTCCCTCCATGTGATGCACGCCCAGCAGGGGCTTGTCGAGCGCCCAGGCCAACCCGCGGGCCAGGTTGGCTCCGACCATCAAGGCGCCGATCAGCCCGGGGCCACGGGTATAGGCAATCGCGTCGATATCATCGATGGCGCCTATTTCGGCGAGGATATCCACCAGCATCGGCGCCGCCTTGACAACGTGATCGCGTGAAGCCAGCTCAGGCACCACGCCACCGTATTCACGGTGCTTTTCAATCTGCGAGTAGAGCCGCTGCCAGATCTGGCCGCTTTCGGTGTCGTAGACCGCGATGCCGGTTTCATCGCAGGAGCTTTCGATGCCCAATACTTTCATAAATTACAGGACTTTAATTAGTGATTAAGATTGATATTTGGTGCGGCCTCCTTATAATTATCCGGCTCTTAAAGCCGGGCTGCCAGGGGCGGCACCGTTAATTAACAAACTGGATCATCAAATATGCCATCAGTTAAAGTAAAGGACAACGAGCCATTTGATTTCGCTCTGCGTCGTTTCAAGCGTTCCTGCGAAAAAGCGGGCGTGCTCACCGAGACGCGTCGTCGTCAGCATTACGAAAAACCGACAGCGGTTCGTAAGCGCAAATCAGCCGCTGCCGTTAAACGCAACTTCAAACGCATCTCCAAGGATTTCGGCACTCGCAGACGCCTCTACTAGTCTCAAGATGTCGGAAACTCTCAAGTCCCAACTCCAGGCCGACATGAAGTCATCGATGAAAAGCGGTGACAAGAGTCGTCTGGGCGTTATCCGGCTGATGCTTTCCGCGATCAAGCAGGTCGAAGTCGACGAGCGCATCGAGCTCGACGATAGCCGCATCACCGCGGTGCTCGACAAGATGACCAAGCAGCGCCGTGAATCGATCACCCAGTTTGACAAGGCCGGTCGAGACGACCTGAGCGCGATCGAGCAATCAGAACTCGAGATCATCCAGGAATATCTGCCCGAAGCGCTGTCCGAGGCGGAAATCAACGACCTGGTCGAACAATCCATCGCATCCACCGGCGCCGCCTCTATCAAGGATATGGGCAAGGTCATGGGCATGCTCAAACCACAGCTGCAGGGCCGCGCAGATATGGGCCAGGTAAGCCAGCTGATAAAATCCCGGCTTTCCGACTAGGAAAGCGCGGCTACCGCAACATGCCAAACGTATTCCAGTTCCTGGAAGTACAACGCACCGACCCCGGCAAGAAGCCGGCCTTCGTGCGCATCAAGGAGTTTGGCGAAATCTACGGCGACTACGAACAGCAGGAAGCTGCCGACCAGGCCGAGCGCTGTATCGAATGCGGCAACCCGTACTGCGAGTGGAAATGTCCGGTTCACAACTATATACCTAACTGGCTCAAACTGGTGGCCGAGGGCAACCTGCTCGAAGCCGTCGAAATGTCGCACAAAACCAATAGCCTGCCCGAGGTTTGCGGCCGGATCTGCCCGCAGGATCGGCTGTGCGAGGGTGCCTGCACGCTGAATACCGGATTTGGTGCGGTATCTATCGGTTCGGTCGAGAAATACATTACCGACAAGGCGATCGAACAGGGCTGGGCCCCGGATTTGTCCGACGTGGTCGACAGCGGCAGGAAAGTCGCCATCGTCGGTGCCGGCCCGGCCGGCATTGCCTGCGCCGACGTGCTAACGCGCAACGGCGTATCCTGCGTGGTGTTCGACAAGTACCCCGAAATTGGCGGTCTGCTGACCTTCGGCATCCCGCCCTTCAAACTCGAGAAGGAAGTGGTCACGCGGCGCCGAAAAATGTTCGAAGACATGGGCATCGAGTTCCGCCTGAATACTGAAATCGGCAAGGACATCGAGTTTCAGCAACTGCTGGCCAGGTACGACGCCGTTTTCCTGGGCATGGGAACCTATACCTATATGAAGGGTGATTTTCCCGGCGAAAATTTGCCCGGCGTTTACGAAGCCCTGCCTTACCTGGTTGCCAACATTCACGATCAGATCGAATTCGATGGCGACAAGCCCGAGTTTATCGACTTCAAGGGTAAGAACGTGGTGGTGCTGGGCGGCGGCGATACCGCGATGGACTGCCTGCGCACCGCGGTCCGCCAGGGCGCAGATAGCGTCACTTGCGCCTATCGCCGCGACGAGGCCAACATGCCCGGCTCGATGCGTGAAGTGCAAAATGCCCGCGAGGAACTGGTGGAATTCCTGTTCAATCGCCAGCCGGTAGAAATCATCGGTAACGGTAAAGTCGAGGGCATTAAGCTGGTTACCACCGAACTCGGTGAAGCCGATGAACAGGGCCGTCGTCTCCCGCAGATCGTTGCCGGCTCCGAGGAAATCCTGCCCGCCGACGTGGTCGTTATCGCCTTCGGCTTTCGCCCCAGCCCGGCCGCCTGGTTTGGCGAGCATGACATCGACACCGACGACGGCGGCCGCGTTCTGGCGCCTGAGCAGAACGCGTTTCCTTTCCAGACCAGCAATCCCAAAATTTTCGCGGGTGGCGACATGGTGCGCGGCTCCGACCTGGTCGTGACCGCTATCTACGAGGGACGCCAGGCGGCTGAAGGCATTCTCGATTACCTGGAAGTTTGATGGCATTCCCCACGCTCAAGAACGATCGCCTGATCAAGGCGCTGCTGCGCCAGCCTACCGACACCACACCGGTCTGGATCATGCGCCAGGCCGGTCGCTACCTGCCGGAGTACCGCGCAACCCGCAAACAGGCAGGCAGTTTCCTCGACCTTTGCAAGAACAAGGAGCTCGCCTGCGAGGTGACGATGCAGCCGCTGCGGCGTTTCGCACTGGATGCTGCCATCCTGTTCTCTGATATCCTGACCATTCCGGATGCGATGGGGCTCGGGCTTTATTTCGCCGACGGCGAGGGCCCGAAATTCGAACGCCCGCTGCGCAGCGCGTCGGACATCGCACGCATCGGGGTGCCGGACCCATCGGAAGAGCTGCGCTACGTAACCGATGCGGTAAGCCTGATCAGGCAGGAACTGGACGGCAAGGTACCGTTGATCGGATTCAGCGGCAGCCCCTGGACCTTATCGACCTACATGGTCGAGGGCGGTAGCTCGAAGGAGTATCGGCATATCAAGGGAATGATGTATGACGATCCGGCGTCGCTGCATCAATTACTCGATAAACTGGCGCAGTCGGTTATCGCCTACCTCAACGCGCAAATCGAGGCCGGCGCGCAGGCCGTCATGGTATTCGACACCTGGGGAGGCGTGCTGACGCCTCAGACCTACCGCGAGTTTTCGCTCGACTACATGCAGACAATCGTGGAAGGGCTCAAGCGCGAGCACGACGGCCAGACCATTCCGGTAACCCTGTTTACCAAGGGCGGCGCCCAGTGGCTGGAAGCCATTGCCGACACCGGCTGCAATGCGGCAGGACTCGACTGGACCATCGATATCGACGAGGCTCGCAGCCGCATCGGCGACAGGGTCGCCTTACAGGGCAACCTCGATCCATGCGTGCTCTACGCCAGCCCGGAAAAGATTCGGGACAAGGCCAAAGAAATCATAACCCGCTTCGGCAACCATCCTGGCCACGTATTCAACCTGGGCCACGGCATCCACCAGACCGTCAATCCCGATCACCTCGGCGTACTGGTCGACGCCGTCCACGAATTCGGCCTCGAAATCCGCAAGTAATCCCCCAAACCCGACGTCCCGAAATGCGCCTCGGCGCTTATCGACAGCTCCGCAATCCCAAAAGGATTGCCTGATCACCAGATCCCAGCGCCAGCGAGGATCTAGCCCTCACCGCGCAATTTCGAATTCCCACTTACCCAGAAACGAACCCTGTCTGCTATCCCAGAAGCCAAACAACGAAAGGCCATCAAACCGCCAAAATCTGGGAAGTTTTTAATCTGCTTGCGCGCCGGGATTTTTTACGCTGGCAAGGCGAAATCGCACGCAACGAGGGAGTTTACAATCTGGTAAATGACCGATTTTTGCTCCTGCAAAATCGGCATACTGCACGTCCTGTGCATAACCGAGCGAGTACGATTTCAACGCCGCCAGCGGAAAAAATAACAAGTGCAGACGCGTTAAAAGATGTCTTCGACGATTTCTTCTTCCGACTCCGGCACACTAACCACCACCCCGGTCGAATCGCTTGTGGTCGATTTGACGACCAGCTCACGGGGCGCATTTTCAACGCGGAATACCTCGAACAGGCTGTTGCGGCTATCGCGATCTGCGCGTTCCCCCGATGCGGAATCAATGCGAACCGTAACCAGGCCTTGCGGCTGTTCCTGAAGATTTTCCGGGCGCCCCTCGAGTGCGAGCTTCATGAAATCTATCCACATCGGCAAGGCGGCCCGACTTCCGGTTTCGCGCCGGCCCATCTTGCGCTGATTGTCGAAGCCTACCCAGGTCGTGGTCACGACCTGGTCGTTGAATCCGCAAAACCAGGCGTCGACCTGGTCGTTGGTGGTTCCGGTCTTACCGGCAATATCGCTGCGACCCAACGCCTTGGCGCGCACCGCGGTACCGCGCTGCACCACTTCACGCATCATCGAACGCATAATAAAGGCATTCTGTGCCGAGATGACGCGCGGCGCGTAGCGCGGTTCGAGCCCGGTTTCGACAACTTTAAATATAGTCTCGGCCTCGGCTTCGATCTCGGCATCGCCGTTAGCCTCTTCCTGTCCGTCGAGCGCGGTCGTCTCGAGCTGCTCTTCTTCGCCCGGCTCAGTGGTCTCGGCCGCCTGCGCTTCCGACTGTTCTGCCGCCTGCTGCAACTCGGCCTGCTGCTCGTTGACTTGCTGCGATTCGGTCTGCTGCGACTCCAGCTCCTGTTGCTCTGCAGCCTGCGCTTCGGCTTCGGCCAGAGCTTGCAAATCCTCGTCCTCACAGCCCTGGCATACGGTCAGGGGTTGATTCTGATAGATGACATCACCGTTACCCAGTTCGACCCGGCTGATAATGTAAGGCTCGATCAGGTAGCCACCATTGGAGAAAACCGCGTAACCGCGAGCCATCTGCAGCGGCGAAAAGCTGGGACTGCCGAGCGCCAGCGACAGGTCGTAGGGCATTTGCTCGCGCTCGAATCCGAAACGCTGTACGTAATTGGTCGCATAGCGCAATCCCATCGACTGCAGAATGCGGATCGACACCAGGTTACGTGACTTGACCAGAGCCTCTCGCAGGCGTGTCGGCCCGTAAAACTTGCCCGAATAATTTTCCGGCCGCCAGGTTGCTTCGAGCGAGTCGTCGTCGAACACCACCGGCGCGTCGTTGATAATGCTGGCTGCGGTAAAACCTTTATCCAGCGCCGCCGAATAGATGAACGGCTTGAAAGCAGAACCCGGCTGGCGGCGCGCCTGGGTCGCGCGATTGAATTTATTCTTGAAGTAATCGAATCCACCGACCATGGCCTGGATCCCGCCATCCGAGGGATTGATCGATACCAGCGCGCCTTCGATCCGCGGTATACCGGCGAGCAGCCACTGCTGGTCACGATTCTCGAGCCATATTACGTCACCGACGGCAAGTACGTCGGCGACCTTCTCGGGCTTGGGCCCCTGGTTATCCTCATCGATAAACCTGGCAGCCCAGTCGATGCCACCCTCGAAAGGCACTTCGATCTGCTCATAGTTGGAAATCAGCACCGTGGCACTCGCCTTGCTCATCCTGGGCTCACCCTCGTCATCGGTTTCACCGATAATTGGCGCGGCCTCGTTGAGCGAAATAACCACGCCCTTACGCAGACCACCAACCCGGTTGTCGATGATCAGGTCTTCTTCAAATGGGTCCTCCTTGATCTCGGCCAGGTCGAGATTGCCGACCACGCCACGATAGCCGTGACGACGATGGTAATCGAGCAGTGACCTGCGCAACACCTTGTTGGCTACCGCCTGCATCTCACCGTCGATACTGGTGTAGACCTTGAGCCCCGCCTTGTATATTTCTTCGCCATACTGCTCGAACAATTCGGCACGCACCAGTTCGGAGACATACTGGGCGTCGGCAAAGGTGCGGGTCTTATGCAGTTCGGCGGTGATCGGCTCGTTCAGCGCGAGCTCGAGTTCTTCCTCGTCTATGTATTTAAGTATGCGCATGCGGCCCAGAATATAATTGCGCCGGATCAGCGCCCTCTCCGGATTGGATATCGGGTTGTACTTGGAAGGCGCTTTCGGCAGGCCCGCGATCATCGCGGCCTGCGCCAGCGTCAGGTCATCTAGCTGCTTGTCGTAATAAACCTGGGAAGCGGCGCTGATTCCGTAAGCGCGGTGCCCGAGAAAGATCTTGTTCAGGTAAAGCTCCATGATCTTTTCCTTGGGGAATTCGCTTTCGATCTTCATCGCCAGCAGAATCTCGTTAAACTTACGGGCGTAGGTCTGTTCGGGGCTCAGGAAAAAGTTACGCGCAACCTGCATCGTGATAGTACTACCACCGCGGGTTTTTCGACCGGTAGTCGCGACCTCGTAAGCCGCGGCCAGCAGGGCATAAAAATCGACGCCCAAGTGGTTCCAGAACTGGTCGTCCTCGACCGCCACCACGGCATCGATCAGGTAGCGCGGAATTTTGTCGAATTCGACCGGAATCCGGCGATGCTCACCGAACTCGGCCAGCAGAATTTCATTGCGATCATAGACCCGCAAGGGCACCTGGTACTGTGCATCTTCGAGATGGTCGATCGTGGGCAACCCGGGGACCAAAACCGCGTAAATATAGAATACCCCGGCGATCAGCACGATAGATCCGGCCGCAAAAAGCCATGACACAATTTTTAGTAGCTTTTTCATCAGGTTAGGCTATATACATCAACAATTACTTCAAAAGTATCGACAAGTATGAATTCATGCACTAGACTCTTTTTTGACTAATTAGAATAATTTAACTTTTTATATACTTACAACTAGATCTTAATGTAATTTGTTATATAAGATCTAGTATCACAGGCACGTTTACGAGGGATACTGGTGTTTCTATCGCGCAAAAAACCACCATTAATTGGGCTCGATATCAGTTCAACATCGGTCAAGTTGATGGAACTCAGCAAAACCGGTTCCAGCTACCGCATTGAAGGCATAGGAGTCGAACCCCTGCCCGCTAACGCGGTCGTCGAAAAAAACGTCGCCGAAGTCGAATCCGTAGGCGAGAGTGTAAAGCGTGCGCTCGCCAAGTCAAAAATAAAATCAAAGTTTTGCGCCATCGCGGTATCAGGGTCGTCGGTAATCACCAAGAAAATTACGATGCCCGCCACTCTTAGCGAAGACGAAATGGAAGGGCAGATTCAGCTCGAGGCAGATCAGTACATCCCCTACCCACTGGAAGAAGTCAATCTCGACTTCTGCGTTATGGGTGAAACCGAAACCAATCCCGAAACCGTCGACGTGCTGCTCGCCGCCTGTCGCAGCGAAAACGTCGACGATCGCGTTGCCGCGGTCGAACTCGCCGGCTTGACGCCCAAAATTGTCGATATCGAGGCCTACACCGTGGAAACGGTATTCACGGCCATGGCGTCGCAAATGCCTGACGAAGGCATGGACAAAACTGTTGCCATTGTCGACATCGGCGCAACCATGACTTCCCTCAGCGTCATTCATAACCATCACCTGATTTACACCCGCGAGCAGAACTTCGGTGGCAAGCAGTTAACCGAAGAAATCATGCGCCGCTATGGTCTCTCCTATGAAGAGGCGGGGCTGGCAAAGCGCCAGGGTGGTTTACCCGATAATTACGAACCCGAGGTGCTAGAACCGTTCAAGGAAACCACGGCCCAGCAGGTCAGCCGATTTCTGCAATTCTTTTACTCTGCTGGTGGCCCGATCGGAGATATCGATCACCTGGTGCTGGCCGGTGGAACCGCTTCTTTGCCGAACCTGGCTGAATTGACCGAATCCCACATCGGCGTGCCGACAACGATTGCCAATCCGTTCGCCGACATGTCGTCGTCGAGCCGTGTCAACAAGGCTAACCTGGAAGCAGATGCACCCTCCTTCCTGATCGCTGCGGGACTAGCCATCCGAGGAGCTGAATACTCATGATCATGACACAGATCAACCTGCTGCCCTGGCGCGAAGAACTGCGCCAGGAACAGAAAAAACAATTCGCCGTGATGGCGGTTATGACCTGTGTGCTAGCCGCTGCTATCGTCGCTCTGATTCATTTTCAGATGCAGGCAAAAATCGACTACCAGCTGTCCCGTAACAGCTTCATGACCGCTGAAATCGCCAAGGTAGACGAAGAGATCAAGGAAATCAGCGAGCTGCAAAAAGTTCGTCGCAGCCTGATCGAGCGCATGGAGGTCATCCAGGATCTGCAGGGTAGCCGTCCTTCTATAGTGCACCTGTTTACCGAGATCGTATCTACCGTGCCGAACGGCGTATACCTCAAAACGATGACGCAGAACGGCGGTAACCTGTTGATCAACGGTGAAGCCGAGTCGAACGCGCGGGTTTCAACCTATATGCGTAACCTGTCTGCCTCGGAATGGCTGAAGGATCCCAACCTGACGGTTATCGAAATCGAGGATATCACCGTTAACCGTATCAGCACTTTCACCCTGACCGTCAAACAAACCTCGCCCAACGCAACCGAGGAAGAAACAGATGATGGAGGTCTTAAGTAATGAATTGGGACGAACTCCAACATCACCTGGAACCGGATAATATCGGCACGGCACCGAACTCGATCAAGTTCGGCGTATTTGCCTTCCTGTTTATCGCAATCATCGCCGCCGGTATTTACTTCGATACCCGCGAGCAGCTGAGAGTGCTGGAAACGCACGAAAGAAAAGAGTTAGAACTCAAGAACCAGTTCAAGATCAAGGCCGAAAGAGCCGCCAAGCTCGAGCTCTACAAGGAGCAGCTGGCCGAGATGGAAGCCTCTTTCGGCGCCCTGCTGCGGCAGCTGCCCGAAACCACCGAGGTCGAATCCCTGCTGGTCGATGTTTCGCAAACCGGTCTCGCGTCCGGCCTCGAGATCAAGAAATTCAAGCCCAGTGCGGAAGAGAAAAAGGGATTCTATGCCGAGCTGCCGATTGCGCTCGAGGTTTCCGGCTCATATCACCAGCTCGCCACCTTCATCAGCGGTATCGCGGCCCTGCCGAGGATCGTGACTATCAGCGACATGAATCTGGAACCCTTCGACAAGGAAGAGGAAGACTCTGCCAAGCTGAAAATGTCGGCCACGGCGAAGACTTATCGATATCTCCAGGAGGATGAGCAATGACAGGATGGTTACAGAAACTGCTCAAGTTATCGCTGCTGGTGGGTCTGATTGGCGGGCTTTCCGGTTGTGGTGAGGGGCTGGGTGACTTGCGACAGTTCGTACAACAGGTCCGGGCCAAACCGCCGGGTCGTATCGAACCTATCCCGGAGTTCACGCCCTATCAAAAATTCGAATATGCGTCACACGACCTGCGTGACCCTTTCAAGCTGGTTGATTTCCGGCGCCCGGACGAAGTGCCGGAGGAAATCGCCCAACTCGGCAGCGGGCTCAGGCCCGACCTGGACCGCGTCAAGGAACCGCTGGAAGACTTCCCGCTCGATACCCTGCGCCTCAAGGGAACCATCGACGACAAGGATGGGATCAAGTGGGGACTGATATTCGCGCCGGATAACACTATACACCGCGTTGTCGAAGGCAATTACATGGGCCAGAACCACGGCCGCATTGTCTCGCTAACCGACCAGACTATTGAATTAACTGAAATTGTCCCAGACGGACTGGGAAACTATATCGAACGCTCATCAGCGGTCGCGTTGATCGAGTAACGAGAGGAAACACCAATGAACAGTGTTAGTAATAAGATGAAAATAACCAGAACACTCAAGGCTTCGCTAGCCGCAATGTGTCTGTTCGCTTTTGGAGACGCCTCGGCAAGAGCCCTGGTCGGCCTGGATTACTCGGTGATGACCGGCAACACAGTACAGGTCGTGTTTACTTTCGACGAACCCGCGGTTGCTCCGCGTACCTTCACCATCGATGAGCCGGCACGGATCGCGCTCGATTTTGGCGAAACTGAAAACAGGCTCGAACAACGTAACATGCAGGTTGGCATCGGCGCGATGCAAAGCATCATTTCCGCCTCATCGCAAAACCGCACCCGCGTGGTGTTGAATCTCTCGCAAAAGGCTAATTACACCACCAATGTCAGTGGTAACCAGGTCACCCTGACGCTCGCCGGTGGCGATCAAACCCTGGCCGAACCCGCCGCAACCGAGGCTGCAGCCACAACGGCCAGCGCCAGTGCCACCCCCACACCAGCCGTTTCGGCGGTTTCCAAGGGTGTTACCAACGTCGACTTCAAGCGTGGCCCTAACGGCGAAGGCCGCGTTATTATCGATTTGACCACGGCCACGATCAGCACCGACGTATGGCGTGAAAACAATGTCGTCTATGTCGAGCTGGTCGGTTCGCAACTGCCGCGTGAACTGCAGCGACGCATGGATGTCAGCGACTTCGCGACTCCGATCAGCTATATCGACTCGATCCAGGAAGGTGCCAACATTCGAATGGCCATTGCCTCGGACGGGGATTTCGAACATCTCGCCTACCAGACCGATCGTGTTTACACCATCGAAGTGGCGCCAATTTCCAAGGAAGAAGAGGAAAAGAAGAAGAAGGACAAGTTCGGCTTTACCGGAGAGCGCCTCTCGCTCAACTTCCAGGATATCGAGGTTCGCTCGGTCCTGCAGCTGCTGGCCGACTTTACCGGCCTCAACCTGGTGGTCTCCGACTCGGTTGAAGGTAACCTGACCCTGCGCCTGAAGAACGTGCCCTGGGACCAGGCCATGGATATCATTCTCAAGACGAAGGGCCTGGATCAGCGTCGTGCCGGTAACGTCATTCTGATCGCGCCGACCGACGAAATCGCCGCGCGCGAAAAGCTCGAACTCGAGGCGCGCAAGCAGGTTGAAGAACTCGAGCGCCTGCGTACCGAGTTCATCAAGGTCAACTATGCCAAGGCTGCTGATATGGCGGACCTGCTCAAGCTCAAGGACAACGCGATCCTGTCGCCTCGCGGTTCGGTAAGCGTCGACGAACGCACCAATACCCTGCTGGTCAAGGATACCAACTCCAGCCTGGCCAACGTGCGCGTCCTGCTGGCCGAGCTCGACATCCCGGTACGCCAGGTGCTGATCGAATCGCGCGTGGTCATTGCCAACGACGACTTCAGCAAGGAACTGGGTGTCCGCTTTGGTATCAGCAACGATAGTTTCGGTACCAATACCACGGGTGACGGTGCAATAACCTCCGGCAACCTGAACGGCGTCACTGACCTGATTAACAACAACGCTCTTAATGCAGGCGACGCGCTCAACGTCAACCTGCCGGTGCAAAACCCTGCCGGTAGCTTTGCGCTGGCGCTGGCCAAGCTGCCGCTCGGCACACTGCTGGAAATGGAACTGTCGGCGGCCCAGATCGAAGGTCGCGGTGAAGTGGTATCGAGTCCGCGGGTAATCACCGCCGATTCGCACACCGCTCGCATCGAACAGGGTGTGGAAATCCCCTACCTCGAACTGGACGATGGCGACGCGACGCTGAAGTTCAGAAAGGCGGTACTGTCGCTCGAGGTCACCCCGCAGATAACCCCGGATGACCGCGTCATCATGGACCTCGACGTCCATAAGGACAACCAGGGCGAACTGGTAGCTTTCGGCGCCGGCCTGGCCGCTCCCAGTATCGATACCCGCGAGGTGCAGTCACAGCTGCTGGTCGACAACGGTCAGACCGTGGTGCTCGGCGGTATCTATGAAACCGAGAAAACGAGCCAGGTGACCCGGGTGCCCTTCTTCAGCGACCTGCCGCTGATCGGTAACCTGTTCAAGTCTACCGTCCAGGTCGACGATCGCACCGAGCTTTTAATCTTCGTAACGCCGAAGATTCTTCAGGGCGCGAATCTCGATATTCGATAACCGTACTTTCGTAACAGCGAAAAGGCAGCCCCGGTGGCTGCCTTTTTTTTGTTCAAGCTGAATCCGTTAATTCGGGTTTGAGTTATCATAGCGGCATGAGTCACCGTAATATTATCCTGGTCGGGCCCATGGGTTCCGGCAAGTCGACCATCGGCAATATTATCGCCAGGCGCTTGCATCGTGAATTTCAGGACAGCGACCAGTTTATCGAAAAACGCACCGGCGTCGATATTGCCCGTATTTTCGACATCGAGGGCGAGCAGGGTTTTCGCGACCGGGAAAGCAACGCACTAATCGAGTTATTGAGCCAGGACAACCGGGTCATAGCAACCGGCGGCGGCTCGGTGTTGCGCAAGGATAACCAGAAGCTGCTCAAGCAACGGGGATATATTATTTTTCTCGACACCTCGGTCAACCAGCAGATGAACCGACTGGCACGCGACAAGAAAAGACCTTTGTTGCAAACCGAGAATCCGCGCCAGCGCCTCGAGGTCCTGCTGCAGGAACGCCGCCCGATTTATCTCGACCTCGCCGACCTCGCGGTAAAAACCGACAGGCGCGCGGCGCGCCGGCTGGCGGCCGATATCATCAACCAGTTACCCGACAATCTGACATAAGCATGAATATCATTCACAAACTAGGGCTCGACCTGGGCGAACGCAGCTATCCGATTTACATTGGCCTCGACCTGCTCGGGCAGGCCGAGCTGATCGGCCCGCACGTCCACGGCAGCTCGGCATTAATCGTCTCCAACACGACCGTCGCCCCACTCTACCTGGCGCGAGTCCAGCAGGCGCTCGAGGCTTGTGATATCCGGCATGATCACCTGACTCTCGAGGATGGCGAGCAGTTCAAAACCATGGCGTCGACCGAATCCGTCATCGACCTGTTGCTGCGCCAGCGCCACGACCGGCGCACCACCGTCATCGCGCTCGGTGGCGGCGTGATTGGCGACGTCGCCGGCTTCGCGGCGAGCATTTATCAGCGTGGTGTTAATTTCATCCAGATGCCGACCACGCTGCTGTCCCAGGTCGATTCCTCCGTCGGCGGCAAGACCGGCGTCAACCATCCGCTCGGCAAAAACATGATCGGTAGTTTCTACCAGCCGCGGTGCGTGATCGCCGACATCTCCAGCTTCGCCACCCTGCCCGCGCGCGAACTTTCCGCCGGACTGGCCGAAGTCATCAAGTACGGCCTGATTTACGACGCCGAGTTTTTCGCCTGGCTGGAACAGAACATGGATGGCTTGATGGCAGGTGACACCGATCTGCTGGCGCAGGCGGTGCTGGTTTCCTGCCAGATCAAGGCGCGCGTGGTGGAGCAGGACGAGCGCGAAGCGGGGCTGCGCGCGATTCTGAACCTGGGACACACCTTTGGTCACGCCATCGAGACGGTCATGGGCTATGGCAACTGGCTGCACGGTGAAGCCGTAGCAGCGGGTATGGTGATGGCAATCGACCTGTCGATACGCCAGGGCTGGATCGACGATAGCGTGCGCCAACGCAGCATCGCCCTGCTGCAGCGAGCCGCGCTACCGATAGCGCCACCCGCCGAGATATCCAGCGAGCAATTCCTTGACGTGATGGCCGTCGACAAGAAGGCGGTAGACGGTGCTATCAAGCTGATCCTGCTGCGCAAGCTCGGTGAAGCCTGCGTTACCGGGGATTACGACCACGAAAAACTACTGCAAACCCTGGTCGCCTGACTTTTGCACTAAATTGGTGCAAACAAGAACTACTCGCAAGAGTTGATTTATCTATCGAGACCGGATGGGTATACTGTCCAGCCTTTTGACCGCACTAAAATCGCCACTCCCCGGACAGCGGCCAGCACCGAGCGCTGGCGACGGGCGAGGAAAACGAGGAGCGCAACGCGACAGGTATGAGCAACGAATTGACAGGTCTTTACCAACCCGGCTTCGAGAAAGATAGCTGCGGCTTCGGTATGATCGCCAATATCGACGACAAACCCAGCCACTGGCTCGTCAAAACCTCGATCGAGGCGCTCGCACGCCTGACGCATCGCGGCGCGGTAGCCGCGGATGGCAAGTCGGGCGACGGTTGCGGCCTGTTGCTTAAAAAGCCCGATTCCTTTCTGCGTGCACAGGCCGACATCCTTGGTATCCACTGCGCCCGGCGTTACGCGGTCGGCCTTGCGTTCGTCTCGCCGTTCGATAACGAAACCGAAATTTCACAGCAGGTTATCGCCGACCAAATAATCGCCCAGGGCCTCGAGGTCGCCGGCTGGCGCGAGGTACCAATCGACCCGACGGCCTGCGGCGAAGAAGCGCTTAAATCGCTGCCTGCGATTTACCATGTTTACGTCAACGCGCCTGACGACCTGTCGCGCGCCGACTTCAACCGCAAGCTATACCTCGCGCGCCGCGCCGCGGGCAAGGCCTTCGAGGCGCAGGATAACCGCCGCATCGAGCAGTATTACTACATTTCCAGCATGTCCAATGACGTGCTGTCGTACAAGGGCCTGATCACGCCGGAAAATCTACCGGTGTTTTACCAGGACCTGAACGATCCGGCGCTGGAATCGGCAATCTGCGTATTCCACCAGCGTTTCTCGACCAATACCTGGCCGCAGTGGAAACTGGCACAGCCATTCCGTTATCTCGCGCATAACGGCGAAATCAATACCATCCAGGGCAATCGCAACTGGGCCAACGCCCGCGCCTACAAGTTCAGGTCGGAACAATTGCCGGATATCGACGCGATCAACCCGATCGTCAACATGACCGGTTCCGATTCGAGTTCGCTCGACAACATGCTCGATTTCCTGCTGTCCGGCGACATGGACCTGTTCCGCGCGGTGCGCCTGCTGATCCCGCCGGCCTGGCAGAATGTCGACAACATGGAACCGGCGCTGCATGCGTTTTACGAATACTCGTCGATGCACATGGAACCCTGGGACGGGCCGGCCGGTATCGTGCTGACGGACGGTCGCCACGCCTGCTGCGTAATGGATCGCAACGGCCTGCGCCCGGCGCGCTGGGTCATGACGAAAGACCGGCATATCACGCTGGCGTCGGAAATCGGCGTCTGGGACTACGCACCCGAGGACGTGATCGCCAAGGGGCGACTGAAGCCCGGCCAGATGATCGCCGCCGACACCAAGACCAGCAAGCTGCTGATGTCGGAAGACATCGACAAGCAGTTACAGAACCGCCACCCATACGAAATATGGCTGCGCGATCGCCTGATCCGGCTGAGTGCAGACCCCGTGGCCTCGCCGTTCTCGGCGCTGGCGATGGACAGGGAAACGCTGACCCGTCTGGAAAAGCTGTTCCAGGTCAGCTTCGAGGAGCGTGATCAGATCCTGAGAGTGCTGGCGCAGGATGCGCAGGAAGCCACCGGATCGATGGGCGACGATACGCCACTGCCGGTCCTGTCGCACCAGGCCCGCTCGCTCTACGACAGTTTCCGCCAGCAATTTGCCCAGGTCACCAACCCGCCGATCGATCCGCTGCGTGAAAAAATAGTAATGTCGCTCGAAACCTGCTTCGGCCGCGAGCACAACCTGTTCAACGAGGCCGCCGAGCATGCCGACCGCCTGATTGTCAGCTCGCCGATCCTGTCCGAACAGAAAATCGTCGACCTGCTGGCCTGGCACGACAGGGGTTACGCGCACGAGATCATTTCGCTCGGTTACGATCCGACGAAGAAATCGCTGAAGCAGGCGATCATCGACATCCAGGACCAGGCCGAAAAGGCTTCTCGCCGCGGGATCGTCATAGTCGTGCTGAGCGACAAGGATATCCCGCGCGAACAGTTGATCGTGCACGCCGCGCTCGCCACTGGCGCCGTGCACCATCGCCTGAGCAATACCGGCGGTCGCTGCGACACCAACATCGTGGTCGAAACCGGCACCGCGCGCGATCCGCACCAGATGGCGGTACTGCTCGGTTTCGGCGCCACCGCTATCTATCCATACATGGCTTACGCCAGCATCGTCGGCATGACCCGCACTGGCGAAATTCCCGAGATCAAGTGCCCGGATACCGGCTCCAACTACCGCGGGGGTATCAACAAGGGGCTGTACAAGATCATCTCCAAGATGGGCATCTCGACCATCGCCAGCTACCGTGGTGCGCAACTGTTCGAAATCGTTGGACTGCACCGCGAAGTCGTGGACCTGTGCTTTCCGGGCACCACCTGCCGCATCGACGGTATCGGCTTCGATGAACTCGAGGCCAAACAAAAAGCGCTCAACAAGTTCGCCTGGAATCCGCGCAAGAGCATCAACCAGGGCGGCTTGCTAAAGTATGTTCACGGCGGCGAGTACCATGCCTATAACCCGGACGTGGTGCACAGCCTGCAACAGGCGGTTAACAGCGGCGATTACAACGAGTGGAAGCAATACGCGAACATCGTCAATAACCGCCCCGCCACCGCGCTGCGCGACCTGATGCGCCTGAAACCGCAACAGTCGATCGATATCGACGAGGTCGAACCCAGCGCATCGATCCTGGCGCGTTTCGATTCGGCAGGTATGTCGCTCGGGGCCTTGTCACCCGAAGCGCACGAGACGCTGGCGCAGGCGATGAACCAGCTTGGCGGGCGCTCCAATTCGGGCGAAGGCGGCGAAGACCCGGCGCGCTACGGCACCGACAAGGTTTCCAAGATCAAGCAGATCGCGTCGGGACGCTTCGGCGTCACCCCGCACTACCTGGTCAACGCCGAGGTATTGCAGATCAAGATCGCCCAGGGCGCCAAGCCCGGCGAGGGCGGACAATTGCCCGGCAACAAGGTCAACGAAATGATTGCGCGCCTGCGGCATTCGAAACCCGGCGTCACGCTGATCTCACCGCCGCCGCACCACGATATTTACTCGATCGAAGACCTGGCGCAACTGATCTTCGACCTCAAGCAGGTCAACCCACGGGCGCTGGTATCGGTCAAGCTGGTGGCCGAGGCCGGGGTCGGCACGATCGCCGCCGGCGTCGCCAAGGCTTATGCCGATTTGATCACGATTGCCGGTTACGACGGCGGCACCGGTGCCAGCCCGCTGACCTCGGTCAAGTATGCCGGCTCTCCCTGGGAACTGGGGCTTTCCGAAACTCACCAGGTGCTGCGCGCCAACCAGTTGCGCAGCAAGGTCCGGATCCAGACCGACGGCGGCCTCAAGACCGGGCTCGACGTGGTCAAGGCCGCGATTCTCGGCGCCGAGAGCTTTGGTTTCGGTACCGGGCCGATGGTGGCGATGGGTTGCAAGTACCTGCGCATTTGCCATTTAAACAACTGCGCCACCGGCGTGGCGACGCAAAACGCGACCCTGCGCGAGCTGCATTTCGTCGGCACTGCCGAGAAGGTGAAAAACTATTTTCGTTTCATCGCCGAAGAGGTGCGCGAAATCCTGGCGAGCCTCGGCGTGCGCAAGCTCGAGGATCTGATAGGCCGCGGCGATTTGCTCGAGATTATCGACGGCAGCACGCCGGCGCAGGGCAAGCTAAACCTGGAACCGATCCTGTCGGACGCGGGCGTCGATCCTGCGCTACCGCATTTCTGCACCGAGGAACGCAACCAGCCCTGGGACAAGGGTGAACTAGCCGAACAAATGGTGGCGGACTGCATGCCGGCCATCGAGAACTCCAGCGGCGCCGAATTCGAGTACGCGGTCAACAATACGCACCGCTCGATCGGTGCGCGCCTGTCGGGCGAAATTGCGCGCCTTCACGGCAATCACGGCATGTCAGAAAATCCCATCACGCTGCGGCTCAAGGGCAGCGCCGGGCAGAGCCTGGGCGTCTGGAATGCGGGAGGCCTCAACCTGTATCTCGAAGGCGACGCCAACGACTACGTCGGCAAGGGAATGGCAGGCGGCAAGGTCGTCATTACACCGCCGGCAAACAGCGCCTTCAACTCGCAGGATGCGGCCATTATCGGTAATACCTGCCTGTATGGCGCGACCGGCGGCAAGCTGCTGGCCGCGGGGCTCGCCGGTGAACGCTTTGCGGTCCGAAATTCCGGCGCACACGCGATGGTCGAGGGTATCGGCGATCACGGTTGTGAATACATGACCGGTGGTATTGTTACAATCCTCGGCAACACCGGCTACAATTTTGGCGCCGGCATGACCGGCGGAATCGCCTATGTACTGGATCTCGACCGTAACTTTTTTGACCGGGTTAACAAGGAACTCATCGACATACACCGCATCGTCGACGAGTCGATGGAAAGCCATCGCCTTTACCTCGAAGAGGCTATCGCCGAGTACGTCGAGGAGACCGGCAGCGACTGGGGTCGCTACATCCTGGAAAACTTCAACCACTTCAAGCGCAAGATCTGGATGGTCAAACCGAAAGCGGCCGAATTCGATTCCCTGCTGGAGACCCTGCAAAGAAATGCCGCCTAGCGGCCCGGTTCTGGTCTAGCCATGTCCGGTCGGATCCCGCGTTCCTTCATCGATGACCTGCTCAATCGCGTCGATATCGTCGAGGTCATCGACAGCCGCGTGCCGTTGAAAAAGAAAGGCCGCGAGTACTGGGCCTGTTGCCCTTTCCACGGTGAAAAAACACCATCCTTCTCGGTCAGCCCGGGCAAGCAGTTCTACCACTGCTTCGGTTGCCAGAAGTCCGGCAACGCGGTCGGCTTCCTGATGGATTACGACCACATGGAATTCGTCGAGGCGATCGAATCGCTGGCGTCCTCGCTCGGAATCGAAGTGCCTCACGAAGCAGGCAGCGGACCGCCACGGCAGGCGAAAGATACCCTCGAACCGATGTTCCAGGTCCTGGAGAAATGTTCGTCCTACTACCAGCAGCAGCTAAAAAGCTCGCAAGCCGCGATCGAATACCTCAAGAACCGCGGCATCAGCGGGCAGACCGCCAAAACCTTCGGCATCGGCTACGCGCCCGAGGGCTGGAATAATCTCGAAGGCGATAAAAAACTGTTGGTGGATACCGGAATGCTGATCCTGAAAGACCACGGCAAGCCCTATGACCGCTTTCGCCACCGCCTGATGTTCCCGATCTGCGATCGCCGCGGGCGCACGATTGCGTTCGGCGGACGCGTAATAAATCCCGAGGACAATCCGAAATACCTGAATTCGCCCGAATCGGCATTGTTTCACAAGGGCAACGAAATCTACGGCCTCTACGAAATGAAAACGGCCGTCACCAATATCGATCGGATTTATATCACCGAGGGTTACATGGACGTCGTCGCGCTCGCCGAACACGGCGTGCAGACCGCGGTGGCCACGCTCGGCACCGCGATCAACAACCGCCAGATCGAATCGCTGTTCCGGGTTTGCAAGACCCTGGTGTTCTGCTTCGACGGCGACGCCGCCGGCAAGAAGGCCGCCTGGCGCTCGCTCGAGGAATGCCTGGCGTCGCTCAAGGAAGGCCGACTGGCGCGTTTCCTGTTCCTGCCCGAGGGGCAGGATCCCGACAGCTACATCGGCGAATTCGGCCAGGCCGCGTTCGAACAGCAGGCCGAACAGGCATCGACCCTGACCCAGTACCTGTTTCAGCACCTGCTCAGCGAATGCAATATCAAGACGCTCGAAGGCCGCGCCCAGTTCCTCGACCGCCTGCGGCCCTATTTCGGCCAGATACCGCTGCAGAGCCTGAAGGACCAGATCCTGGCCGAGGTCGAGCAGCGCCTGGGACAAAAAATCGACGGCCGCATGTTGCGCCTGCTCGGTGAAGACAAGCCCTCGAGGTCCGCCCCGACCCGGATGCCCGAGCAGCACTGGACCCCGACACGACTGGCAATCAACCTGCTGTTGAAGAAACCCGCGCTGGCCAACGCCACCGGTACCCACCACGAGCTCGCGGACAGCGATATTCCCGGCGTCGACCTGCTGCTCAAGATTCTCGACCGCATCCACGACGAACCCGAAATCAGCACGCAAAACCTGCTCGATCGATTTCGCGGCGACGAGCACGAGCCCCACCTCTACAAACTGGCGATGATGGAACCCCCGATCGAGGACGACGATAGCCTGGAACGAATGTTTTCCGACTGTTTACAAAGGCTACAAAAACAGTATATTGACCACCGCCAGAAGCAGCTGATAACCAAGCTGCAATCGGGTGAGGCCCTGTCAGAGGCGGAAAAACTCGAGCACAAAAAATTGTTCACTAATCAACCATAACAAGAACATATCTTGGAAAAAGCGAAAATAGTCTTATATAATGTACTGTTACCCCGCAACATTCACTATTTCGAGGCACCATGGATCAAGACCAACAATCCCGGCTTAAAGAACTTATTGCCAAGGGCAAGGAACAGGGTTTTCTGACCTATACCGAGGTCAATGACCATCTGCCCGAAGGCATCGTCGAGCCGGAACAGATCGAAGACATTATCCGCATGATCAATGACATGGGGATCAAGGTCCATGAGTCTGCACCCACGGAAGCGACCGACATCCTGAGCGACACCGAAACCGAGCCGGATGAAGAC
The DNA here is from genome assembly GCA_947260025.1 of uncultured Gammaproteobacteria bacterium. Lineage (GTDB taxonomy): Bacteria > Pseudomonadota > Gammaproteobacteria. Next base: position 90,128 of record CAMYON010000008.1, read on the forward strand.
GCCGCCGAGGAAGCCGCCGCCGCGCTGGCCTCGCTCGACAGCGAGTTCGGCCGCACGACAGATCCGGTGCGCATGTACATGCGCGAAATGGGTACCGTCGAGCTGCTCACCCGCGAGGGTGAAATCAAGATCGCCCGCCGTATCGAGAATGGCCTCAACCAGGCGATGAGTTCGCTGGCGCGCTATCCCGATACCATGCGCCTGATCATCGAGCGCTACAACGAAGTGCGCGAGGAAGAAGCGAAGCTCAGCGACCTGCTGGTTGGCTTTGTCGATCCCGAGGAAGATCCGAATTCAATCCCGCTGCCGGCCGCCGCGCAGGCCAGCGACGATGATGAAGACGCCGACGTCGACGACACGGGCCCCGATCCCGGGGAAGCCGAGAAGCGCTTCACCACGATCGAGCGCGCCTTCAACCGCGCGATGAACTGCATTGCGAAGAATGATGAAAAGGGTTACGAGCGCAACATGAACCGCGCGGTCAAGGAGCTGATGGAAATCAAGCTGCTGCCGCTGTTCATCGACAAGCTGAGCGCAAACCTGAAGGACGTAATCAATCGAATTCGTACCAACGAGCGTATGATCCTGGACCTGTGCGTCAAGCAGGCGCAAATGCCTCGCAAAACCTTCATCGACACGTTCAAGGCAAACGAAACCAACCTGAACTGGGTTAACAACCACCTCAAGTCGGACGAGAAATACGTCAAGGCGCTGGAAGGCTGCAAGGAAGAGATCCTGCGCTACCAGAAACGCCTGAAGAAAATCGAGAAGGATTCACACCTGTCGATCCACGATATCAAGGAAATCAACCGCAAGATGTCGATCGGCGAAGCCAAGGCGCGCCGTGCGAAGAAGGAAATGATCGAGGCCAACCTGCGCCTGGTTATCTCCATCGCGAAGAAATACACCAACCGCGGCCTGCAGTTCCTCGACCTGATCCAGGAAGGCAACATTGGCCTGATGAAGGCGGTCGACAAGTTCGAATATCGCCGCGGCTACAAGTTTTCGACCTACGCCACCTGGTGGATCCGACAGGCGATCACGCGTTCGATCGCAGACCAGGCGCGCACCATCCGTATCCCGGTGCACATGATCGAAACCATCAACAAGCTGAATCGTATTTCGCGCCAGATGCTGCAGGAGCTGGGTCGCGACCCGCAGCCGGAAGAACTCGCCGAGCGCATGGATCTGCCCGAAGACAAGGTACGCAAGGTGTTGAAGATCTCGAAAGAGCCGATTTCGATGGCAACCCCGATCGGCGACGACGAGGATTCGAATCTCGGCGATTTTATCGAAGACACCAACGTGCTGCTGCCGGCGGACACCGCGACCAACGCCGGCCTGTCGGAATCGACTCGCGAAATCCTGTCGAGCCTGACCCCGCGTGAAGCCAAGGTGTTGCGCATGCGCTTCGGCATCGACATGAATACCGACCACACGCTGGAAGAAGTTGGCAAGCAGTTCGACGTCACCCGTGAGCGTATTCGACAGATCGAGGCCAAGGCCCTGCGCAAACTACGCCACCCCTCGCGCAGCGAGCAGCTGCGCAGCTTCATCGACGCCGACTAAACCGTTTGTTACAAGGTAAAGCTGGATAATCCCCGCTTTCGCGGGGATTATTTATTCAGTTTCATCAAACTGGAATCACTACAACTGGTCGCCAATTTTATCCGGCGACATGTCGCTGTATGAGGCCACCACAGTAGAAAGTCGGAAGACGAAGACAAAACTCAGAAGCAGTGCCACCAGGCCATGACCTCGGCACACCGCCTGAACTCGACATATATAGTCGCCTGGTTAACAGGCATGGTAACATTCGCGCCCTTAAGGTAAATCAATGCAGTAATGGCCTGGCAGTTGCAGCAAATATCTGATTTTTCAATTCAATAACCTGAAGAAATTCCTGTTCAATAGTTTCATCAATCATGAACTCCGTACTTACCCTAAAAGACAGTGATCTGATTACCGCAGGCCAAACCCGACAGGTTTATCAACATCCTGAATACGAAAACCTGTGTGTAAAGGTTCTGTTTCCCAAAAAATCGAAGAAAGCACAAAGAAGGGAGTGCCGCTATTATAGAAGTTTACAGCGACGTAATGCCGACTTTTCGATGGTTGCCCAGATGCGGGAAGTCGTGAACACTAATCGCGGACAGGGTGTGGTATTCGATCTAATCAAGGATTTTGACGGCAACGTCTCGAGGACACTGCGTCACTATCTGTTAAAGAATGAGGAACCATTAACCCAATTGGTTATTGAAACGATCGAAGCCGTCAAAAAATATTTATATCATAATGGGATCGTTTTTTGTGACCTCAATACCTCGAACATTTTACTTCAGCGAGTCGACGAACAAACGTATCGTGGGATGCTCGTCGATGGTTTAGCGCATAAAGATTTTATACCACTGTGTAACTACAGCGTCTCTTTTAGCCGTAGAAAAATCACCCGGGCCTGGAACAGGAAAGTAAAAAGCTGGAATAAAAAATATCCTAGCCTAAAGGATAAGATTTCGCTGTTCGAAACCGAATAGATGGGGAACCTCTCCCCATAGCGGACTTGCAAGCCCATCCACTTTTGCACGGATATACCCTGGCCGCTGCAAGCGCGTTAAGAGGGGTGCGAATCTGTTGGATATGGAAAGGAAATTTTTCAATCACATGGTTAACGAATTTTATTGCATTTTGTTGTGTGTGCCGCTTATAGACTTTTAATGATCTTATTCGAGTCACATCATCAATAGCCGTGTATTGATAGCATTTGAGTTCTTTCCTTGCTTATCTTTAAAATTCAGAAACTTAACATCCATTTGGATGTGATGTCCCGGTACCTGGTCAAAGTGTCATTCCGGCGGGTGCGGAGTTCCAACGTAGCGGAATTTTGCAATCTTAGCCAGTCAGTATAAGATTTCCGCTTTTGCGGGAATGACGTACAATTCGCATTCCTGCGTCGGATACCCTGATGCAGGATTTTTTCGCCAGACAAGGCGGATTTGAGCCGCGTCGCCGGGAGCATGGCTAAATGCCATGCAACCACCAAGCGCGGATCAAATCCAACGCGGGCGGGCGCAAATAAGACAAGTCAGGGGGCCTGTAGCTCAGTTGGTTAGAGCAGTGGACTCATAATCCATTGGTCGCTGGTTCGAGTCCAGCCGGGCCCACCATTTTTATAGAAATCAGATACTTACAGAAGGAAGATCAGGGGACTAAATGTCCATTGGTCGCTGGCCTGCGCGGCCCGACCTGCGCGGCCCGGTTGAGTCCAGCCGGGCCCACCATCCTTCCCCAGTAAAATCAATTGTTTACGAGTGAAAACGGCGACGAGTACGTGGGCTGTTAGCCTATGGATCCGGCGAGTTCAGGAAAAGATCGAGCAAACCGAAATACTCGTTGAGAAGAATACCGACACCGAGGGCCATCAGACCAACGCTCCAGACCTTGAGCCACATCACTCGACCCTTGATTCCAAGCCACAACAAAAGCAAGCCGACGGGAATGGACATCCAGTAAGCCATTTCCATCATCATCTGGGTACTTTCCGGATAGGGATTATCCGGGTCCACTTCCTGGCCTTCTCGATAACGCATGACCTGAGATTTCAATCCGATAGAAACAGAATTCAGGCCACAGTATATCCGATTTCCGTGTGCATCCGAATCGGGGTCGGCCGGACTGCCAGCAGCATTTTTTCAACCTGAACTGAAAAATTGATATTGCAGAACGCATTTTCGCGAGTTAAATTCCTGCGCAAGGCTCCGTATATATGTTAAAAAAATAACAATGGGACCATAATTATGCCGGCTTTAAATAATCGACATACCCTAAAACCGAACCCAAGCTCCACAAAGAAAAATGCGTTCTGAAGAGCGTCGCAGCTTCCGAGGTCATGAGCTGCCCAGGTGCTGGTGGTTGTATCTACCCCTGGTTTTTTTTGCCGCGCGCTGGGCTATTCACATCTATTCCGATTCGAAAGATGGGCTCGAGTCGTGGCTCAGGAACGAGACAGGAGTGGTAGAAAACCTGACCGTTTTTCTGTTGCTGGTTTCGCTCGGGATGACAATAAGCGTGCTCTGTCGTTTCCACAAGGAGCTCCATTATATTCCCAGGATCTTTCTGCTGATCTACTGCCTGGGCTGCGTTTACTTCGCCGGCGAGGAAGCCAGCTGGGGACAGCACTGGTTCGGGTGGGAAACGAGCGAGTACTTTCAAAGTATAAACGACCAGCAGGAAACTAATTTTCACAATACCTCGATATTCCTGGACCGGCTGCCCAAGGCGATTGTATCTCTCCTGATTTTTATCGGAGGGGTGGTAGTGCCGCTAGTGTTCATGCTACGCAAGCGCCGTATTAATTACCAGAACAGGTTCTGGTGGCTGTTGCCAACGTCAGTTTGCCTGCCCACCGCGGTGATTGCTTCGATCGCCACCTGGCCGTCGAAAATAGAGCGTGCCATCGATTTCAACTTTTACTTCGACCAGGCCCAGGAAATCAAGGAACTATACATCGCGCTATTTATCCTGCTTTTTGTGATATCGCTGTACCTGCGCCTGTCACAGCTGCGCCGCGAGGGCCGGCTTTTCTCATCGCTTTAACGAATTCGGGCTTAAACCTGCCTCGCAGCAGGTGTCCGCTCATGACCGAGCCTTGCCTGCTGCCAGGAACAGTGGAGGGTCCGCTGCTTAGAAAGATGACGCGCAGCAAAAGACGACCATAGTTATTTAGTAACGCGAGGCCGTATGCCGTTCCCCCCTCAACTGCTCCGCCCTCCCCGGCTTTTCCATTTTCAGATTCCCTCGATTATGCCAAACTGCGTCACATCACTGGCGGAAGGATAAGATTCATGAGCGATGAGGCGACCCACTGGGGGATCGACAACGACTACGGCGTATTGCGCGACGTGTTGCTGGGTAAGCCGGACTATTACAAGTGGGTCGAAGCCGGGCCGTTAATCGGGCGCACGCTGAAAAACATGCACAAGACCGGCGTCAGCTTCGAC
>CAMYON010000009.1 GCA_947260025.1 uncultured Gammaproteobacteria bacterium
ACATCAATTAGATAAACTTTTCCCTCAATCCCTAGCGCGAATTGACGATCGCCGGACCTTTACAGCGCCCAAGACAATACGCGTGTTCTGTTAACTGCTGGTATTCAGTAGGTATCTTATCCAGATCTGGTTGGCCATCTCCATCTTCATCGCCTAAGGCAAAGAAAATATCGATGCAGTTTTCCTTATCAGGAAGCGTTAATGGCCAGTAGTCTTTATCACTACCTGTGACTACATGTCCATTTACTGTGAGCTTAGTTACGTTAATTTTGGTACCTCGAGCGTGCAGCTTGACGTCAAACCCTTTATCGTGGATTCGCTTTTTCATATCTATACTAAAAAATAAAGTATTTGGAAAAGGATCCCATGCTGCCCAATCTGAGTCTGTCCAAGTTGCTGGGTCCGGATCATTACCGCCCTGAATTTCGTGGATCACGTAGGCGTTACCGTTAATCTTGATTTCCCATAGAAAGGTGTTCATGCCCACAATTATGTCGCCAAGTTTGTAGGTCTCTATTGTAGCAACCTTCATCTCACCTGACCCAGTATCGGTGTTCGATTTACGCGTAAACTCGAAATCTGTTATCCGCCCCCAAAGCTCAGGATTCGCCTCCAAATTTGTATAGCCGTCCGTAGCCGGATCAATATTTAGTTCAGCCGCATTAAGGAAGGTATGATAATACCCACCTCCCAGGCCTTTGAATGGCATTGTTCCCTTCGAAGTATCTTTGTTTCTCTTTCTTACTTCTCTAATGAGCTGCCCTAGCTTCTTGGTTTTGTCACCTGGATCATCGGAGTATGGCAATATTCGACCACGTAGCTTGGCTTCGTCTTTAAGCACGTCCTTGGCTAGTTCTAGCATCGATGCAGCATCGTCTCCGATCATTAACTCCGATTTCTTGTTTATTGTGCTGAACGCTTGCTGGCCGATTCCTTTATCGTCATCTCCCGTTGGATATGCGACACAAGCTGACAAAAACATAGGCAATATCGGTAGCAACAAACTGGTGAAGCATCTACTTTTTCTTAACTGTTCTCTTTGCATGATTATTCCTCCTCTATGCAGTGTATCGGTAAGCGACTGACCGAAATCGGTGTCGCAGGAATGTCGTCCCAACAGAGACAAATGCAGAGTCCAATTACTTGAGTAGAACCCACTCTAACTCGCCTCAAGTCAAGTGGTCCCAGTCTCTAACAAGCCACCCTATCAGTATGTGGGTTTTCCCACAAGTTACGCTACCGCGTGGAGAACAAGGTAATTCCTCAAAAAAAAGAGGGGGCGGAGGGATTATTAGTTAATCCCTCCGCCCCCTTTAATGCAAAGTTTGAATAGGCAGATTTACCGGGCGGCAGCCAGACCTTTTTGTACGCCTTCCCGCTCCTGGATAAGCTTCGCCCAGCGCAATACATGGCTGTACGAAGTCGTGTCCAGAAATTCGACCGCATCGTAAACGTCGCCCGTCGCGAGGCGTCCGTACCAGGACCAGATCGCAATATCGGCGATCGAATAGCCGCTGACGCACATGTATTCCCGTTGGGCCAGGTGACGATCCAGTACATCCAGCTGACGCTTACTTTCCATCGCATAGCGGTTAATCGGGTATTCCATCGGGTAAGGTGCGTATCTATAGAAGTGCCCGAAGCCACCGCCCAGGAAAGACGCGCTGCTCTCTTGCCAGAACAGCCAGGAAAGGCATTCCGTGCGGTCGACCGGATCCTGCGGCAGCAAGGCTCCGTGTTTCTCGGCCAGGTAGAACAGAATCGCGCAGGACTCGAACACGGATTGCGCGGGTGATTTGGTCTGGTCGAGTATTACCGGAATCTTCGAGTTCGGGTTGAGCTTGACGAAATCGGAACCGAATTGCTCGCCTTTGCCGATATCGATGGTATACAGATCGTAGGCCGCATCGGTCTCGCCCAGCGCCAGCAGTTCTTCCAGCATGACCGTGATCTTGATGCCGTTGGGCGTGCCCAGCGAGTACAGCTGGATCGGTTTATCGCCGACCGGCAGGGTTTTCTCGTGGGTCGGGCCGGCAATCGGGCGGTTGACGCCGGCCCATTTGCCGCCGCTTTCACTGTCCCATTTCCAGACTTTCGGTGGTGTGTAGTTTTCGTTACTCATCGTGTGGCTCTCAGGCTTGGGTGGTTTCGGTGGATAATAAATCAATCGGTGCGGTGTTTGTGGTTTTATGCAGGCCCGCACCACTGATAAAAACGGAATGTATGCAATAAAGGATCAGGCCATCGGCTTCTTAAACCGTGGACAGTAGACTACCGTACTACTGCTCTGGCTTCTGCCTGGCGGTCAGGCGAAATACGAGCACCACCGTGATAACTATCCAGCCATAAGGATACGGGAATACGCCCGTGAAGAAGGCAATCAATGTTGCCATCAGAGCAATAATCAGCAGACCTGAAATCCAGTCGAGCTTAATTTTCATATCTCATTCAACCTCATAGCCTACTTATATCCTGGCCCCGGAATTCTGCGGGCCTGGTTTACTTCAGCGGATAACAATCCCGCCGCACCCGTTAGCGGATGAGAGTCGATTGCGAGTCGTGCGCATTACCCTGTTGCTTCGCGTCAGGCATTCCGATCAGGGCTTGACCGCAAAACCGAGCACTGTTTCCCGCAGTTCATCCTTCAACAAGGCATCGATATCGCTAAGCAACCGCTGCTGCGTGCGCTCGACGCTGGTCGAGGATGCCTTCAGCTCCCAGCGCTCGACGCCGATATCGTTGCCGGCATTGTCAACCAGGTTTAACTGCAGCGTCCCCCGCATCCAGTACCAGCCGCTTTGTTCGATCACCGGATCGAGCTGCGCCTCCAGCATCAGTCGATAGTCGGCTTCGGCAGAATTGCCGATCTTGAATCCGGCGCCGGCGCTCGCGGCGCTGAGCAGTTCGGTCAATTCAGGCGCCAGCGCGCCGCTCGCGCTCGGCAGCAGGGTAATCCTGTTCAGCAGCGCATCGCGGCTACGCTCGAGTTCGGCGAGCGACATGACCGGCGGCTTGCCGCGTCCGCTGTTATCGACCACCTGCAGCGAGCTTTGCACGACGATGCGCTGCTGCTGGGCCGCGATGGCTTGCTGTACTAATCCCGCACGTTTGAGTGGCGTATTTTCGCCTTCGGCGCGGCGCAGCCACTGCTGGCTCTGGTCGTCGAGCGCGCTTATTTCCTGTTCGAACTGGAAGCGCGCGCGACCGCGCGATAACACCGCGAGTGCGTAATGCTGGTCGTTCGCTGCGTCGCGCCACTGCTCGACAATTTGCACGCCCTGCAGGCTTTTCGAAGTCGATGTCAGCAGCCGGCGCGATATTTTCTGGTCGAGCGTCTGGATGCTCTCGCCGTCAGCCTGCTGGCTGCTGAAGGTTTGCGATTGCTGGCCGCGCTCGCGCACGGCGACTTCGAACTGCTTGGCCAACTCGCTGCGCGCACGGTCTTTGGCGTCTTGCGGGGTCAGCGCGCTGCCCTGACCACTCAGATAAAGCGCCTGCGGGTATTGCCCGCTTTGGCCGTCGATCCAGTCCGGCCGGACGCCGTCGTCAGGTGTGCTGGCACAGGCGGTGGCGAACAGGCATAGCAATATCGTGGCATAGCGTTTCATCGGTATCGTCCCCCCAGGGTCGAGTAGGATTCGGGCCAGTGGAGGCCGAATACGACGGTCTCGCCCGGTTCGAGTTGAATTTGCTGCCAGCTGTGGCTGGCTTCAGGACGGGTTGAACCATCGAGCAACAGTTGCAGGTCGTACTGCCCGGGTTCGAGTTCGAGCCGCGTCACCATAATTTCATGCGGCAGGGTATACCAGGCGCGCGTATCGGCCTGTTCGCTCAATACGGCGAGGACGTTCAACGCGAGGCCGAACAGCGGCGCCTCCTCGCGGGCTTCGTCGGCGACCTTGTTCTTGACGGCGACGCGCGCCACGGTACGGGCGATAATACCTGGCATTGCATCTTCCAGCGCGGCCCGCGCGTGGCGATCGAGATCCGCAAACAGTTCCGAATCGTTGGCGGCAAGATCGGTGGTGAGCATGGCGCTGTGGACGCGCGTGTAACGACGCTCGTAAAACGGCGTGGAAATACGATGCATTTGACCATCGCTGGGTGACTGCGCCAGGATTTCGTGGCTGTGCTTGCGCGGGATCAGGCCGTTGAACAGGATCGCCACCACGCGCGCCTGCTCGCGAAAACTCTGCTGCGTCGGCCAGCTGACGAGCGCAAACTCTTCATCGAACCGGCGATGCTCATCGACCTGGCCCAGGTAGTCGGTCAAGCGCAGCAAATCCTGTTGCAACAGGCTCGGGATTGCACGTTCGTTGTCGCGATAGGCCTCGTACGCCTTGCGGTAGGCGATTAGCGCATTATCGGGTTCCTGGTTGAACTCGAAAACCAGGCCCGACAGGTAGCGCGCGAACGGCAGACGAAACCCGTCCTGCTGTTTGAGAAACTCGTCGAGTTGCAGGACTTCGACGCGAGCGCTGTCGTATTGCCGCAGCTCCAGAAAATTCATCGCCTTGAAACAATGTATGAGTACGCGCTCGAACGTGGGCGGCAGGTAGCTGCGCATCAAATCGTTTATCGTAACCGCCGCGGCCTGCTCGCTCAAGCTGATTGCATCGAGCTCTTCGATGGCATCCTTGGCCTCTTCAAACGCGGTATTGCTGGCCTCGAATTGTTGTTGCATACGCAATAGTATGGCCTTGTCCAGCAGGTATATGCTCTCGTTGCGCGACACGCGGCGGCGCAGTTCCACCACTTCCAGCGCCTCGGCGGCACGGTTGTTGTTCAGGTATTGCTCCAGGTCGCCCTGGTTGCGGGCAATGCCGCTAACACAGGCGACCTGGCTCAGCGCCAGACCGGCCAGGACCAGCGCCGCCAGCGGCTTCGGGCCCGTACAACTCATACGTCCCGCTTACCAACGAATCGAGTTTTTCTCGACGAACTTCTTGATCTTCTTTTGCCCGACCCAGACCTTGCGGTTGTCGGCCAGGCTGATCAGCGACAGGTCTACCTGGTAATAGCGCACCTGTTCGTTGCCCTCGGTGTCGAGGATGGTATTGATCACGCCCGTGAGCATGAAATCGGCACCGAGTTCCTCGCCCATGCGCTTGGCGGTTTCGGCGCTGGCGTTCAATTCCTGGTCCTTGCGTTCCTCGCGGATTTCGCCCCGTTCGCTTTTGGACGCGACAAATTCTACGCCTCCAGAGTTGATCAACTCACGCTCGATATCGCCGATAAAGGTGCCGACGTTGATATGTTCATGGCTCAGATTGCGCACCTCGCCGACGATGACCGCGGGCAGGTTACCTTTGTCGTTAATGAAGCTATCCAGCCAGGGGCGCGCCAGCACGTCGCGCATCATTTCCTCGGATACCAGGCGTGAGTCGGTATCGTTCCATTCGCCGCTGAGGTCGCGGGTTTCGTCCACGTCGATTCGTTCCACGCGGGTGGAGCAAGCGGATAACGCGAGGCTAACGCACAACGCGGCGGCCAGCGCCAGGGCACTTGCCGGTAAGCGGCTCATTGTTCCGCTCCCGTCATGCGATCAAATATCGAATCGCCTTCCCGGGAGAGAAAATCGCGCAGCGCGGGGCTCATTTCCATTGCCTTGTCGAGCGTTTCTTTCACAGATTTGATATCCAGCTCGGCCAGCGACCAGATCATGCCGGTATCCTCGTCGCGCCAGCGGCCGATGATTTTTGCGCCGCTGAGGTTGATCTGTGTCAGGCTGTCGATCTGGCGCGTCACCGCCTGCTCGCTCAATTGCTCGTCGCCATCCCCTGCGGCGGCGCTGTAATCGTTAGAGGCCACCTTCATGTACGAGCTGAAAATACGCGCTAACTCGGCGCGTGCCCGATCGTCGGCGGTAGTTTTTTGCAGCGATAGATTGCCCATCGTTGGCGCCGAGCCTATGCCGTGAAACAGCCGCCCGTCACGGTCATTGAGCATCTGGTTGCCTTCGTTGACCCAGTCGGGCGCATCGGCGATGTGCAGGTCGCTTTCGACTTCGGTTTTGCTGCTGCAACCCGCGAGCAATAATATCCCGAGCGCAACAGAACCCAGGCACAGGCGGAATTTGGTCATGACGTTTTCCCTCGCATTCCAGGTTTTGGACGAAAGTTTACTCCATTCCAACAACCTTGTATTCCATGGGTTTGGCAAAAAGTGTAAAAATGCCATTGTCGCAAAGATGACAGGAGACGAGAGCCAATCCGGTAAACATACGACTGGATATTCCGGCAATAGAATACATGTTAACCACTCACGCGCTTTAGTACCGAAATAAGTATAGGGTCCCCGGAATTGCAGGCGTCGGCGTCCAGGGGGCAGCGGCCTGTTTCAGGCTCGAAACAGGCCGACTGTATCCGTTGGCGTTTATTGACCGCCGTGGTTGCGCGCCACGAAATCCCAGTTCACGAGGTTCCAGTATGATTCGAGGTAGGCCGCGCGTCCGTTACGGTAATCGATGTAGTAGGCATGCTCCCAGACGTCGCAGACCAACAGGGGAGTGTAACCGTCGGTCATGGGATTGGCGGCATCGTCGGTATTGACGATTTCGAGCACGCCATGCGGGTTCTTGACCAGCCAGGTCCAACCCGAACCGAAGTTACCCAGGGCCGCAGCGTTGAAAGCGTCCTTGAAGGCGGCGAAATCGCCGAAGAATTCCTTGATAGCGCTACCCAGGGCGCCTGTCGGCTCGCCGCCTCGAGCCGAACCCAGGCACTTCCAGTAGAAGTCGTGATTCCAGATCTGCGCGGCATTGTTGAAGATCGCACCTTCGGCATTGCCGACCAATTCCTCGAGCGTAGCGTTTTCGAACCGGGTACCCTCGACGAGGCTGTTGAGTTTGTCCACGTAGGCAGCATGATGCTTACCGTAGTGATAAGAGACCGTCTCGGCCGAGATGTAAGGCTCGAGTGCGTTCTCGGCGTAGGGCAGTTCTGAGAGTGTATATTGAGTCATGTTTATTTACCTTGTGTTGAGATTAAATAATGTCGCTATGGGGAGCATAATAGGGTCGAAGTGAATGAAATAAAATTCGAATTATTAAATCTATTAATTCGATTTATTCGAATATTCGAATTTGTGGCCATGCAGGTGGCCAGGCAGTTGGAATCGGTAAAGTGGAGATTGCCAAAAGGCACCCCCACGCAATCCTGAATGATTGCGCGGGGGTGTCGATCCGGTTTATTTCAGATCGAAGCGATCCGCATTCATCACCCTGGTCCAGGCGGCGACGAAGTCGCTGACGAACTTCTCGCGGTTGTCGTCCTGGGCGTAGACTTCGGCGTAGGCGCGCAAAATCGAGTTCGAACCGAAGACGAGGTCGACGCGGGTAGCGGTCCACTTGACGTTACCGGTCTTGCGATCGCGGATCTCGTACAGGTTGTTACCCGCGGGAACCCACTGGTTGCCCATGTCGGTCAGGTTGACGAAAAAGTCGTTCGTCAACTGCCCTGCCCGCTCGGTGAACACACCGTGCCCGGTGCCGCCATGGTTGGTGCCGAGCACCCGCATGCCGCCGACCAGCACGGTCATCTCCGGCGCGGTCAGGCCCATTAACTGGGTGCGATCGAGCATCAGCTCTTCGGCGCTAACGGCGTAGTCGTCCTTCAACCAGTTGCGGAAGCCATCGTGGATCGGTTCCAGCACTTCGAACGAATCGACGTCGGTATCCTTCGCCGTCGCATCGCCGCGGCCCGGTGCAAACGGTACCGTGACATCAACGCCGGCCGCCTTCGCCGCCTGCTCGACACCGAGGTTACCGGCGAGCACGATTACGTCTGCCACGCTGGCGCCGGTCTCGGCCGCGATACCCTCGTAAACCTCGAGCACTCTTGCCAGGCGCTCCGGTTCGTTGCCTGCCCAGTCCTTCTGCGGCGCGAGACGAATGCGAGCGCCGTTAGCGCCGCCGCGCATGTCGGAGCCACGGAAGGTCCGCGCGCTGTCCCAGGCGGTTGCGACCATCTCGGCGACGTCGAGACCGCTGGCCTCGATTTTCGCCTTGACGGTATCGACATCGTAGTCTGAGTTACCGGCCGGCACCGGGTCCTGCCATATCAGGTCTTCGGCCGGCACATCCGGGCCGATATAACGCGCCCTGGGACCCATATCGCGATGGGTCAGCTTGAACCAGGCGCGGGCAAAGGTTTCCGCGAAGTACTCGGGATCGTTCGCGAAACGCTCGGAAATCTTGCGGTACTCCGGGTCCATCTTCATCGCCATGTCGGCGTCGGTCATGATCGGCATGTGACGAATCGACGAGTCTTCGACGTCGACCGGCATGTCGGCTTCGTCGATATCGACCGGCTGCCACTGCCAGGCGCCCGCCGGGCTTTTTTTGAGCTCCCACTCGTGGTTCAACAGCATTTCGAAATAGCCGTTGTCCCATTGCGTGGGGTTGCTGGTCCAGGCGCCCTCGAGGCCGCTGGTGACCGCGTCACGGCCAACGCCGCGCCCGGCATGATTCATCCAGCCAAAACCCTGTTCCTCTATCGGCGCGCCCTCGGGCTCGGGCCCCAACAGGCTGGCATCGCCGTTACCGTGCGCCTTGCCGACCGTGTGACCGCCGGCGGTCAGCGCCACGGTTTCCTCGTCGTTCATTGCCATACGGGCAAACGTTACGCGCACGTCGTGTGCGGTCTTGAGCGGGTCGGGTTTACCGTCGACGCCCTCGGGGTTGACGTAGATCAGGCCCATCATGACCGCGGCCAACGGGTTTTCCAGTTCACGCTCACCCGAATACCGGCTGTCGGCATTGTCGGAGGTGGCGAGCCACTCCTTCTCGGAACCCCAGTAGACATCCTTTTCCGGATGCCAGATATCCTCGCGGCCGAAGCCGAAGCCAAAGGTCTTGAATCCGAAGGATTCGTAGGCAATATTGCCGGCGAGAATGAACAGATCTGCCCAGCTGACCTGGTTGCCGTATTTCTTCTTGATCGGCCACAGCAACCGGCGCGCCTTGTCGAGGTTGCCGTTATCCGGCCACGAGTTCAGCGGCGCAAAGCGCTGGTTGCCGGTGCCGGCGCCGCCGCGGCCGTCCGCCGTACGATAGGAACCCGCCGCGTGCCAGGCCATGCGAATCATCAGGCCACCGTAATGTCCCCAGTCCGCCGGCCACCATTCCTGGCTGTCGGTCATCAGGGCGTGCAGGTCTTTATTCAGGGCGTCGAAGTCCAGCGACCTTACCGCTTCGCGGTAGTCGAAATCCCGGCCCATCGGGTCGGTCTTGCGATCGTGCTGGTGCAGGATGTCGAGATTCAGGTTGTTTGGCCACCAGTCCGTGACCGAGGTTTCGTGTTTGGTCAGTGCGCCGTGCATCACGGGGCAACGACCAATGGTCTCTGGGGCTGCGCTCATTAGATTTCTCCTGTCAGGTTTTGGGTAATTCCGAGGTAGATTGTATGCGAGATCTATAATTAAATATAATTAATTATAAATATTTAATTTATTGTTTAAATAAATCGATATGATTGCTCGAGAGCCCCAAACAGGCATGCAGCACCATTTTGGATTGTGATCCAGTGCATCGATGTCGTCGTAAACTCAGTACAACTTAACTCGTCTCTGCAACCACTCGCCGCCCGGTAAATGAGGAAACACATATGTATACATTACTCCCCGCCGCTGCCCTGCTGTTGGGCCTGTCCGTGGTCGAGGCTCATGCTGAGCCCGACGTTCCGATCGGACCCCTGGCGCAGAGCTTCTTTCCCGACGAGGACGATGACAGGCCTGAGCTGTTCTTGCCCGCAGAAGACGATAGCGATTCGTCGAATTTCGAGCCTGAAGAGGGTGATAGCGACCCGGCGAATTTCGAGCCCGCCGATGGCGACAGCAATCCCGATAATTTCGAGAGTCCCGACCTGGACGAGCTTGCTCTACCTGCCTCGTCTCCCGAGCGGGCCCAGGCGTGAATCTTACCTACTCCAGGCGTCATCTCAGCTAGCTTCAGGCATCATCCCCGGGATGATATTCCGGGGACAGTATACTCATTAACCACTGGCAAACTTCAGGATTGAAATAAGTACACTGCCCCGTAATCCCGATTGCTAGTAGCTCAGCACGGTCGTATCGTCGGCGAACAACGCGGGCCAAATCTTTGATTTATAACGTCGACTGGGAATGAATAGCGATCGGCATAGACAACTGAAGACCTGACCTCTAATGCTAAAGATTAATCTGTCCTGTTTATGGCGCCTCAAGCAGCAGCATTGGCGCCCGATGCCGGGGTCGAATCCTCGCCGCCGAGTGCATCGACCAGGGCTTTGAAAAATCCGGACAGCTCCAGTGTCATGATGGAGAAATCCACGTCGAACCGGGCCGCGACGTCATCGGTTTCGATCTCGGAGGCCTGTTCCTGCACCAGGTCGGAAAAACGCAGGCGTTTGACGATCAACTTTTCATCCAGCAGGAATTCGATCCGATCCTGCCAGTTCAATGCCAGTTTGCTGACATGCATACCGGTCTTCAGGTGGCCGGCAATTTCAGTCGTCGTCAGGTCCTGGTTTTTACAACGAATCACGCAGCTGGTATCGGCATTGTCACGCAGTTCGCATTCCTCTCCCAGCTCGAAACCCGGTGCGGGTCGAGCGCTGGCGAGCCATCGAGTCATGACATCGATCGGCTGGTTTTTCGAGGCCAGCGGAATAACCGGCAGGGATCCAAGCGCCGTGCGCAATTCCTCGACCAGTTCTTCGGCGCGCCGGGCCGAGACGGCATTGACCACCAGCAGGTTATCGCGCGGTGAGATGTAGGCGTATTGCAGCGACGATCGGACGAAGGCCTGGGGCAACAGGCTGAAAATAGTTTCGTCCTTTAACGACCGTCGCTGTTTGGCCGGCAGCTTGCGCCCCTCGCTCTCCTCGATTTTCACCAGCTTCTCTTCCAGCGCCTCGTTGACCACCGCCGCGGGCAGCAACTTGTCCTGCCGCTTGCAACAAACCATCAAATATCCATTGGTCGCATGCACGAACTCGCTACCGTGGCGGCCCAGCGGCGGCGTCCAGCCCGAACGAGTCATATCCTGGCTGCCGCAGGGCACGAAACTGTGCGCTGCGAGCTGCTGGCCGAGGGTTTCCGCGTCCAGTTCAAATGGTTTGGTGAAACGGTAAAGCTGTAAGTTTTTGAACCACATGGAGGTTGTGTTCCTTAATCAGTAGACGAGCAAAATTTGGAGCTGGGCAGTCTACCAGCATCGCATCGAAAAACCATCGCCAGGTTGGAGGACGTAAAAGGGGACGGAGGGATCATTTTTTATCCCTCCATCCCCTTTTTTATTTTAAGCCCGTAACTGGTTAAACAGTGTACTGTCCCTGGAATTCCCGTCTGTTTTATCGCATCGATTGACCGGGGTCACCCAGCGGCAGATGCCAGGTGCGTATGATTGATAGCTGTTACAATAAAAATAAACGTGGCCGCGACATTTGTCGCTGTCGATTATCTGAATAATTATTAACGGAGGATTCTCATGAAACACTTAGCACTTATTCTGTTGTCCGCTTTGGCAATCAGCTCCGCTGTAATAGCCGGAAACTCCATGGCCCCGGCAGACGCCAGGGTATACATCGTCTCGCCCAGCCACGGCGAAATCGTCTCCTCGCCGGTAACAGTGGTCTTCGGGCTATCCGGCATGGGCGTGGCGCCGGCAGGTACCAAGAAAGACAAGACCGGCCACCACCATTTGCTGATCGATACCGCGGTTCCCGAACTGGATAGACCGATTCCCGCCGACGACCACCACAAGCACTTCGGCGGTGGCCAGACCGAAGTTAGTATCGAGCTGGCGCCGGGCAAACATACGCTACAGCTACTGCTCGCCGATTTCGCGCATGTGCCGCATAATCCGCCAGTAATGTCTGAGCAAATTACGATCACGGTCAAGTAATCAACCGGATCTGCCAGTAAAGTGACAGGGGCCCGTAACACACGGGCCTTTTTTTATCAGTTTAAAACCGGGAAGACGAATGTTATTCCGCTAGCGGATAGCCCTTCGGCAGCAACACGAAAATCCTGCCCTGTTGTTTCATCAACCCTGCCAGCATCTCGGCCTCGTCGCCACGGCCCCAGAACACGTCGGCGCGGACATGGCCCTTGATCGCGCCGCCAGTGTCCTGCGCCAGCATGAGCCGGTCGAATGGCGACTGGCGTTCGTCCGGCAGCGTGGTCTGCAGCCATACCGGCGCGCCCAGCGGGATGACGCTGCGATCGACGGCGACGCTGCGCGCGGGCGTCAGCGCGACGTTGAGTGAGCCGACCGGCCCCTCTGCCTGATCCTCTTTCAGCTCGAAGAAAACGTAGCTCGGGTTTTTGGCGAGCACTTCGCTCAACCGCTCCGGGTTCGCTTTGAGCCAGTCCTTGATCGTAAACAGCGTGACCTCGTCCTTTTCGAGTTCCCCCATTTCGATCAGGACCCGGCCGATGGATTGATAGGGGTGCCCGTTTTGCCCGGCATAGCCCACCGCGACCGTGGTGCCGTCGGTGAGTCTAACCCGGCCGGAACCCTGGACATGCAGGAAAAACACGTCGACCAGGCTGTTCACCCACAGGATCTCGGCGCCTCGAAGCAGTTCCGGGTTATCGTGCAGTTGCGCGCGATCGTGGTACGGCACGACCTTGTTGCCGACCAGCTTGCCGCGCAGTCGCAGGCCTTTCAGCTGCGGATAAACGCCGCCCAGCTCGACAATCAGTAAATCTTCCGGCAGGCCGTAGAGCGGGTAGCGGAATTCTTCCGACGGTTCCCGGCTGCCTTTTAGCAAGGGCTCGTAGTAGCCCGTGATCAGACCCTCGGTTTGCCCACCCTCGGCGTAGACCGGGTGCACCTCGAAATGCGCTTCGAAGAATGCCCTGGCCTCGGCGTCGCTCATGTTCTCGCTGTTCTCCGCGAGTTCGCAAACTTCCCGCCAGCGCACCTTGCCGAGTTTTTCGCAACTCTTCAGGAACCCGTCCCACACGTCGCCGTGGTTATCCGACTCCCAGTTCTGCAGGTTCGACCAGTCCACGGGGCTGCCGATACCAGGCGGCCGCGTCGTACAGGCGCTCAGCAAGAGCGCACACAGGACGAATATCGTTGGCATTCGGGACACCGGGAGATTTTGCCTCGGGATACGTCGCGTTACCGAATTACGGGGAGATTTTACCTGTTTCCGCATTACTTAATCTGTCACCAAAATTACAGGGTTGTGCCGGGGATACAATGGCAAAGCCGCCAATAATGCCAGTATACGCCGTGAGAAACTACCCGGCCGCTTGGTTTGAATGATATCGCCTTGAATCCAGGAGGAAACTAATATAAGCGCCTCACGTCGAAACGGGCCTACCGGACGATTGGTGAAGCGTTCCCGGCCCCGGTAAAATTCCGTCCGGGTCAAGCTTGTGTCATCATGGAAAGACTTTGGAAACACTCCGACCTGTTACTCGAACGACTCGGACACTAACATGAATCCCGAAATAAAAAGCGAACTCGTCGAGCTCGGATTTCTCGACGAGGCCGCGCTGGAAACACAGCCCTCGTTACTCGCCGCAGTCAGCGAGCACGACTATCGGCCGGGCGAGGCAATCTACCGGTCCGAGGATGAGAGTAACTCGGTGTTCGTCGTGCGCAAAGGGCTAGTCAAGCTACTGACCCACCTGCCGAACGGACAAAGCCGCATAGTGCGTTTGCACAAAGCTGGCTCGACAATTGGCATGGATGGCCTGATGGAACTGAGCCACCAGCACTCTGCGGTCGCGATCGGCGCGGTCAGTGCCTTTCAGCTGCCACATGCCGAGCTGCTGCGCCTGAAAGAGAGCGAACCGCAGCTGTACGCGGGCATCCTCGAAAAATGGCACGAATACCTGGTCTACGCGGATACCTGGATCACCGATTTTTCCACCGGCAAGATACGTGGACGCGTGGCGCGTCTGGTGTGTTTCCTGGCCCGTTTCGACGAGGACACCGGGCCGCAAATTGTCGAACTCCTGACCACCGAGGAAATGTCCGAAGTTCTCGGCGTAACGCCCGAGAGCGTCAGCCGCGTGATCGCGGAATTCAAACGCGATGGCATCCTCGAGAGCATCGAAAACAATCCTGAGCCGCTGTTCAGCTGCGACCTGCACCGGCTGCGGCAGGAAACCAGGGAATAACGCCCGGGTGGATCCAGATCTTCCAGCTTTTTTAATTTAGACGCATCGCTTTGCCGTCGCATTCGGAAACATGGCACCGAGGACAATCAGCCCCGCTGCCGCGGCACAAAATCAGGGCCTGTTACGGCCCATGGAGCAAGTTCGAAATATCCTGGATTGCGATTTTTCAATGACCTCGCCGCCAGGCCTGATACGGTGCTCGATTAAACAGACACGCGGAGTAATCGAGTATGAACGGAAAGCGTCTTTACGAAACCAAATTACGTGCGCGGTTGGAACAGAGGGCCGCCGAAATCGAAATCCTGAGTACCAGGGCCGAACGGACAGACTCGGATCTGCGCCTCGCTGCGGAGGATAAGGTCACCGAATTACGTGCCCGACACAAGCTGGTGCGCGAGAAGCTCGGCGCGCTCAGAGCCACTCGCGACGATTCCTGGAAGGATTTAAGGATCGACGCCAACGCCGCCGCAACAGCGCTAGACCATGCATTGCGCTCGGTGCGTGCATCGATGTGATCGGCAAGATCGACGGGAGGGGGCCGGTCGGCCCCGTGGGTTCAGAAAACCGTCACCGCGCAGAAGTTACCAAAACCCGATCGAGACGCGCTTGAACCGCAAACAGGAGACTATTACGATGCAAGCTGAACGACAAACTGGGAGTGAAGTACTGCAGCCCGAGGATTGCAAGATTCCGTTAGACAAAATCGAAGCCATTGCCGCAGATCCGCAAACCCGGCGGGATTTCGAGGAAGTGTTCGGGTCCAGGCTTTACCCGATCATTTTTAATTGCCTGACCAACGAGACTTTCGACGTCGATCATGCGCGGCTGTTGTGGGACGAAGTTAACGAGCATATGGGCTACCTGGCGCAAACACTGGGTAAAAATCCCGGAATCACCTTCGCCACGATGGATTATTTTGCCAATTGGCTGAGCGCTCCCGGTTCCCGGAAGACGGTTTGATACGTGATTCCCCTGACAATTTTCAGAAACACCGCTAAACCGGACTGTCACACTAAACCCGCCACATGGTCGAGCGACACACGGTCGAACCCGACCATCATCATGGGGCGGATGAGCAGATGCCCTGCGACAATCGACAGGAGCGAGTATCGATGAGCCTTGCCGGCAACAATTGCTACCCAGAACCGCCGGAAACCCGGAACGCGCAGGGAGAACTGCGCCGCGTCGGCTTCGAACTGGAGTTTTCCGGCGTCACACTCGAGGACGCGGTAACCGCGGTCAGCGATGCGCTCAAGGCTAAAACCAAATCAGCGACGGCCGCCGAAACGGTGCTCGAGGTCGGCGACCTTGGTGATTTCATCGTCGAGCTCGACTGGGATTATCTCAAGCGCAAAGCAGCCGAGGAAGATCCGGAGATTGACGAAAGCGGCTGGCTCGAATTCATGAGCCAAACTGCCGCACTGCTGGTCCCGGTCGAGGTTGTGTGCCCACCGATTCCTCTCGACCGGCTCGAGCTGCTCGATCCGATGATCGCCGCACTGCGACAAGCAGGCGCGGTCGGCACCGAGGAATCGCTGCTGGCCGCCTACGGGGTGCACATCAACAGCGAGATTCCGCGGCTCGACAGCGCTACGCTGCATCGCTACCTGCGAGCCTATGCGCTGCTGCAGTGGTGGCTAGTCGAGGCTCACGACGTCGATCCGACCCGAAAGCTGAGTCCGTACATCGACCTTTACCCCGAGGCTTATCTGATGCAGGTGCTGACCTGCGATGCGCCCGACATGGCGCAACTATTCGACGACTACCTTGAGCACAACGCCACGCGTAATCGCGCGCTGGATCTGTTGCCGCTTCTCAAGGAAATCGACCCCGGGCGTATCGAGCGCGAGATCGACGACCCGAGGGTCAAGGCGCGTCCGACCTTCCACTACCGCCTGCCGAACTGCCGGATCGAGCGTGAAAACTGGTCGCTGGCCTCGTCGTGGAACACCTGGCTGGTGGTCGAGCGGCTGGCGGCCCGTGACGACGACCTGCAGCACCTGGCGGCTGAGTTCGAACAGGCGCAGCGGCCGCTGCTCGGCGTCAACCGCAAGGAATGGGTGCAACGTATGCAAGTATGGCTGATCGACCGCGGGTTGGTGTAACGGGCAACGCGCGGCGCTGGGCTCCGAGCTGGTGGTGCAGCTGGCTCGCGCTGCGACTAGCTGGTGCGATACCGCGGCGCATCAGCGTGCGCCACCAGGCCGATGGCGAGAGATTCGATGCCATGATTATCGGTGGCGGTAACGATATCAGCGCCGAGCACTACGGCGGCGAAATAGGAGCCCGGGTCAAACTCGACCCGGCGCGAGACGAACTCGAGATCGAATGGATCGAAAAGGCGCTGGCACTGGACATTCCGCTGCTCGGAATCTGCCGCGGGGCGCAATTGATCAACGTGGTGCTCGGCGGCAACCTGCACCAGGACATTCGCAAGATGCGCAAGCTGACCTATAACCGACCCGGATTGTTGCCGACCAAGCAGGTACGACTAGAACCCGATTCGCACCTCGCGCAGATCACCGGCCGAGAACGCCTGCGGGTCAACAGCCTGCACCACCAGGCAATCCGTGAGCCCGGCAGAAACCTGCGCGTCGTTGGCCAGGATCTCGATCGCTTCGTGCAGGCCGTCGAAGCTACGCCCCAGTGCCGCATCGTCGGCGTGCAGTGGCATCCCGAGTACCTGTTTTACCTGCCTTCGCAGTTCCGCCTATTTCGCTGGCTGGTGTCGAAGGCGGACACGTGACCGCCTACCTGTTGCTGTTCGGCTGAGCATCAGGACACTGGAGCCACCGCGGGAGATTCGAAGATGGACCACATCTCTCGCTGGCTCGCTATTGCGGGGGCTAGGCGGCGTCGGCGTCCTCACGCTGCAGCAGTTCGAGGACTTGCTTGCGCAAGTCATCCGCCTGGTACATGCCGCCAGGTGTTTCCGACAACGCTTGATACCAGGGCTTGACCAGGGTTTTCAACGCCTCGGGATCGCTGGCATCCGAAATGGCCTGGTGCAGGTCCGCAATCTTGACCTTGTTACCGAAGGTTTGCAGCGTGTTGCACATGAGGTCGCGCGCGGTGACGGTTATTTCGGTGACGGTCGCATCGTTGTCGGCGGCGGCTTGCTCTGGAGCGGCCTGTGCTGGAATTTCGACAACCGTCGTTTCGGCCACTTCGATCAGGCCGAGCTCGAGCAGGTGATCGATCGTCGCGTCGATATCGTCGCTCAGGGAAAGCTTTGCCAGCTTTTCGACCTCGTTTTGACCATTGATCAGAATCAGCACGCGTCTCTCCATCATCGAGAGACCAGCGGCACTGTCGTTTATTTCATTTTTACCGTTTTCTGTCTTGTCGTAAATATCAATGTGTTTCATAACGGATCTCATTTGCTGTTGCCGGCGAATCACAACACCATCGAAAGCTCGGTTTCGATGCATTCGAGGATTTCATCGTCGATGAACGGCTTGGCGATGAAGCGGTTGACGCCAGCGTCTTCCGCCTGCTGGCGGTGCTTGGCCATGTTTCTCGAGGTAATCATGACGACCGGCAGCCCCGGCTGGTCGCTGGTGTTACGAATATAGCTGACCAGGTCGAATCCGTTCATGCGCGGCATTTCGAGGTCGGTCAGGACGATGTCCGGATTCTCGGCGCGAATGATATTGATGGCTTCCAGCCCGTCGCGAGCCAGCAGCGCCTCGTAGCCGCTGTCGCGCATCAACTGGCCGAGTGAATTGCGCACGCTGAGCGAATCGTCCACGATCAGGACCCTGGTCAGGCTGAGCTCCTCGGCGGCCGGCGACTGGGCGTTGATGTGGCCGATATCCAGATCGGTGTTTTCCAGCACCTGCAGCATCGACGCCAGATCGAGCACGGGCACCACCTCGCCGTTACCAAGCATCGAAACACCGGCGATGCCGCTGATCGACTTGATGTAGGCACCCATGTTTTTGACCACGAGGTCGTAACTGGTGACGACGCGTTCGACTACCACCGCGGCGATGCCACTTGCAGTCTGGACCAGCACCACGTTGTATTGGTCCAGGTTGTCGCGCATATGCCGATCGGCCGAGCCGATCAGCGCATTCAGCGTATAAGCCGGGTAGGTCTCGTCCTCGAGCTGGAAACTCAGCGCATCGCCGAGGTTCTCGATGAACCCGGTGCCGGGCGACAGAATCTGGGTCAGCGACAGGGTCGGGATGGCATAGAGATTATCCTTGCCGACCCCCGTCAACAGGCAGTGGCTGGTGAGCAGCGTGAGCGGCAGTCGCAGCGAGACGCGGGTGCCGCCGTCCTTGCCGTCGCCCACTTTCATCGTCCCGTTGAGCGACTGGATGGTGTTGTTGACCACGTCCATGCCGACGCCGCGGCCAGAGACCTGGGTCACCTGTTCGCGAGTGGAAAATCCGGTTTGCAGGATCAACAGCGCCAACGATTCGTTGTCACGCGTGTCGTCTGCCGCGAGCAGCCCCCGCTGGATCGCCGTGGCGCGAATGCGGGCATAGTCGAGACCACGGCCATCGTCACTGCAGTTGACCACGACGTTATTACCCTGCTGGATGAACTCGAGGGAAATCTGGCCCACCGGCGATTTACCGGCGGCAGCACGCGCGTCACTGTCTTCGATGCCGTGATCGACGGCGTTGCGTAACATGTGCATCAGCGGAGCGGCGAGCTTGCTCAACACGTCGCCGTCGAGCAGCAATTCCTGACCGTGGATAGACAGCTCGGCCTGCTTGTCGGTACTGCGACAGACCTGGCGCACGGTGCGCTGCAGGCGCGAGGCGATCGTGCTAACCGGCACCAACCGCGTGGTCACGACCATTTGCTGCAACTCCTTGTTCAGGCGTTGCTGTTCGAGAAACAGCGAATCGAGTTCATAAACCTCGCCGGTAAATCCGCGCAGGATTTCACGCGAGTCGGCGACGGCCTCGATGTAGGCGTGCGTCGCACTGTAGAATTCGTCGTACTCGTCCATTTCCAGTGCGTCGAACTCGCCGTCGGCACCCATGGCCTGGCCGCGGTGCTTGGCCGCCATGCTGCGCACGCTGACGAGGTTTTCCAGTTCGTAACGTTGCTGCTGCAGGTGGCCGTCGTTGTTTCGAATCAGCTTTTCGCCGTCTTCGAGGCGGTTCAGGCGTTCCTGGATCTGGGCCGCGGTTACCGCCGTCTCACTCACGAGACGGAAAATATTATCGAGCAGCTTGAGCGGTACGCGGACGGTTTCTTCGGCGGCGGGGGCCGCTGCCGGTTCCTCTTCCTCACCGCGACGCTCGGGTTGCCCGCTATCGGCTTCGGTTGTCGGCTGGGCCGCGATCTCGGGTGCTTGCGCAGCATCGCTGAAATCGCTCTCGCTGATC
Source organism: uncultured Gammaproteobacteria bacterium (assembly GCA_947260025.1). GTDB lineage: Bacteria > Pseudomonadota > Gammaproteobacteria. Next base: position 19,473 of record CAMYON010000009.1, read on the forward strand.
TGGCCGCTGTCGATCCGGTTGGCCCAGTCGAGCACATCCTGCAACACCCGTTGCGACTCCGGCGGTGGCGGCACCATCCCCTGCAGGGCTTCGATCATCGCCTCGATCAGGTCGCTCGCTTCCTGCATCGTGTGCGAGAGACCCACGGGCGGTTGAAAATGGTGGCGGGCGATGTACTCGAAGATATCCTCGAGGTGATGCGACAGGTTGGCGAGTCCCCTCGCCCCGATCAGGTTACCGGAACCCTTGAGGGTATGCGCGATGCGCTGGGCGGCTTCGACGTTGGCCTGGACGTCGACACCCTGGGTGATCGCCGCGGTCAGGTTAGACAGGGCTTCGGCATGGCCTGGCGATTCGGCAAAAAAAGCGTCGATCAGCTCAGGACTGGTATCGGCCGAAATTTCCAGCGAAACGTCTTCCGCGGTGGCCTCGACTTCGCGCTCCTCGGCGACGAATTCGCTGCTGACCTCGACCGTTTTGGCCAGGCCCTCGATCAGGGTGCGCAGTTCGCGATACGGTACCGGTTGCGGCCAGGCCTCGAATTCGAGGTAGTCGACGACGGCCAGGCAGCGACTGTCGTCCTCGGGTTGCAGCAGGTGTTCGATGACCACCAGCGGCCAGCCGCGTAACACGTCGATCGCTTCGAGACGCGCGTCCCCGTCGGTGGTCGCGATCAGCGCCAGGTTCTGGTTCAAAAAGCCGCAAACGAAGTTCAGACCCTGCAAATCGAGCTCGACCGCAATGGATTCGATCCGGCCGAGGATATCCAGGTAAGCCTCGACCAGCGGCAGAGACGCCTCACTCGCCCCCGTTGCGGCCAGTTGCAGCGCGAGCGCGTCGAGCTGGGGAGTGACTTCCTTGATTTCGTAGGCGAGCATGCCGAGCAGATCGTCTTCGTCGAATTCGGCGTCGGTGTCGGCAAACGGATCTTCGTCGGGCAGGCCCGGAAACGCGGTGACGACGGGCTCCGGCGACGCTTCCGATTCGGGAAACGCTGCCAGCGATGCCTCGCCTGCAGCCGCCGGCGCCGCTTCACCGTCGGCAACCATCAACGGCAAGAGGCCTTCCCGCACAGGCTCCGACAGCGGCTGGAGCAGTAACCCGGCGAGCTCGTCGTTCGGTGCTTCGACGTAGATTCGGGCGTCGCCGAACCAGTCCAGCAACAGCGCGGCCGTGCCGGCGTCGATGGCGGTTGCCTCGCTGCCGACGTGGGCGAGCAACGCATCGACGACCATGTATAAATTGCTCTCGCCGGCCTGCTCGCAAGCCCAAAGCAGGTTCTCGAGATGACCCGTGCAGGCCTGGCGTAAGCCGTCACTGTCCACACCGCCGGCGCTTGCGAGCGTATCGGCGAGGTCGGCGTGAGCAAGGTCGAGCAGCGTCAGCACTGCGTCCAGGTTATCCGTGTTGTCGTCTATCATCGATTTACCGATTCTTCGTTATTGGCAAGCAGCTACCCGCCCCCGTATCAGGAGGCTTCCGGCAGCTTGAACACGTTGACCGACTCGAGCAGCTGCTGCGAGAACTGCAACAGGTTGGTCGCCTGGGCGGCCTGCAGCTTGATCTCGGTGTTGGTTTCCTCGGTACTCTTCTGCGCCTCCTCGGTCTTGGTGCGCAGCACCTTGCTGAACTGGGCCTGCATCATGGAGCGCTTGGCGATTTGCTCTACCGCATGCACCAGCTCGGCGGTGGTTTCCTGGGTGATCTGCATCTTGACACCGGAGGCCTGCGCCAGCTCACTTCCCTCCACGACCTGTGCGATAGCCTTGTTCATCGCCGCCATGGTTTCCGCGGTTTCTACCTGGATGTTGTTGATCAGGCCCGCGATTTCAGAGGTCGAGTCGCGCGACGATTCCGCCAGCCGCTGAACTTCGTTGGCAACGACCGCGAAGCCGCGGCCCGCGTCGCCCGCCGCCGCGGCCTGCATCGAGGCGTTGAGCGACAGGATATGCGTGCGTTCCGCGATGTTGTTGATGATTTCGACCACCGAGTTGATTTCCTGCGAACGCTCACCGAGACGCTTGATGCGTTTCTCGGTTTCGGCGATCGTTTCACGGATTTCGTTCATGCCCTGCGAGGTCCGGGTTACCGTCTGCAGCGCTTCCTCGGTCGACACCGTCGCCTTGGCGGCAATATCGTTACTGAGCTTCGCCTGGCGAGCAATCATCACCATGGCTTTCGAGGCTTCGTCCAGCTTGCTCATCGTATCCTCGATGATCACGCGCTCCTCGTCAGCAAGCTGGTTGATCTTACCGCCCTGGGATTCGACGGTGGATGCCGCTTCAGCGACCTGGTTCGAAATCTGGCGAATCTGCCCCAGTACCCGGGCGGTTTCCGTGGTCAGCATGTTCATGGCGTCGGCCACCGGACCGGTCACGTCTTCGGCGATCGGCACCCGAACGGTCAGATCACGATCACTGAGCTCGGATACCGCTTCGAGCAGCATGATGACCGAGTTGTTGAGATTGTCGTTATCCTCGGACACCCTGGCCATCGACGACACCCTCTCGTCGAGCATGTTGTCGAAAGCGCCGGCGAGCTCGCCCAGCTCGTCGCTGGTCTTCAGTCCGGTGCGTGCCTCGATATCACCCGCGGAAACTCTCTTCACCGCATCCGAGATGATCGCTATCGGACCGCTGATCGACGAGTAAACCCCGGTACCGAGAATGGTGGCGGCCAGCACGCCGATAAGAATAACGAGGGCGACCGCCATCAGGTAAACGTTCGCGAGCCGATCGCTTTCCGCGTAGATGGCCGCTGCCTCGATCGAACTCAGGTTCGACAGGGCGTCCGCCGAGTTCAGGAACGGATCGGTGTATCCGTGGAGATCGTTGATGACCCAGACCAGCAGCCGATCGATATCGCGCATGGCAACCAGTTGCAACAGTTCGGCATAACCCTGGCGCACCAGCTCGATTTCGAGGCCGAAAGTATCGTCGAAGAATTCCTTGTTTTTCGGATCCACCGCGATGATCGCCTGTTGTGCCTGCCAGAGCCGTTCGAACTCCTCGGAACCGGCCTTGAGCAGACGTTCCGCCTGGCTCCATTCGAGCGTGCCGGCGGATAACTCCTGCCCGACGTCGAGCATGTGATAACGCACCGAGCCTGCGATCCGGGAGAAGGTCGCGGCTTCCGCGGTCTTGACGTTCAGTGTTTTGGTGTCGGCCACCATTCCGGTCATGCCGACCAGGGTTACGCCGCCGATCGAAACGATCGTCAGAGTCAACGCGCTGATCAGAACGATGAGTCGACGACTGATTTTGCTGTTTTTAAACATGATTCAAACCCTATAACTGTGTTTTAACTTGATTGAAGTTCGCGAGTGTCTATTGCTGCTGGGTCAGGTAGTCGACCGAAACACCCAGTACCAGGACACCAACGGTTCGGTCCTGGGATAAAATCGGTGCGCTGATCTGCACCTGGGTTTTCTGGGTACTGTCGTCGAACTCGAGCGGACCGATAAAGACGACCCCGTTGCCGTTGTTGTAGGACGCGGTCCACTTTTCCTCGTCGCCCTGCCAGTAGTCACTGGTGGGCGGGAAGGCGGCGACATTGGCGCCCTGGTTGTCGGTCAGGAACACTTCGTCGATCGCGACATTGTTTTCTACCCGTCGCTCGAAATACCGCGCCACGCTGTTCCCGGTAATGTCCCGGATCAGCGCGATGAGTTCGCCACCGGCATTCTTCCATTCGTCGTCGCGGCGTTTGATTTCGGCTAGTGCGATCTGTTCACTGTTCTGCGCCTCGACCGCGCGCACGATACTCGGGTTGAGCGCCATGTGACGGGCGAAGCGGATCTTGACCTGCAGCAGGTCCTCGAGTTCTTCCTGGCTCAAGTCGTTGGCCAGTACCAGGCCGGGTGCGACCAGCAGGCTGATAAACAAAATTTTTCGAAACATGACTCAATTCTCCGGATCGATGTTTTATGGCGTCGTTAAACGTTCGTCGGTTCTAAAGGTTTTCGCCCAGGGCGGTGAAGAACGCTTGCGCGTCCCACTCGACCCAGGCATGTTCGTCTTTCAGGTAAAACTGCCGCGCATGCTCGCGGATCAGCGCCGGCAACGCCGGCTCGGTCGTCGTGACGTCCTCGTCAAGCAGCACCAGCAGCCGTGGAAAATCGTCCACCCAAAAAGCGGCCGCGGTCTCGTTCTGGCCGACCACGATCAGGCGCCGTTTGCCGGCCGGCGGTTCGAGCTCGAACAGCACGTGCAAATCGAACACCGGGATCATGCTGCCGCGCACGCTGATGACCCCGTCGAACCACGGCAGGGTATTGGGCAGGCGGCAAACCGCCGGACGTTCGATCAGCTCGCTGACCTCGTGCTTCGGCAGTACCAGTCCGATGTTGCCAATCAGCACGGTGTGGACCTGCAGATCGTGATCGTCGTCGACCGCGGCGCCGAGGTCGAACAGCAGATCCTCGCCCGATTCGAGGTCCGGATTCGGGACCTCGTCGGTCAGCGGGCCTTGTTCCTGTTGTGCGTGCACGGAGCTCATCAGCAAATCAGATGTAAGTGTTCAGTTGCTTGACAATCACATCGCTGTCGATCGGCTTGGTCAGCAGCGCCTTGGCGCCCTGCTTTTCCGCCCAGATGTGATCGGCGCGTTGATTCTTGGTGCTGACGAATACCACCGGAATTTCGCTGGTGTCGTCGTTGCGCGTAATTTCCCGGCAGGCACCGTAGCCGTCGAGGTCGTCCATAACGATATCCATGAACACCATGCTGGGTTTTTCGGCCTGGGTCTTTGCGACCGCTTCCTTGCCCGAGGTCGCGGTGATCACCTGGTAACCAGCATCGGAAACAATTTCCTTCAGCTGTTGCAGGTGCGCGGCGGTATCGTCGACCACCAGTACTTTTTTCATCGCCATATCGTTTATCTCCAATCGAGTTTCAAATTCATATTTCAGTTGATTTCAGGATTTCTTTCGCCCGCCCATTCACTGCGCCCGGGCGATCTGCGCAAACTGCTCCTTGTGGCGGGCCAGGCCTTTACCGAGTTCGTCGGCGAGACGCTCGTCCGCCGGCGGCTTGGTGATGTAGGCGTCGCAGCCGGACATCGTGCCCCGGACCTTGTCGAAGGGTGATTTCTTACTGGTCAGCATCACCACGTAGGCGCCATTGTCGGCCTTGATCTGCTTGCAGACCTTGTAACCATCGACGCCTTCCATCATGACGTCGAGAAAGATCAGGGCATAGTCGTGCCGGGACGCCTTCTGAATGGCTTCTTCGCCATTGGTCGCAAAACTGAGGTTGATCGGAAAATCGGCCAGCTGCTCCAGCTTGTGCTCCATGTACTTGCGCACCGGGAAGCTGTCGTCGACGACGAGAATGTCGAGCGCCGAGGGCTCGCTCTTGTCGTCCTGCAAATCCAGCGTGGATTGATCGATAATGCCTTCGAGCGCCGCGATGAGCTTCTGCACCCGAATCGGACGCTGGATGGTGCTGGCGGCGCCCACGAGGTCGGCATTGTCGGTCAGCATCAGCGAAGACAGGAGTTCATTGTCCTGGCGCAAGTCGGTCCAGGTGCGGATCGCGACGGGATCGTCGCCGTTCACGAGGATCAGATCCGCGTGCTCGATCTGCTCCGGCGGAATCAGGGCGAAGTTTTCCCTAAGCTGCGGGGCCAGCGTGAAGATGCTTTTGAGCACCTTGGTTTCGAGTTCTGTCAGGCCCAGGTAGCTGAGATAAATACCGTCATGCATGATCTAGACCTCGACCACGGACGGTAGATTCCGACTAATTCGGTGCTGCGGTTTATTGCACGCGGGCTTCCCTGGCCTCGTTAGTTCATCGGACGCGAGATACGCGCCGTGATTCTCTCTGCTCATCCATTGGCCGGTGCCGGTAACCAGTAATGCAGGTTTGGCCAATTTTCGGCTCCCCTCGTTATCATGATCGAACTGATATGTATAGTTCAAGATTTCACGATCTACAGGTAAAAATATGCACTGAAACGTCCGTGGGGCGGGGTTTTTGGCTGATTCCCAATGACTTCCGGCTCGAACTTCGAGTGGTTTGCTAACAACGGACAAGTCGCGTTGCCGACAGGCGTATCAAATCGGCCGACAAACGTCGCTTTTTGCCGAATAGACGGGCAAACGACAGAAACCCGTCACTATTTCTGGTTCCAGGAAAACTGACCTTCACCGACCGGGCTGCTAGCAAAAAAAATTTCGAGTTACCCGCAAAAATCGTTTCCGACCCCATCATTCCCTCCTCCATTCCGTCATTCCTGCCCCCATCTCGTCATTCCCGCGTAAGCGGCGGTCCGTACGCCGGACCGCGGCGTCCCGGAATCTCGTAAATCACCCTCACTCCCGCCTCCATACCGTCATTCCCGCGCAAGCGGGAATCTCCAGACTCTCGGTGATTTACGCTAACTCACCCGAATCGCCGACCTGGAACGGGATCTACTAAACCCGCCATATCGATTAACCTGTTATCCTAATTCCGTAATGGCTACCGACGCATTTAATCGCCTGAGCAAATTGATTAGACCAGCACCCTTCGCACGCGGACTGGCCGCCCTCGCCATGCTCGCGTGGTCGAGCGTAGCTATCACGGCGCAACCCTTCGCCGACGTACACGTGCATTTCAACTGGGACCAGCGGGAAGTGATCGACGCCGAGCAGGTTGCCGCGAAGCTGCAGGCCGCGGGGGTCGAATTCGCGGTCGCCGCCGGAACGCCGACCGAACTCGCGCTCGAGCTCGCGCGTGCTTCCGGCGGTCGCGTCATCCCGCTGTTTTCGCCCTATATTCACGAACTGGGGCGCAGCGACTGGTACCTGAACCCGCGCGTCGTCGAGATGGCCGAGTCTGGATTAAAGGCCGGCGATTACCATGGAATCGGTGAAGTTCACTTCATGGTCGGGTTTAAGCCACGCCTCGAAAATGCCGTGTTTCTGCAGTTGATGGAACTCGCAGTCGAGTATCGGGTGCCGGTGCTGATACATATCGATTCGGGCAACGAGGCGGCCTTCCTCGCAGTTTGCCGCGCTAACCCGTCGCTGGACATTCTGTTCGCACACGCCGGCGGCAACCTGTACCCGTCGCACATCCGGCGCATCGTCGAGGCCTGCCCGAACGCCTGGATCGAGTTTTCCGCGCGCGACCCGTGGCGCTTCGACGGACTGGCGGGCGAAGACGGCCACCTGCTGCCCGAATGGCGCGAACTGGTACTCGATTACCCGGACCGTTTCGTTACCGGCACCGACCCGGTGTGGAAAGTCACGCGAACGCAATCCTGGGATCTCGCCGACGACGGCTGGGATTATTTCGAACAGCTGATCGCCTGGCACCGCGCCTGGCTCGCGGACCTGCCCGCAGACGTGCGGCGCAAGATCAGCGTGGAAAACGCGCGGCGACTCTTCAAGCGGGAATAAGTTAACTGCCCCCGAATGCTGCCGATCTTGATTCGCGTGATAAAAGGGACGTATCAACGGGATCGGACCTGACATTTTACAAGCGCTAAAAACTGCAACGTCAATCGTAAGGCCAACCCCGCAATCGCTATTGCTCGCCGGCACCTCTTACTGCTGTGAGCCGCACAGAAATTGCAGGATCGACTATGCTTTGGGTATTACTAACGCATTGTTGAACACGTAGAGGTACATCTTGCTATCGGTAGTATCCAACAGCCTGGTGCTGATCGGCTGCATCATCCTGCTCGTCTCGCTGGCGGTCGTCCGCAGGATTACCCGGCAACTGCCGGAGGGACGCTCGTGCAAAAGCTGGTGCGCGATGTCCGCTTTGATCGTCCTGTTCGTGGTCGGCTACCTGGGCTACATTGCGACTTTCTGGGGCCAGCATACCGCCATCGTCGACCTGATCGTGCCCGGTATTTTCTTTTTCGGCGCCTGCTTCGTCCTGTTTTCGACCTATATCGCGCTGCAAACCACCCTCGACGTGATGCGCATCAGCGACCTCGAACAAGAGACCCTGACCGATCCGCTGACCGGCGTCTACAACCGAAGATTCATGGAGCAACGTCTCACCGAGGAAATATCGAAGGCGCGCAGATACTGTTTTCAGCTGTCGATCCTGTTATTCGACCTCGACCATTTCAAGCAGGTCAACGACGAATATGGTCATCAGGCCGGCGACCGCATGCTGGTCGAAATCTGCGAGCTGGTGACAGACCAGTTGCGCGATTCCGATCTACTGGCGCGCTATGGCGGTGAAGAGTTTCTCGTGATCGCGCCCAACACCAGCCCGTCGGAAGCCGCGTTGCTGGCGGAACGCCTGCGCACCCGTGTCGAGCTTAAGGTATTCCTGAAAGGAGATGAAGCCTTGAGCGGGAGCGGGCTGCGTACGACTATCAGTATTGGCATGGCCAGTTTCGACGACGACAGCGCCACCGCGGAAACCCTGATCGGCGAAGCGGACCGGAATCTTTACCAGGCCAAGGACGAGGGTCGTAACCGGGCCATCGGCGGGCACGATACGAAGACGAGTGCTGGCATCACCGGAATCGCAAAGCAAGCCAGCTAGCGTTATAAGAGTTAGACCTTAGATCCCACCTTTAAAAGAGTTCTTATCGGGGACAGACCACCGATGAGCGCAATCAGATATCGATGTCCTGCGCGTAGCAGATATAGTCCATCAGCGGCATCGCGGCCCTGAAGGTTTTCTCCACCTCGCGCACAAAGCCGTCATCGAGAATAATTTCAGGCGGCTCGCGGCGCATCAGGAAAAAACTTTTACGCTTGAGGTCCTCGATGTGCTCGTGCTCGCCATCGAAACCGCGCGGCGGGCGCTTCAAACCGTCGCCGCCGATGCCGCCGAAGTACTTCTTCACCGTACGACTCGACTTGATCTGCCCCCATGCGTGCGGGTTATCGACGATGGTGTTGCGTATTTTCAACAGCTCGCTGTTAGGCGGCAGCCAGATCCCGCCACCGAACACGGCTTCCTCGGTGGAGATATGCACGTAGAAACCCACCGTATGCGCGTCCTTGCCCAGTTCATGGCGAAACTGGCAGGCCGCATGCAGTTTGTAGGGGCGCTTGTCTTTGGAGAAACGCACGTCGCGGTAAATGCGAAACATCGAGCCGCCGTGCGGGCGCGAATCGGCAACAAAATGCGGCGAAATCTTCCTCAGCCGGGGCGCCATCTCATCGATAAAGACGCACATCGGCTGCACCACCACCTGCTGATAGTCCGGTTTATGCTCGTTAAACCAGTCTCGATTGTTGTTGTTCGCCAGTTTTTCGTAAAACTCGAAAAATTTCGGTGTGAACATGTCCAGTTATCGCAAGTTTGGGGCAGTTAGAAGCCGGGAAACAAAGTGACAGTTACCTTAATTCGGAAAACTGTTAACTGTCACCATAATTCGACCTCTATGATCCACGAGTCATTGGGCGAGTATCGAGCGCAAGCTTGCCCGCGGCCTGCAGTTGCGCATATTCATCGTTTAGCGTCGCCATCGATTCGAATAGCTCGGCAATCGCCGGCCGCTGGCGCACCAGTGACAGGCAGTGAACGATAGCGGGCATCGAATCCAGATTGTTGTCAAACATAAGGTCCTGAGCCCAGTAGCTGACCGCCAGGTCGACCAGGCTATAGCGCTCGCCGAGATAATACGGACCCTGTTGCTGCATGCGCTGATCGATGATCCCGAGCCGTTCGAGGGCGAGCGCCAGCGATTGCCGGCGCATTTCCGCCGCATCCTCTTCGCGCAGCACAAAACGATGCGGGTAAAAATAACGCTTCAGGATCGGTTCGAAATCATCGCAGATAAAAAACAATCCGCTTAAAAAGGTACCGCGCCCGGGCTCGTCCACCATGGGTGCCAGCTGGGTCAAACGGTGGGTATCGACCAGGTACAGGTTGATCGCGTGGGTTTCGAACAGCACTTCCCCATCGGGTTTCGCCATTGCGGGCACGAACCCGGCAGGGTTGATCGCCAGGTATTGCGGTGACCGTTCCTGTTGGCTAAGGATATCGATTTCGCGCAACTCGTATTCGATATCGCCTTCGGCCATCACCATTTGCACCATCAGCGCACGCGTAAATTTACCGCCATAAAGTAGATACATCCGCTTCACCTGCCCAGGTATTCGAACTTGAACAATTTTCTATTCCGGGTGCAGTACAACTAATCCCCCGCCCCTGGCTTGCGATTCGACTCCAACGTTCGCGCCTCCCTTCCCAGCGCCTCGTTCAACTGCTGATCGTAACGACTGGTCGCCCCCACCACTTCCTGACGCGTGTAAGGCTCCCAGCGCGGCGCTTCCTCCGACTCGGGCTTGTCGCCCATTACCGTGACGCGCTGGATGATGCGCTGCTCGTCGAAATCGCCGACGACGAAGTGCTGGGTGCAGCGATTATCCCAGATCGCAATCGTGCCTTGTTGCCAGCGGTAGCGGACGCAGAAGCGCGGCTGCACGATCCAGCGCGTGAGATAGCCGAGCAGAAGTTCGCTTTCTTCATGACTCAGTTCGACGATGCGGCGGGTGAAGTGCTCATTGACGAACAGTGACTTACGCCCCGTTCCCGGGTGGGTACGCACCACCGGGTGGATTGCGTTCGTTTCCGGTTTGCCATGAGGCGTGGCGTCGTGCAGCGCGGTGAGGCCGTCGCAGAGATCGCGCAGCGGAGCAGATAGTGCCTCGTAGGCCGCGGTGGTATTGGCCCACATGGTATCGCCGCCGACGGCCGGGCATTCGATCATGTTCAGGATCGACATCGTCGCCGGCTCGGAGCTAAACGAAATGTCACTGTGCCATTCGTCAGCGACGCCGCCGTGGCTCGCGGCCAGTTCGAACACCTGCGGATGTTGCGTGAACGGATTCTCGAGGTTGGGGTGTGCGTCGAGTGGACCGAAGTGTTCACCAAGCGCGACGTGAGCGTCGATGTCGAGGAACTGTTCGGGGAAGAATGTTACCTGGTGCTCGAGGAGCAGCGATTCGATGGTTTCCACCTGCTCGGCATCGACATCGCGTAATGACATGCCGCGCACTTCGGCGCCGAGCGCGGTGGTCAGGCGCTCGATGGATAGCCTGGTATTCATGAGACGGAATGTTACACGATTGCAGCATCAGGTCATCAACGAAAGTCGATTTGGCGACGAGATTGCTACGCTGCGCCTCTGTGGTAAAGGCATGTGGCTGTAAAAACACATTAGAGAGGTTAATGACACCCACCAGCCCGCAAAAGGAATTCCGGTCCCGGGATAACCGATTAGTGGCGATTTCGGTCGTTTCCTGGGGCTCAGATTTGACCTCTGCCGCCGACGATGGTTAGATGATCGGCCAGGGGTTCGGAACTCACCATATGCCGGGGATCCCGTGAACCTCTGGTAGTCAAGAGACGGCCGCGCCGTTTCAATAATAAAACGCGGGTGCAAAACCTGGCACCCCGGGGATCGCCGGTAGGGACACAGGGGGACACCATGACGTCGACATCCTGTCAGCGTTGCCACGCCGAAACCGAGCTCACGATCGTCCATGTCGCCGACGGCGACGCCGATCCGTTACACATTCGCCTGAAGGAATTGCCGCTACGCATCTGCCCCGAGGGGCATGTGCAATTCGTTCGCCCGGAATTTGCCGCCGAGTTGCTGCAACATCTGATCGAGGAAGACGAACCCGAGCTACCGGCTGGCGAAGAAAAGGGCTTGATCTTAAAGAAATTTATGTGCGAGAGCTGCCACGCGGCACTGGAGCCCAAACCCGATCACAAACATACGTTTTCGATCGAAATCGAGCTCGAGGACATCGATGCCTTCGGCGTCGACCTTACCATGCCGGTGTACAAGTGCTCGGCCTGCGGCAAGGAGCAAATGCATTCTTTGCGCGAGATGCGCAAGCTAACACCCGCGGCGATGGCGCATGCTTTCGAGGACGCCAATATTCCACCGCCGCCGGGCGTTCTCTAGGGCAAGTCGCTAAGCACCTGTTCGCCATCGGATCGGTGACGTGTTTTGTCCTTGCAGCCCTGCAAAACACTGCTCTGAGCAACTCGGTCTGGTAGCGGGTGCCGCTCGGGTAGTTGCATACCTTTGATCGATAAAGCAGGTAGAGAGTCAGGCGTTTAGTCAGCGGCTTCGGCCAGTACTCTCAACTCATCGAGATCGCCCTTTAAAAGATCGATCATCGAATCCAGGTCCGCAATTTTTTGCAGCATCATTTCCTGGTTGGTGATACCGGCCGTCAGATCGGGAACTTGCTGGCTGCCCGCAATTAGCCACAGCAGGGGCACGTTGAGCAGGCTGGCCAGCATTTGCAGGCGGTTGGCGCGCGGATCCATCTTGCCGGCTTCCCATTTCTCGACGGTCGACTTCTTGACACCGATGCGATTGGCAATCGTTTTCTGACTCATGCCAGAAGCCTCGCGCGCGTTTTTCAGACGTTCTCCAAATAATACCTTTTCCATCAGGAACTCCTTGTTGAGATGGGCCCGCACCCTAACAACTGAGTTTCCGTTTTTCAACCCGGGGGTAACGCTTGACGGACCTGTGCGCAGTTGCCATGCTGTTTGCCCATGAGATTCCTGTTGCCCGTTCTCGGTTTGCTCGCACTGGCCGCGGCGCCCTTCAGCGCCTGCCTCGCGCAAGATGACTCCGGCACCCAGGACGAGATCCTCGAGCACGCGAGCGAGCCCTGGACCGGTGACCTCGACGGCATGACCAAGCGCGGCTTCGTGCGAATCCTGACCGTCCACAATCCGCTATTTTTCCAGTTCGACGGCGCTAGCAAACAGGGCCTGGTCCAGGAATGGGGCAAGGCTTTCGAGGCGCACCTCGCCGAGGAAATCGGCCGCGTGCGCTCGCCGACCATAGTGCTGATCCCGGTCGCCCGCGACGAATTACTGCCCGGGCTGATCGAGGGCCGCGGCGACCTCGTCATGGGCAACCTGACGATCACGCCGGAACGCCTGAAGCAGGTCGATTTCGGTCCACCGATCCATACCGACGTCAGCGAGCTGGTTGTGACCGGCCCCGCGGCGAAAGGCGTCGCCTCCTTCGACGATCTTGTTCGAACCGGTGTCTACGTGCGCCGCTCGAGCAGTTATTTCGAACACCTGCAGGGCCTGAACGCCGAGCGCAGCGCGCAAGGCATGCCACCGATACCGATCACCGAGGCCGACGAGAACCTCGAGGATTACGATTTGCTCGACATGGTTAATGCCGGGGTACTCGAGGCCGTTATCGTAGACAGCCACAAGGCGGCCTTCTGGGAGCAGGTGTTCGACCGGATCGAGGTGCACCAGGACCTGGTGGTGAATTCCGGCAGTCGTATCGCCTGGGCGCTGCGCAAGGGCAGCCCCGAACTGATGCGATCGATCAGCGCTTTCAGCGCGAAAGTCAAAAAAGGCAGCCTGCTCGGCAACATCCTGATCGAGCGTTATCTCGGAGACGCCGAATGGCTCGAGAACGCGCTGGCAAGCGATGACCGCGAGCGCTACGAAGAAACCATCGAAATCATCAAGCAATATGCCGACCGCTACGACTTCGACTGGCTGATCATCGCCGCCCAGGCTTACCAGGAATCGCGCCTCGACCAGGACAAGCGCAGCCCGGCCGGCGCCATCGGCGTGATGCAACTGCTGCCGAGCACCGCGGCGGATGCGGCGGTCGGCATCCCCGAGATCACGAACCTCGAGAACAACATCCATGCCGGCGTCAAATACCTGCACTGGCTGCGCGAGACCTACTACTCGGACGCGTCGATCTCGCCGCTCGACCGGGCGCTGTTCTCGTTTGCCGCCTACAACGCCGGCCCGGGCAACATGAAAAAGGCGCGCCAGCGTGCTCGGCGACTGGGATTCGATCCCAACCGCTGGTTCGGCAACGTCGAGATTGGCATGTTCCGTGCGGTCAGCGGCGAGCCTGCTTCCTACGTGCGCAATATCTACAAGTACTACGTGACTTACCAGGGCCTCGAAAGATCGCGCCAGGCCCGCGAAATAGCGCTCGAAAGTCACCGGGAAGAAAACACGTCAGCGAAGTTTACCTGGATAGCCGTTGCCGTCGTTATCCTATTGCTGGCTGCGTTCGGCTATCGTGCCGCGAAACGCACGGCTGCGCGAGGATCATAGCGCCACCGCAGGATGCAGGCCGAACCGGGAATCCCCTACCAGATCAGGTCGTCCGGAACCTGGTAGTCCGCGTAGGGATCGTTTTCGCCTGAATCCGCCTTCGCCGGCTCACCGAGATCAACCAGGGAGGTCTCGTCGCGCTCGCTAATTTTTTCCGCCACCGCCCGGGGCACCAGTTCGAACTTACGGCCCTCGTTGGTGACACAGGTTGCAACGGCGAGCTGCCCGGCAACCAGTTGATCCCGCTGCGCCTCGGTCACGTAGATTTTCTTCACCTTGCCGCGGTAAACAAAACTATAGGGTTGCTCGCCCTTCGACCGGTCCTGCTTGTTGAGATCGATTAGCTGTTTCGCCTGGGCGGCACGCTCCTTACGCTGGGCTTCCTGCTGCCGCTTCTCGTTGAGCTCGCGATCGCGCTGCGCCTTTTTGTTTTGCGCCTGCTGCCTGACCGGGTCTGGCTGCGCGCCTTTTTTGCCGCGCTTCTTGCGCGCGGAACTGGCTCGCCTGTTTTTATCCTGTTCGGCCCTGGCCAGTTTTTTCTGATCGACCAGGCCGGCCTTGAGCAATTGTTCCTGTAATGAAGACATGATACGTAAGCAATGCAACGAATGAAGCAGAATTCGGGGGACAGTATACCTGTTTCGCGCCGATCGAGGCATTTGAACCTGAACGAATTAAGTATACTGTCACCAAATCTCATGCAGCTGTCAAAATCACGATAGGTTCGCGGCCTGCGGTACCACCTATTATCTGGTCTGTAGCTGAGAAAAAATTTCTATCTGAGATATAAGTTAAGAATGAAACTCTATTTTCTGATCCCTGGTTACTTTTTTTTGTTAATAGGAGCCGCCGTGTCCCACGCCGCTATCGCCTCTTCCTCAATTGGTTTCACTTATTCAGAATCATTGGCTGAAAAAATGGCCCTGGATGCTACAAAAGCGACTTCTCTTACCCCGCCACTACTGGGAGTCGCCATCGAGATCAAAGCAGGCATCGTAGGCAAAGTAACTCAGCTCCATCTTTTTATTCAAAATGACGCTCAAATTCGTTGGCCCGAGGAAGACATCATAATCGCTGCCGGACCCAATACCGACCAGCTTCCATTTGGATTCCTTGGCCGCCTGAAAAACAAGGAGGTCAAATCGTTTGTTTTCAGGCACGTGGAAAAACTGGCATACCTGACAATGAATCGGCATGGCAAGACTCCTCTCACCAAGGCCGTAAAAGTGGGGGAGGATAAAGAGGCTTCTTACAGTTCTCTCCCCGTGGCGGCCTATATGAAATCGTTTCTTCCAGGCGTGATGTGGCTGAGCATCAGCGCAAACTCCGAACTCCTGGCTCATGAAGCCTATGCCTACCATAATGTCTATTTTGAGAAATCCAGCGTGAAGGGAAACCCCCTGCAGCAGAATCGAATGGATCCCGACCAATTAATTGGCGTGGAGTTACCTATGCCACTGATAGAGGGTATGCGCAAAGAACTTCGAAGAGTGGCAGATGAAGGGCAGCAAGGTCGTCAGCCTGTCCAGTACGAAGTGTTCCACTGAATTCGAGAGACGTTCGGGACATACTATCCCTGACTCCATGAATGCTGCTTTCAACCCGGTAGAAGCAGACCAACGCTCAGCGATGTACGTAATAGGTATACTGTCCCCGGAATCGCCGGAAACACAAACATGCAGCTGTCAAAATCACAATACGTCCGTGGCCTCCAATGCCACAAGGCATTGTGGCTGTATAAACACAAAAGAGAGGTAATAACCCCCACCAGCCCGCGACAGGAATTCATCTTTGCGGGCGGCCACCGCATCGGCAAACTCGCGCAGGAGCTGTTCCCGGGCGGCACCGAAATCGAGCACGACCCGAAAAACTTCGACGGCATGATCGAAAAAACCCGGGCACTGATCGACCAGGGCGCGAACGTCATTTACGAGGCGACTTTCAAAAGCCGCAACGTTTTCATCATGGCGGACATCCTCGTGCGCAACGGCGGTGCCTGGGACCTCTACGAGGTCAAAGCCTCGACCGGCGTCAAGCCGCAACACAAGCCGGACGCCGCCATTCAGTGGTACGTGATTCAGGACCACCTGCCGCTGGGCAAGGCCCACATCGTGCACGTCAACAACGACTACGAGTTTAACGGCGAACTCGATATCAGCCAGCTGCTGGCGATCGAGGACATTACCGACGAAGTGCTCGAGCTGCTGCCGGGGCTCGACCAAAACCTGGATTCGATGAGCGACATGTTGAGCCAGAATGAGCCCGACATCCCGATCGGCCCGCAGTGTGCCGACCCCTACGAATGCGACTTCAAGGCATACTGCTGGCGGGACGTGCCCTCGCCTTCCGTGTTCAACCTGTACCGGATGGACAAGCACCGGAAGTTCGAGCTGTACCACGCGGGCAAAATCAGTTACGCGGATGTCTGTGGCGAGAAGCTTTCGAAAACTCAGGCATTACAGGTCGACTCGGCGCTTGCAGGGGAGGCTTATATCGATCGCGAAGCCATCCGGGAATTCGTTGACAGCGCGGTTTACCCGATCAATTTCCTGGATTTCGAAACCTTCAACAGCGCGATACCGAAGTTCCCCGGCCAGAAGCCCTATCGCACCGCGATCCCGTTTCAGTATTCGCTGCACATCCTGCACGCGGACGGGGAGATCGAGCACAGGGAATTCCTCGCCGATGAGCACCGGGACCCGCGCGCCGAAATCGCGCAGAAACTGGCCGGGGACATTACCGCCGAAGGTTCCATCGTTGCCTTCAGCCAGTCGACCGAAAAATCGATTATCCGTCGACTCGCCACCGAGTCCGCCGAGCACGAGCAAACCTTAATCGCGATGAACGACCGTTTTATCGACCTGTTAACGCCGTTTCAGCAACTGATGTATTACCACCCGGATTTCAACGGCAGCTTTTCGATCAAATCGGTGTTGCCCGCCCTGTTTCCAAATGACGCAGCGCTGAACTACAAGGGGCTGGATATCCAGGCGGGCGACATGGCCTCGATGATCTATGCCGACCTGGACCGGATCGACGACGAAAGCGAAAGGCAGAAAGTCCGCGAAGCGTTGCTCGAATACTGCAAACTAGACACCTATGCGATGGTGATGATCTGGCAGGAACTCAGGAACACTGCGGGAACGAGTGGGCTGTCACCATGATTGCTGGCGATACTGACGCGATAGCCGCATCCGTACGCCGCTGGGTGGAGACGGTTGTTGTCGGCCTTAATCTGTGCCCGTTTGCGGGGCGGGAGCTGCACCGGGAGCGGATCCGGTTCGCGGTTACCCCGGCGGCAACGGAGGAACAGCTGTTAGCCAGTTTGCAGAGCGAACTTGAATGGCTGGATAGAAATCCCGCCACTGAAACCACCCTGCTGATTCATCCCGGGGTGCTGCAGGATTTTGGCGACTATAACCAGTTTCTCGAAACGGCCGACGACCTGCTGGTCGCAATGGACGCAGACGGCATCTACCAGCTCGCCAGCTTTCACCCGCATTACCAGTTTGCCGAAACCGAGGTCGATGACGTCGAGAACTACACCAATCGCTCGCCTTATCCCATGCTGCACTTGCTGCGCGAGCAAAGCCTCGAGCGCAGCATCGCCAGTTACCCCGACACGGAACAGATACCGCGGCGTAACATCGCCCTGATGAAACGCCTGGGCATTGCCAAACTGCAACAGCTACTGCGGGACTGCCTCCCTCAAGGCCGTCACTAGTGGTGCGGGGTACAGCAGGCCTGTCTATCATCCAGTCATTCGAAATTGGTATAGTGCCGCCGTAATTGGAATTGATGATCCAGGGGCCTGTAAGATGTAAGGCCCGATCCATTCACAGGAGACCTCCCATGGGCGAAAACCGCGACCTCGTATTCGAACAGTGCCGGCCGGAGATGGACCTGGCTTTCAGCGAGGCCGAATTCGGCCAGCGTCTCGAGCGCATCCGCGCGCGCATGGCGCGCGACGGTATCGACGTTCTCTGGCTGATGGCGCCGGAGAGCCTGTACTACGTCAGCGGTTACAAGTGCATCTGGTACCAGGCGCAGAGCCCGAAGCAGTGGCCCGCGACCAGCGGCATCGCAATCCACCGCGAGCGCGACGATTTCATCCTGTTCGACACCCCGAGCGAGGCGGTCATGTGCCGCTTCGTCACCTGCGCTAAGGATGTCCGGGTTTTTCCGATGAGCGGGCGCCGCGACGGTATCGCGTTCATCGTCGATGAGCTGAAATCGGCGGGCTGGCTGGAGTCGGGCTCGCTCGGCATGGAGCTCCACAGCTACCGACCCAACCCGACGATCAGCCAGCGCTTCCGCGAGTCCTTCGAGGCGAGCGGCATGAGCGTAACCGACGGCAGCGACGTGCTGCGCGAGGTGCGCTGGGTCAAGTCGGACGCCGAGATCGCCTGTATCGAAAAGGCCGCGGAAATCACCGACATCGGTTTCGAGGCGGCGAAGAACGCTATTCGTCCCGGGGTCACCGAACTCGACGTCTATGCCGAAATGAATTACGCGATGGCACGCGCCGGCGGCGAACAGCCGGGCATCACGCTGCCGGTCAACTCGGGGCTCAAGGCCAACTGCGGCCATGCGCTCGCGAGCCGCAGGACGATCCGCGCCGGCGAGCAGGTCAACATCGACATCAGCGGCGTCTTCGAACGCTATCACGCCAACGGCGGGCGCGCGTTTTACGTCGGCGAGCCGCCAGCGGACGTGCTCGACTATCACCGCCTGTCGTCCGGCGTGTTCGACGTCATCGACAGCATCCTGCGCCCCGGCCTGCCGGTCGCAGAACTGGTGCAAAAGACGCGGGCGTATTACGACGAGGTCGGCATCTGGTCGGACGCGGGCTGGGTCGGCGGTTACGAACTGGGGCTCGCGTTCCCGCCCGACTGGGTGGGTAACTACGTTTACGAAATGACGGATACGGACAGCGACAGGATCCTCGAGCCCGGCACCGTGATCAATTTCGAAAGCCAGTTTTTCGCGCCGCGCATGTCGGGCATCACCTACTACGTCGATACGCTGATGTTCAAGGCCGACAAGGCCTTAAGGCCGCTCAACTTTAAACCCGAGCTGGTGATCGTCGACGCCTGACGCAGCATTTACTTAAAACGTCATTCCCGCTTGCGCGGGAATGACGAATTTATGTAGTGCCATTAGGGCATATCGAAAGGCGCCTCTTCGAGGAAGCGCGCAATGACGTTGGCCGAAATCCGCGACACGTTATTGTCGTAACCGTTGTGCGGCAGGCTCGCGCCCCAGGCGATGGAGCCGACCGAAAACACCGCGCCGCCGCCCGGCGTTTCGAAGAACGTCATGTCCGCGCGCACCAGCGGGTTTTGCACACCGTCCATGGCCGCGTGATGGAAGCCGATTTCGTCGGGCACGATCAGCGTGTTGGCGGAATGCCCCTCGGAGCTGGCGACGACCAGCGCGTGCACCGGCGTGCCCAGCAGCGGGTCCACGGTGTCGATTTCCGAGCCGCTGGCGCCGTCACCGAGATAACCGAAATCGCCGATGATCTCGTCCTCGCCGATGCCGTCGAAGATAAACTCCGCACGCGGATCGAAACTGTCCGCGGTGCGCCGGTAATAGCCCGACTCGTCGAAACCCACGGCGACGGTGCCGACGCCGACCACCGCCTGCGGCGGCACTCCGAGGCGGCGCCACAGGCCGCCGTATTCCCCCGTGAACTCGAGGTAATATTCGCCGGGCTCCTCGTCACGGTAACGAATGCCATCCTCGGCGCGGCGCAGTTCCAGCGCCCCGGGATAAGAATCGGACATCGCGCAGCGCCAGATGAAGCCGTTGCCGCCGAGGTAGGCCAGGCGCCCGGCGCCGGCGAGATAGTCACGCAGGCCATCCAGCATCGGCGTGGTGTAATACTCGGGGTGGGTTCCGGTCAACACCGCGCGATAGGGGTCGAGCAGCGCGGCGCCCTCGCGGTGCAGGTCCTCGTCGGTAACGACGTCGTAGTCGATGCCCTGCTGTTCGAGCCAGCCGAGAATATGCGTGTCGGCGTTGAAACTCCAGTAAGGCGTCGTCGGCGCCATGTTCAGGATCGGGCGCAGGCGCGAGGCGTAG
This sequence comes from uncultured Gammaproteobacteria bacterium, assembly GCA_947260025.1. Classification (GTDB taxonomy): domain Bacteria; phylum Pseudomonadota; class Gammaproteobacteria. Next base: position 39,602 of record CAMYON010000009.1, read on the forward strand.
CGCACGCCGCTGCCGTCGGCGTGCGTGTCGTAGGTCGACAGGCCGAATTCGGGGTGCTCCTGCAGAAACACGTCGGTCTTCTCGAGCGTGGTCCAGAACGACTCGGTCACCTCGGCGTAACGCTGATGAAACAGCCACTGGTAGTTCGAGTAAGCGAGGTAGGTCGCGGTCGACACGAGGAAGGCGAGTTTCGCCGTGGTTTTACCGCTGGGCGGCCGCACGAAGAAAGTGACGTAGGATTCGTCGTCATCGGCACGCAGGCGCACGGCGTAAACGCCGCTTTCGAGATCGTCCGGAACCACGTACTCGAAATCGGTCTCCCAGCCCGCGTCGTAGAGGTCGTCGTCGTGAAAATGCATGGCGCCGTACTCGCCCGGCGCATGGCGCCAGTTTTGCTCCTCGCCGCTCCAGTTGAAACCCTTGCAGCCGCGTGAAGGCAGATTGACCGTGCGGCCATGCAGCGCGTTGGGGCCGGTATCGCTGATGACGTCCGTGCCGGTATCGCGCGCGAAATCCCACGCGGCGATAAGCCCTGGATACTGCGCACAGGGATCCTCGGGCGCGGCCACGGCGTTAATGTCGGCCTCGCCGAGCACGCCCGCGGCAAGTCGCGGACGATCCAGCTTGCCGTTGAAATGGCAGGCCGAGCCCGGCCTGCCGTCGGCGAGATCAGCCCGCAGCGCGGCGAACAGGAGTTCGGTTTGCGCGGCGACGAAACCGCCGGCGCTCGCACTCGCACTCGCGGCGCGCAGCGGATCGAAGCTGCCGCCCTGCGGCTGCTGGCTGACGCTAATGGTTTTCGTGGCCACATCGTAGCTACCCGCAACCAGGTACCAGCGCCGTTCCGCGAGCCGCTCCCCGCTGCTGACCTCGGCGACATTGCCGCGGCCGTCGCCGACGCGCAGCGCAAGCGCGCCGGCATCGTCGAGCATCAGCGCGAATCCCGTCGCCGGCTCGTCCTGCCACTGCGCTATCAGCGCCTGCCGCCCGTTCGCGGGCGTGGTCGGATACACCCAGGCCAGCACGGTGAAACTGTCGAGTCCGTCGAATGCGCTAGCGTGCGGTACGACCGCGTACGAACCCGCATCGATCGGCTGCAGGCGGCCCGGGTATTCGCCCGCGAAAGGCGCGTCGATCTCGTCCAGGCGCAGGATGTCGTGCTCCGGGTGGTTGTCGCCGCAGACGACCCGCACCAGGTCGGCGCGGTAACGCTCGGCGCCGTAAGTACTGATCTTGAAACCGACCCTGTCGCCGGGCGCCAGGCTCCAGCTATCGGCATAACCGAGAATTTTTTTCATGCCGCCGACCCCGGCTGCAACGACGCTCCGCTCACGCCAGTTCCTCCCCGGTCAGCGTGTGCCAGCGCCGCCGGAACAATTCCTGGACGGCGACGGCGTGATCGCTGAAAACCTGCTCTTCGAAACGCTCGATCGGCGCGCCGCGCGCGGCCGGAATTCGTGCCAGCATCCAGCGGCGACCGCGTTCGATGCAAATCAGCACGTGGCGTTCCGCCATCGGCATCAATCGCATGCGATTGATGACCAGCGTTAACTCGGGACTGTACGGGCCGTCGGGATTATCCCGGAACTCGTCAGCCAGCTCGGTCTTCGACGGGTCGATTTCGTACATGGCGCATTTCCTGTATCGCGGGGGTTTTCGGGGGACAGTATACCCGTTCCGACCCCGTTTTCGACCGAGACGGTCGACCGCCTGCCGCGATATCGCGTCTGGCACGACGATGGCGACGAGCCCTACACCCGCGCGCCGGTATCGCTCAGCGGGATTTTCGACGATCAACCTACCGAGTGAGAGTAACCGAAATGATCTCCCGTACCGCCGAGAGCCTCAGGGGCAGCAAAGGTTACGTCCTGGTCGGCGGATTCGACACGCCACCGAGCAGACGGTGAACGGTATCGGCGGCCCTGAGGCCTTCCTGTAACGCACCCGGAACACAGGCCGGGTTGCTCGGGTTACTGCCCTCGCCGGCGAAGAACACGCGATCGGCCACCGGCTTGCCCAGCTGGCGGCGCAGGTTGAGCGCGGCCGAACGATAGGTTTCGAGCCTGGGAAACGAATAGCTGCCGCGCACGTAAGGGTCGGCGGTCCAGTCCTGCACGTGGGCATCGACGATGGCAGGGCTCGCCTTGCCATCGAAAATCCGGTCGAGATCGGTCAGCAGGGCACGTACTATCTTGGCGTCGCCCGCGGCCCCGCCGCCCGCTTTGCGCGCGCTGTCGGTCAATGCCTGCGCATCGCCGCCCATCGGGTAACACATGAGGATGTGATCGTCGGTTCCCGTCTTGTAGTGGCTCGGCGCCCAGGCGCTGGAGACCGGGCCGTCGGTGATCAGGTAGGCCATGCGCGACTCCCAGAAGGGCTGCGGGAACCGCAGCGCGACCTTCATGCCACGACCCATGCCGATGCCGCGATAAGCTTCGACGGTTGCCGCCGGTAAAGCCGGATTGAAAGCGATGGTCTCGCTCTGCAGCACGCCGATCGACGCGGTAACGATAACCTTGTGCGTCCGGGTGCGGGCACCGGTTGCATCGGTAACGACCACGTGCTCGCCGCTGAAATCCACGGACTCGACCGGCCGCTCGTAATCCACGTGCGGCAACACTCCCTGCCACCAGATACTATCGAGGATATCGCTATAACCGAGATTAGCCGGTGCCACCACGCGGATGTCGCTCGACAGGGTCCAGTTCCAGTCCTGCTGCGCGAGGCTGGCGGCACCGATGCGATTCAGCGACGCGCCGTAAATCGAATTGGCGATGGCGTGTTCGTAGAGATGGTAGGCGCGATGATCCGGACCGACGCCGTAGCGCTCGGCGACAACATCCGCCATTGTGACCGAAAAGTCCTTGTTCTTGCCGCGGTTGCCGTAAAACGACTGGTACTTCCAGAAATTCCGGATATCGGCGTCCTGTTCGCAGGACCCGGTTTCCTCCCAGCAGGTTTTATTGCCGTCCACGGTAATCAGCTGCTCACCTACATAGGCCCGCGTGTAGACGTCCTGGCCGTACTCGCTGACAACAGCATCGTAAATCGGGTTATCGCGCGCGAGGTAGTGCTCCTCGGCACCCATCTCGATGCGAGTGTTGCCGAGTGTCCGGCTGTAAATCCGACCGCCGTGACGGGCAGACGCTTCCAGCACACGCACGCGATAGCCCCGTTGCAGTAGTGTCTTCGCAGCGTACAGTCCAGCCATACCGGCCCCGACGATCACCACGTCGTATGTCGCGTTGTCTGTCGCGCGCACGGGTCTGGTCAAAAGCGGAGCGCTTGCGGCAATGCCGCCCCCGGCCATCAATTTCAAAAAATCGCATCTAGCCACGTCGATTTTCTGTTCCCCGGGCATGTTCCCGCCTCCATTTGATTACCCGCTGCATACTCGCCCTGTTTTTTACAGATTCCAAACGTCTTTATCCGCGCGGATCGAGTTGCAGTGAGTTTGCGTTCTGGTCGATGGAAAACTCGAAGTGACGCAGGAAACGCATCACTCGGCTGTGAACCAACTCAGCGGGCGAGTGTACCTTACCCTTTTGCGTACCAGCCATTATCGACATACAGCGCGTTGCCGGTTATAAAGCTGGCCTCGTCCGAGGCCAGGAACACCACCGCCGAGGAGACTTCTTCGGGCTCGCAGATACGCCCCTGCGCGTCGGCGAGTGCGCCTTCTTCCCACTCCTGCCCTGCCTGGTCCAGCTCGCTGATTTCGCGCAATCCGTGCGCCGTTTTGACGAACCCGGGACAAACCGCGTTGCAGCGAATCCCCTGGTCCCGGTACTCCGCTGAAATAGCCCGCGCGAGTTGCAACACGGCGCCCTTGGTCATGCAGTATAGCGACTCCAGCGCGTAACCCAGTTCGGATGCAATCGACGCGGTAATGACAATCGAACCGCCGCCGTTATCGCTCATCTCTTTTACCGCACGCCGGCACACCAGGAACGCGGAGCGAACGTTGATATCCATCAGCCGATCGTAGTCCGCCTCGGTGGATTCGTGCAGCGGTTTCACGGTGATGGTGCCAGCGTGATTGAACAGCACGTTATAGGCGCCGAAGGTTTCGGCGACCTTGTCGAAGGCGGCGTTCACCTGGGCGTCATCGGAGACATCGGCCTCGAAAAATTCGGCGGTGCCGCCCGCCTCGCGAATCATTTGCACGGTTTCCTCCCCGGCCTCCTTCTGGATATCCAGTATCGCGACGCGCGCGCCCTCATGAGCGAAGGCCAGCGAAGTAGTACGCCCCATGCCGGCGGCGCCGCCGGTGATAACCGCGGTTTTACCGGCAAGCCGGCCGGAGCCATTCGTGTTTTGATCGTTACTGGTTGTGCTTGCATTAGGCATGTTCGCCCCTCCTTTATGGTTTCGATCGCTGCTTCGCGATTCTGGTTTGCCTGGTCAGGCCGTCTGTCGCTGTTCGGCGCGCACGGTCCTGATCTTGTCGAAAAAGATCGAGAAAAGTTCCTGTTGCGACGATATGTCGAGTTTCGCGTAGATATTGCGCCGGTGAATACGCACCGTGCCGGTGGATATGCCAAGGCCTTTCGCAATCGATTCCGACGAATGCCCTTCGAGCACCTGCGCGACCACCTGGGTTTCCCGCGGCGTAATCCGCGGGCCGAATATGGCGCTGACCGTGTTTTCGATGATGGTCGGGGTATCGGCCGGCTCACGTTCGATCGATTCGACTTCGAACCAGTCCGGAACGGACTGCCAGTGTCGTTGCCCCAGACTGCAGACAATCGGAACCACGCTCTCGAGCAGCCTGAATTCACGCGCCGAAAAGCGCTGACCTTCTCCCGAGCGCATTAACGAAATGACCACCGCGACGTCATTCAACAGGTAAAAGGTGTAACAGATTTCCTCGGCGAGCCCGGTGCGCACGTAGTAGGAACGATAATACTCGCTCTGCAAAAAGCGGTCGGGCGCAATATCCCGCATTCGATACAGCCCGGTTTCGACCTGGCGCCCGCAGGCGGTGAAAAACGGGTCGAGCAGATAGGGCCCCTTGAGGTAGTCATCGACAAACACGACCCGATCGCCGGGAGAAAAAGTGTGAAACAGGCAGATCGGCTGATCTTTCTGGTGATAAGCGAAGGAAACCAGGTAGTCGAAATCGGTAATGGATTTAAGTGCGCTGATCAGGTTGTCGGTGAATCGATCGGTGCCAATCGAGTCGATGCACCGGGATAATAGCGTGATCCAGGCAGCGTTTCCCAGGTCGATCTTTTTCGCCCGCCCGGAATTATTCGCCATTACACAATTTCCTTTATATTCAGTTAATTACACGATTCGGGTTCGTTTTTAATTATTACGGTATATACCTTGATTCAAGCAAATGTTATGCATTTGCTAGATTTGCATGGTAGTATAATTTCTCTGCAAAACTCAAGACCAAATTAAAAAGAGCCAAAAGATGCACTTGTCGGGGGACGGAATTGGTCGACCAATCCACTAGTTCACGCGAGATCGATATCGAGTTTCGCGGCGTTACCAAACGCTTCGACGATGTCGTGGCGGTCGATAACGTATCCCTTGACGTCGAACGCGGCGCATTCTTCTCTTTCCTTGGCCCCTCCGGTTGCGGCAAAACGACTTCGCTGCGCCTGATTGCCGGGTTCGAACAGCCCACCGAAGGCGACGTATTTATCGGCGGCAATTCCGTGGTTGGTATTCCGTCTCACAAGCGGCCGGTGAACATGGTGTTTCAACATTACGCGCTGTTTCCGCATATGAACGTTGCCGAAAACATCGGTTACGGCCTGCGCCAGCGCAGCCCGAAGCCGGCCAAACAGGATGTCGATAAACGCGTCGATGAAACCCTGGAGATGGTGCGTCTTTCCGGTTATGCCAAACGCAGGGTGTGGGAATTATCCGGCGGGCAGCAGCAACGCGTGGCACTGGCGCGGGCACTGATCAATCACCCGACCTGTTTGTTGCTCGACGAACCGCTGGCGGCGCTCGACCGCAAGCTGCGGCGCGAGATGCAGATCGAGTTACAGACGTTGCAAAGAGAGGTCGGTATCACCTTTATCCTGGTCACGCACGATCAGGAAGAGGCGCTGTCGATGAGCGATCGCATTTGCATCATGCGCGACGGCAGAATCGTGCAGTCCGGCAGCCCGCGGGAACTTTACGACGAACCGGTTAACCGCTACGTCGCCGATTTTGTCGGCAAGAGCAATTTTTTCAGCGGCGAGGTCGTCGGCTCCAATGGTTCGGGTGTCACGGTCAAGCTCGAATCCGGCCAGGCGCTCACCGGCATTCAGCCAAAAAGCGCTCCCGGTCTCGCCAACGGCAGCAGAGCCAGCATCGCCGTGCGTCCCGAAATGATTTCGATCAAGGCCGCGGACGAGGCAAACACAGATTCCAGCATCACCATAAAGGGACAGGTGATGAACCGGATATTCCTGGGCGAACACTCGGAATACCTGGTTGCAACCGAGGGATACGGTGACGTCATGGTGTTATCTCCAAAGTCGATCGAGCACAGCGATAGAAGCTTTGTGCTGGACGACAGGGTTGCCCTCAGCTGGCGACCCGATGCCGCACTGGTGCTTGGAGATGCATAAGGCCATGCTGTAAATCCGGCAGCCATGGTCTTTATCGAATATAACGGATCGATTTATAAGAGGGCATACGATGAGTAAAAGCAACGACGATAATAAGCCGATAAGCGCCAGGAAGTTCATGAAGTATTTTCGTAGCTACCAGAATGGCTCGATTTCGCGCCGCCATTTCCTGGGAGTAACCGGACTGGGCACGGCCATGACCGTGATGGGTACGGCCGTACCTTCGCTGTGGTCAGGCAAGGCTCACGCGTTCGGCGACCTCGGCGATCGGCTGGTATTTTCCACCTGGCCGAACTACCAGAATCAGGTCAACCTGGATGAGTTTACCGAGTTAACCGGCGTCAACATCCAGGTCAATGCATTTGGATCGAACGAGGAAATGCTGGCCAAGCTGCAGGCCGGCGGCACCGGCTGGGACGTTTTCGTACCGACCAACTACACCATTTCGAACTATGTCGAACTCGACCTGATCCAGGAACTGGACCTGTCGCGTATTCCGAACTACGATCCGGCCGCCAATAACCCGAAATTTGCCGGGCCGGCCATGGTCAACGGCAAGGTCTATTGCGTACCGAAGAACTGGGGTACCACCGGGTTCATCGTCAACACCAAGAAGATCAAGAGCAGTCCCAGGTCCTGGAAAGACTTCTTCGATGTCACCATGGGCAAGGGTTCCGGCCACACCATTTTGCATGATTATCAGCTGACAACGATCGGTGCCGCCCTGTGCGCGCTGGGTTACTCGTTCAATTCCATCGATCCCAAGGAACTGGCCGAGGCCGAGGATTTGTTGATCAAATCCAAGCCGCACCTGTTTGCGATCACCTCCGATTACCAGCCGGGCATGCGCAGCGGCGACGCCTGGATGTCGATCTGCTGGAACGGCGACGGCACCCAACTCAATCGCGACCTGCCGGAAATGGCATACGTGATCGCTTCCGACGGCGGCGAGATCTGGACGGATTTCTACGCGATACCGAAGGATGCACCCCACCTGGATGCTGCCTACGCGTTCATCAACTTCATGCAGGATCCCTACGTGCAGGCCCGCGACGCCGCGGTTCATGGTTATGCGCCGACGGACTCGCGTGCGATCGCGTTGCAACCCGATTCGCTGGCAACCGACCCGATTCTGCATCCGGCCGCAGACCTGATGAACGGCCTCGAGTTCGGCGCCGCGCAGACGCTGACCGACGCGAACCGGGCCGAGGTCATGGCGCGCTTTAAGTCAGCCTGATCGCGGCTAGCGGAAAACGATGGGGGCAGACAGCAAAACGAACCGGTGGCTGACGGCGGCCCTGCTGACGCCGACTTCACTGTGGTTCCTGTTCCTGCTGATCCTGCCCCTGATCGTTATCCTGGTTTTCAGTTTCGGCGAGCGCGCGGCCGTCGGCGGCTATGCCGGCGGTTTCACGCTCGAGCATTATGCGAACCTGCCTTCGCGCCTGAAGGCTTTCCAAAACACGCTGATCATCGCGCCGGTCGGGACCTTGTTGGCCCTGCTGGTGGCTTATCCGCTCGCTTACTACCTGGCGGTGCGGGTAAGCCGGCGCTACAAACTGATCCTGCTCGTGCTGGTGATCGTGCCGTTCTGGACCAGCCTGCTGGTGCGCACCTACGCCTGGATATTCATCCTCGGCGGCCGCGGCATCCCGACGTTGCTGGAATTTATCGGCATCGAGGGCGTGCGGTTGATCAATACGCCGGGCGCGGTGCTGGTCGGCATCGTCTACGGTTATCTACCGTTAATGGTGTTTCCGATATTCGTCTCGCTGGAAAAACTGGACAAAAGCCTGCTCGAGGCTTCCAGCGACCTGGGCGGATCGCCTTATAAAACCTTTACGCAAATCACGCTGCCATTGTCGATGCCCGGAGTGGCGACCGGCTGCATGCTGGTGTTCATCCTGCTGATGGGTGAATTCCTGATCCCGGCCTTCCTCGGCGGCGGCAAGGTGTTTTTCATCGGCAACGCGCTGGTCGACCTGTTCCTGCAATCGCGCAACTGGCCCTTCGGCGCCGCGGTATCGGTCACGCTGGTGGTGATCATGCTGATCACGGTCACGCTCTACATGCGCATGACCCTGCGCGGCAATACCGGGCGCGACGAGTCGCTGATGTAAAGGGACGAAATCATGCGCATCTACGCCATTGCTGTTTTCCTCTTTCTGTACGTGCCGATCGGCATCATCGTGCTGTTCAGTTTCAATGCCGGGCGCCACGCCAGCGAGCTGCGGGGTTTATCGATCCAGTGGTATGGCAAGGCGCTGTCCAATCCATTCGTCGCGGATGCGTTCTTCAACAGCCTGATCGTGGCTCTGTCTGTCGCCGTTCTGTCGAGCCTGATGGGCACCGCGGCGGCACTGGCGCTGCAGCGCCTGAAAGGTACCGTGCGGGTTTTGTTCGACGGCCTGATTTACATATCGGTCATGATACCGGGCATCGTCATCGGCATCGCCACGCTGGTGGCACTGGTGACGGTTTTCGATTTTCTCAATCCCCTGCTGGCCTCCATCTGGCCCGAAGGCGCGAAGCCGCCGAAACTGAGCATGGGATATGCCTCGGTGATCGCGGCGCACACGCTGTTCACCATGTCGATCGTCATCATCCTGGTACGCGCCCGCATCGCCGGCATGGACCGCGCCCTGATCGAGGCCTCGATGGATTTATACGCGACGCCGTGGCGTACCTTTTACCAGGTGACGTTACCGCAAATATACCCGGCCATTCTGGCCGGTTTTCTGCTCAGCTTTACCTTCAGTTTCGACGATTTCATCATCGCTTTTTTTGTCGCCGGCGCGAACACCACGCTGCCAATTTACATCTTTTCGTCGATACGCCGCGGCATCACGCCGGAAGTCAATGCCATCGGCACGATGGTGCTGGCCGTATCGCTCTGTTTACTGATGACAGCACAGTTTTCCCTGCGCGCCCGCACCAATCGCTAGCGGCGATCAGGAGACAGACCACAGCTTCAAGGATTCCCTTCGGTGCCGGTGAATAATGAAAAATCCATTTGCCTACAATATTTCAAATCTATATAGTGTATCGTCGATTAACGATATAGCCGTGAATAACCGATATGCAGACCCCTACGCAAGTGGCCCGGGCGACCCGGGACCAGCCTGCCGATAACGATATAACGGACGAAGACATTGCCTTGATTGCCAAGGCCCTGTCGCATCCGGCGCGGATTCAGATCATCCGTTTGCTGTCGAGCAAGAAAACCTGCATCGGCGGCGATATCGTCGACGTGGTCGGCCTGGCCCAGTCTACCGTTTCCGAGCATCTGCGCATTCTCAAAGCCAGCGGCATTATCACCGGCGAAATCACCCGTCCACGGGTTTGTTATTCGCTGAATCTCGCGCGCTTACGCCCGTTCAACGATTTCCTGGAGTTGATCCTGGAGAGCGACGCCGCGGCTTCAACCGACGAAGCCGCCTGCTGGGTGACGCCCGAGCGCAAACAATAGATTTTTTAACCCTTAAGGAATATCCGAATGAAAACGCTAACCGTTTACGACCCCGCCATGTGCTGCTCCACCGGAATATGCGGCACCGACATCGATCAGCAGCTGGTGGATTTTGCCGCTGACCTCGACTGGTTGAAGAGCGAGGGCATCGAAGTCCGGCGCATCAACCTGTCGCAGGAGCCCGCGCTATTCGCCGAAAACGAGCAGGTTAAAAACATCCTGCAAAACGACGGTGTCGAAGGTTTGCCCGTTATCCTGGCGGATGACGAGATGCAATCTGCCGGGCAATATCCCGACCGTACGAAACTGGCACAGATGGTGGGCCTGACGGCGGCCCAGCCTGTCGAGCAGGCAGCGGCCACCGCCGGCGGCTGCTGCGGGCCGGCTGGCGACGCGGAACAATCCTCGTCCGGCTGCTGCTGACCTCGAATCACGCTAAACGCATCACTCATTACGCGGAATAAATCATGTTCGAAAACCTGCCCAAATTCGTTTTCTTTACCGGTAAAGGCGGTGTCGGCAAAACCTCGCTGGCCTGCGCCACCTCGATCAATCTCGTCGATGCGGGACACCGGGTTTTGCTGGTCAGCACCGATCCTGCCTCCAACGTGGGCCAGGTGTTCGAAACCGACATCGGCAACCAGATTACCGCACTCGGCAACGTGCCGGGCCTCGACGCAATCGAGATCAATCCCGAGCAGGCCGCGGCGGGCTACCGCGAACGCATCGTCGGGCCGATGCGAGGCATTCTTCCGCCCGATGCACTGCGCAGCATCGAAGAGCAGCTGTCGGGGGCCTGCACCATTGAAATTGCCGCGTTCGACGAGTTCACCGCCCTGCTAACCGATAACGAATTGCTGGCGCGTTACGATCACGTGGTGTTCGACACCGCGCCCACGGGTCACACCATTCGCATGCTGAAGCTGCCTGGCGCATGGTCCGGCTTTCTCGAGGACGGCAAGGGTGACGCATCCTGCCTCGGCCCGCTTGCCGGGCTGGAAAAACAACGCACCCGTTACGCCGCGGCGGTCGACCGCCTGTCCGACAGCGCATCGACACGCCTTATCCTGGTGGCGCGCCCGCGTCAGTCCGCACTCAACGAAGTGGCACGCACGTCGAAAGAGCTGGCCGAGATCGGCATCGAAAACCAGGCGCTTGCGATCAATGGCATGATGCCCGGGGAAACGGATGGCGATCCCCTGGCAGAGGCATTGTTGCAGCGTGATCGCGATGCACTGGCCGCGGCCGCCCCTGAAGTCGCCGCGCTACCGCGCACGGTGTTTGCGCTGCGCTCGGAAAACCTGGTCGGCCTCGACGCGCTGAAACGTTTTGCCGCGGGCGCAGCCGATGAAGTTGCGGCGGCCGCGGATAGCGCGATGACGGATACGAACCTGCCCACGCTCGGGGCCCTGATCGATGATATCGAAAAGCCCGGTAAAGGGTTGATCATGTTCATGGGCAAAGGCGGGGTTGGCAAAACCACGATGGCCGCCGCCGCTGCCGCGGAACTGGCCGCGCGTGGCCACGACGTTTTATTGAGCACCACCGACCCGGCGGCACACGTTACCGAGACCCTCGCCGGCGAGCTAACCGGTCTTACCGTCAGCCGCATCGATCCCGCGCAGGAAACCGCCAGGTACCGTGATCACGTGATGGCGACCAAGGGCAAGGACCTGGATGAGCAGGCCCGCGCGATGCTGGAAGAAGATCTGCGTTCGCCCTGCACCGAGGAAATTGCCGTGTTCCAGGCGTTTTCACGCGTCATCCGCGAGAGTTCGAAGCGCTTCGTGGTGATGGATACCGCCCCCACCGGCCACACCCTGCTGCTGCTCGATGCCACCGGATCCTACCACCGCGATATCATGCGCCACTCGGGCGATATGCCGGGCAAAATGGTAACGCCGATGATGCGCCTGCAGGACCCCGAACAGACGAAGATCATGATTGTCACCCTGCCCGAAACCACGCCCGTGCTGGAAGCCGCACATCTGCAAAACGACCTGCAACGCGCCGGCATCGAACCTTACGCCTGGATCGTCAATTCCAGTCTTGCCGCGGCGCAGACGCATAATCCGCTGCTGCAACAACGCGCCCGCTCCGAACGGGAACAAATCGACAAGGTTCGCGACGATCTTTCCAGGCGCCACGCGGTGGTACCGATGCAGGCAGCAGAACCGGTTGGTGTCGAAAAGCTGAAAAGGCTTTGTGCAATAGCCGATAGTTCCGCCGCTGCCTGAGAAATACGCGATGAAAACCCTGTTCCGACTATTACGTTGGCCGCTCGGCCAGATAATTATATTCCTGGACTGGATCAGCGGACCAAAGCCGCCGACACACAGTGCAGAAGTACAGCAAAAGCTCGATGCGCAAACCGCTCACCTTAAGCTTTATCAATTCCAGCAATGCCCGTTTTGCGTCAGAACAAGACGGAGCATACGCGGCCTCGGTTTAAATATCGAAACACGCGATGCCCGCAACGATCCGCGCTGGCACAACGAGCTTATCGAACAGGGTGGCAGGTACCAGGTGCCCTGTTTGCGTATCGACAAGGGCGACGA
>CAMYON010000010.1 GCA_947260025.1 uncultured Gammaproteobacteria bacterium
AAAAGTCCTGTAAAATCAAGCCCAAAGCGACACTTTTTCGATTATTTCTCACTTCTTTTCCAGTATAGACGTCAAATACAAATACTTCCTGCAATATTTTGTTTTTTACCGAAAAAATGCAATCTATCAGCTTTTGAACCGGGATTTCTGCGTCGACCATCACAGAAATATCACGTCGTATCGATGGGTACCTCGACATTTCCTCGAAATTGGGCAATTTAGACTGCAAGATCGGCGAAGTTTCAGCCTCAAAAACGAAAACTTGTTGATTTATATCGAGTTTTTTTAGAACGGTAGGATGCAAAGCCCCGATAAAACCAGTCTTTTCTCCCTCGAAGACCAGGTCCGCGCCCTGTCCCGGGTGCAATATCGGATTTTCGGAACGCTCGTAGCTGAACTCTGATTCGCTGGCGAGCCGCAAAATCGACTCTAGATCGCCCTTGATATCGTAAAAATCCACGCCCTGACTGCCCGCGTAGAGGCCTTCCTGGGCCCTGTTACCGGTAATAACAGCAGCGATATGCGAGGTTTGTTCGAGCCCGTTCGCACCCGGTACGAAGCACAGGCCCGTCTCGAACAGCCTGACGCGTGACTGCTGCCGATTCAGGTTATGCTGCAACGCCTGTGCCAGGCCTGGCAGTAAACGACTGCGCATGACCGACATGTCGGCAGATATCGGGTTGGCTAACGGCAGGGTGGCTTGATCGGGATCGAGAATCGCCTGCAGCTCGGGCGAGACGAACGAATAGGTGATGGCTTCGTAGTAACCCTGGTCGACCATAACATCGCGGATACGGTTGAGACTGACCCGGCGCTCGGAGAAGCTGTCCATTCGGATATGCGAGGCTTCCCGGCTCCCCGGGATATTGTTGTAGCCGATGAGTCGTCCGATTTCTTCGATCAAATCGGCCTCTATATTGATATCGAAGCGATAGCTCGGCGGTACGATCTTCCAGCCGTCGGACTGATGCTGCAGCTCCATGTTCAAGCGTTGCAGGATATCGTCTATATCATCGCGTTCGACATCGATTCCGAGCAGGCGGCTAACGCGCTCGTAACGCAACTCGACCTGCGGTGTCTGCGGCATATGTTCCTGGTCTACCGCATCGATCAGCGGCCCCGCCTCGCCGCCGGCGATGCTTACCAGCAGCTCGGTTGCGCGCTGCATAGCGAGCGGCGGTAATTCTGCATCGACACCGCGTTCGAAGCGGTGCGACGCGTCGGTATGCATGCCGAATTTTCGCGCTTTACCGGCGAGCTCTATGGCGGTGAAATGCGCCGCTTCCAGAAATATGTTGCGCGTATCGGCCTGCACCGAGCTATCCAGTCCGCCCATGATGCCAGCCAGCGCAACACCACCGGAATGGTCCGCGATCAGCAGGTTATCGGCCCGGCATTCGACCTCGCTCTGATCGAGCAGTGCCAGCTTTTCGCCCGGTTGCGCCATTCGCACCCGGATGCCGCCGTCGAGCTTGTCGAAATCGAAACCATGCATCGGTTGACCGAGTTCCATCATGACGTAATTGGTGACATCGACCACCGGGCTAATCGGGCGCAAGCCGCAACGGCGCAACTTTTCCTGCATCCACAGCGGAGTTTGCGCCCTTGGATCTATCCCGCGGATGATTCGCCCAACGTAACGCGGACACTGCTGCGGCGCTTCCAGCTCGATCGGGAAAACATCCTCAATCACTGGCGCGACGCTCGCTGCGGCGCTTTGCTGCAGCGGAATCCTGTTGATCGCGGATACTTCGCGCGCAACCCCGGAAATGCTGAGGCAATCGCCCCGGTTCGGCGTTAAATCGATGTCGATTATATTATCGGCCAGGGCTAGATAGTCGACGATAGGCGTCCCCACGGGCGCGTCGCTGGGCAATTCCAGGATCCCGTCGGAGGTTTCCGCTAACTGCAACTCTGCCGCAGAGCAGATCATGCCTTCGGAATCGACGCCGCGCAATTTGGCTTTCTTGATCTTGATGCCCGGCAGCACGGCGCCCACTCGCGCCAGGGCTACTTTCAACCCCGCTCGCACGTTGCTCGCGCCGCAAACGACCTGGTAGCTGTCCGCGCCATCGCTGACCTGGCACAGGTTCAGCTTGTCGGCATCGGGATGGCGTTCACAACTCGTTACCTCGGCAACGACGACGTTGTCGAGATCGGGCGCGGCGGCCCGCAATCCGCCAACCTCGAGCCCGGCCATGGTCAACTGGCTGACCAGGGTATCGGTATCGATCGCGGGGTTCACCCATTCACGTAACCAGTTTTCGCTAATTTCCATGTTGGCGCCCGATCAGGTGAATTGCTGCAGAAAACGCAAATCGTTTTCGAAGAACAGCCGCAGGTCGTTAACACCGTAGCGCAGCATCGCCAGGCGCTCTACCCCCATACCGAAGGCATAACCGGTATATTTTTCGGCATCGACGCCGGTGTGGCGAAACAGTTCAGGATGCACCATGCCGCAACCCAGTACTTCGAGCCAGCCGGTATGGCTGCAGACCCGACAGCCGTTACCCGTGCACATCACGCAGCTGATATCGACTTCCATCGACGGCTCCGTGAAGGGGAAATAAGAGGGTCGAAAACGGGTTTTCAAATCGTCCTGCTCGAAGAACATCCTGAGGAATTCCTGCAGCGTGCCCTTCAGCACCGAGAAGGAAACATCCTCGTCGACCAGCAGGCCTTCTACCTGGTGGAACATCGGGGTATGGGTCAGGTCCGAGTCGCAGCGGTAAACCCGTCCAGGCGCAATCACGCGGTAAGGCGGCTCCTGGTTTTCCATGACGCGAATTTGCACCGGCGAGGTATGCGTGCGCAGCAGCATTCCGTCATCGAAGTAAAAGGTGTCGTGCATCGCTCGCGCCGGGTGCTGCTCCGGAATGTTGAGCGCTTCGAAGTTATGGAAGTCGTCTTCGACCTCCGGGCCCTCCGCGATGTCGAAACCAAGCTTGCCGAACATCTTGTCGATGCGGTTCATGGTCAGCGTGACCGGATGCAAACCGCCCGCGGCGCTGCGCCTTCCAGGCAGCGAGATATCGATGGTTTCGCTCGCCAGCCGCGACGCAATCGCAGCATCGCCCAGTTCGGCCTTGCGCGCCTCCAGCAGTTCCTGGATCTGCACCTTGACCCGGTTGATCGCCTGGCCCGCGGCCGGACGCTCTTCAGCCGGCAGCTGACCGAGGTTTTTCAACTGCGCGGTGATTTCCCCCTTCTTGCCGAGATAAGCGACACGCACGGCATCGAGCGCCGCCATGTCGCTGGACTGGCTGACGGCAGCGGAGGCTTGCTGCAGCAGATTTTCGAGATCCTGGGACACGTAATGACCGATTTGTTTTCGATGGCAGGGATTTACCGCTGCCATCTCGAAACTCGAAGCTTACGCGGATTCCAGGCCGGCCCTGGCCTTTTCGACCAGTGCGGTAAACGCAGGCTTGTCAAAAATAGCGATATCGGAAAGCACCTTGCGATCGATTTCGATCGAGGCTTTCTTCAGGCCGTTCATGAAAACGCTGTAAGACATACCGTTTTCACGCGCACCGGCGTTGATTCGGGCAATCCACAGCGCGCGGAATTGACGCTTTTTCTGGCGGCGATCGCGATAGGCGTATTGCCCGGCCTTGGTGACGGCCTGCTTGGCAACGCGAAACACTTTACTGCGTGCACCGCGGTAACCCTTGGCTTTATCCAGAACCTTCTTGTGGCGTGCATGTGCCGTGACGCCTCTTTTTACTCTTGGCATAACTCGATCCCCCTAAGAATACGGCAGCATGCGACGCACCAGCTGTACGTCGTTAGCGTGGACATCAAGCTTTTCGCCAAGCTGACGCTTACGCTTGCTCGATTTCTTGGTGAGAATATGACGCAAGTGCGATTGCTTGCGCTTGTAGCCGCCGGCCGCATTTCGTTTGAAACGCTTGGCCGCGCCACTGACTGATTTCATCTTTGGCATGATTAGCTCCAGTTTAAATATCTAGTTTAATAAGCCCTGGACGCCGGAGGCGCGTCTTCGGGTAGTGGCTAGCCCTAAAACCGCTAGCGTTTCTTGGGCACCAGCATCATCGTCATCTGGCGCCCTTCCGACTGTGGATACTGATCCACGGTCGTGAATTCCTTCGTGTCTTCTTCCACTCGCTTGAGTAGCTGTGTGCCCAGTTCCATGTGAGCCATTTCCCGTCCACGAAAACGGCAGGTCACCTTGACCCGGTCGCCGACCTCGATAAATTCGGTCAGCTTTCGCAGTTTGACCTGGTAATCACCTTCCTCGGTGCCGGGTCGAAACTTGATTTCCTTGATTTGCACCTGGCGCTGCTTCTTGCGCTGGTCGTGCAACTTCTTCTTTTGCTGAAACCTGAACTTGCCGTAATCCATCAAGCGACAGACGGGGGGCTCAGCATCAGGTACCAGCTCAACGAGATCCACGCCGGCTTCTTCCGCCAGGCCCTGGGCCTCTTCCAGAGACACGATGCCTCTTTGTTCGCCATCCTCACCGATCAGCCGAACTTCCGGCGCTGTTATTTCTTCGTTAAGACGGCTCTGTTTGTTGTCTGCGATTGGGGACTCTCCCTATAAATCTACTAACAATATGTTTGGCAAAAATTAATCCGGTATGAAAACCGGATTACTGTTTCACCAGGTCGACGAACTCGTCGATCGCTATTGAGCCCAGGTCTTCACCGCCCAGGCTACGCACTGCAACCCGCTCTTCCTCGACCTCGCGATCACCGACCACGAGCATGTACGGAATGCGCTGTAACGTGTGCTCGCGAATTTTAAACCCGACTTTTTCGTTTCTCAAGTCGGAAATCGCCCTGATTCCCTGATTTTTAAGCATTTTTTCAACTTTTCCGACATACGGCGCCTGTTTATCGGTGATATTCATCACCACGGCCTGCACCGGCGCCAGCCAGACCGGGAATTTACCTTCGTAATGCTCGACCAGAATCCCGAAAAATCGCTCCAATGAGCCGAACAAAGCGCGGTGTAACATGACCGGGCGGTGACGCTCGCCATCCTCTCCGATATAGGAAATATCGAAGCGTTCGGGCAGGTTCATATCGACCTGCAGCGTACCGCATTGCCAGTCGCGGCCAATGGCGTCTCGCAGCACAAACTCGAGCTTGGGACCGTAAAACGCGCCCTCGCCCGGGAATAGCTTGTATTCCTTATTCATACTGTCGAGCGCATTTTTCAAGGCGCCCTCGAGCCTGTCCCAAACCTCGTCCGAGCCAATTCGATTGTCCGGGCGATCGGAGAACTTGATGACAACATCGTCGAAGCCGAAGTCCCGGTAAATATCGAGAATCAATTCGATAACGTCGATGCACTCCTGCTCCATCTGGTCTTCGGTGCAGTAAACATGTGCGTCGTCCTGGGTAAAATGTCGTACCCGCAGCAAGCCGTGCAAGGCACCGGATGGCTCGTACCGATGCACCTTGCCGAATTCGGCCATGCGCAGCGGCAGATCTCGGTAACTCTTCAGGCCCTGCGAAAACATCAGCACCGAACCCGGGCAATTCATCGGCTTCAAGGCGAATACGCGCTCGTCCTCGGTCTGGGTCGTGAACATATGCTCACGGTAATTTTCCCAGTGACCCGAAGTTTCCCAAAGGCTGCGGTCCATTACATCCGGCGTGTTGACCTCGATATAGCCGGCGTCATCCTGGCGCTTGCGCATGTAATCGATCAGTTTGTTGAACAGGGTCCAGCCCTTCGGATGCCAGAATACAGAGCCCGGCGCCTCCTCGTGCAGATGGAACAATTCGAGCTGTCGCCCGAGCTTGCGATGATCGCGCTTCTCGGCCTCCTCGAGTCGATGCAGGTAAGCCCTGAGCTGCTTCTTGTCCGGCCAGGCGGTACCGTAAATGCGCTGCAGCATTTCGTTGTTCGAGTCGCCACGCCAGTACGCCCCTGCAACCTTCATCACCTTGAAGCCGTTACCGAGCTTGCCGGTGGACGGCAGATGCGGGCCGCGGCAGACGTCAAACCAGTCACCCTGGCGATAAATTGAAACTTCTTCGCCTTCGGGGATGATGTCATCGATGATCTCGACCTTGTAGCTTTCGCCGAGATCGCCGAAGGTTTTCATCGCGGTGTCGCGATCCATGACTTCGCGTACGATCGGCAAATCGCGCTTGACGATTTCATGCATGCGCTGCTCGATCTCGACCAGGTCGTCCGGGGAAAACGGCTCTTCACGCGCGAAGTCATAGTAGAAACCGTCTTCGATCGCCGGACCGATGGTCACCTGCGTGCCCGGGTAAAGCTCCTGCACCGCCTGCGCCATGACGTGCGCCGCGTCGTGCCGCAACAGCTCGAGCGCTTCCTCGTCACGGCTGGTAACGATGGCGACCTCGGCATCCTGTCCGATCACGAAGGAAGCGTCGACCAGCTCACCGTTAACCTTGCCGGCAAGTGTCGCTTTAGCGAGGCCGGGTCCGATATCGCTGGCGATATCCATGACCGAAACAGGATTGTCAAATTGACGATGCGAGCCGTCAGGCAGAGTGATATCGGGCATTTGCGTTCTCCAGTGGTGACCCCTACCAAAGGCCACGTGTACAAAAAATTGGTAGTCGCGAGTGGATTGCGTCGGGCATCCTGCCCTCCGCCCTTCCGGACGGCCTGCGGCCATCCTGCAGGGCCGCGCTGTGCGCGTCCAAATTTGCAATGCTCATGGATGAGCAGGTGCCGCGGAGCACATGGATGTGCGGTAGCGGCCTCCCGGCAAATTTGTCGAACCACCGACTACAGGCTCTGGCAGTTTTGCCTTCGCCTATTAAATTGGTAGTCGCGAGTGGATTCGAACCACCGACCCCCACCATGTCAAGGTGGTGCTCTAACCAACTGAGCTACGCGACTATAAATTCAAGGCCGGCTATTCTACCGCAGAAATCGAAGGAATCAACAGGCTAAGGCCTTATTTTTAAAGGCTTTCGGCGTTTTCTCCAGAGCTGGGAATTAATCCATGAACTTTAGCTTACAAACAATCGGCTGAATCGATCTGTGGCGATATCCATTTACGAGAAATTCAGATGCGATTGCGACGATAGGCATGTCGCATCTTCCGCGGTCGCTGCCTAGTTGACCAGGTAACCCACCAGGTTGGCGACGCCGCGCGCCAGCTCGCTCTCGAGCGGAAACGAAAGCATGCCCATCACCGAGTAACCGAGCAGCCACGGCATCAGGTAGAAGCGGAACATGAAGAAAAACCACGCGACGTAAAGCGGCACAAACGGCTGTACCAGGAAGGACGGCGTTATCCATTTGAACGCCTTGATGATCGGATCCGTCAACTTGACGAAAGCCTTCATGAAGAAGAAGGTGCTGTCCTCAGGCAGGAACAGACCCATCGCGAAACGGCCGATCAGGGTATACATCACCATCCCGAAAAGGTAGTCGATAATTATTACCCAGATTGGAAAAGCTTCAGCCACTAGATGTCACCTGTCATAAGAATCAGCCGTATTCTATCGGAGTTCATATCCGCACAGAAGCAACCTTTGCCCAGTAAGATTACCGCTTGCGCGGGAATAACCCGAAACTTTATACCTAAGAACAATTGTAAACCCAGAACCATTTGGGGCGTCGCGAGCGCCGCAAGAGCAAGGCGGAGTTTTGCGCAATGGCGCGAGCAGTACAAACCGTACGCGAGCGTCTTGCGCAAAATTCCAACGCCGCTATTGCAAGCGCAGCAGCCCCAAATAAAAAAAAGCCGGGGCAAGCCCCGGCTTTCAATCAGTACTGCTTTATTATTAGTGTGAAGAATCAATCACGGTTTCACCAGACGGTACACGAATTTCGTCTACCATTGCCTGGGTCTCTGCATCCGGTTCCGGTGTCATCAGCGACACCACGACCATCAGCACCAGGCTGACCGGCATACCGATCATTCCGAAACGCAGGTGATCGATACCGATCCACGGATCCATACCGCCCCAGCGAACCATGTACAGGTACCAGGTACCAACCAGGAAACCACCGGCCATACCGGCAATCGCCCCCTGGCGATTCGCGCGCTTCCACCAGATACCCAGTACGATTGGGAAGAACAGTCCGGAGCATGCGAAGTCGAATGCCCAGGCTACCGCACCCAGAATACTGGTTAACTTGAGGGACGCAACGAAGGCACCCGCGGCACCGATACCGAGTAACAGGACACGAGCTACCAGCAGGCGCTTCTTGGTTTCCGCTTCAGGGTCGATGATCTTGTAGTACAGATCGTGTGACAGCGCGTTCGCTATCGCGAGCAGCAAACCGTCGGCCGTTGACATCGCGGCCGCCATACCACCCGCGGCCACGAGGCCGGAGATGACGTAAGGCAGACCCGCGATTTCCGGCGTCGCCAACACTACGATGTCGCCGCGCATAAAGAACTCGTTGAGTTGCAGTATGCCGTCGCTATTCGCATCGATGATTTGCAGGAAATCCACCGCTGCCCACTTCTGGATCCACTCCAGCGCCAGTACCGACTCTATCGGCTTGCCGATAATACCGGTGGCGAGATTGGGATCGAGAATCTGCAGCTTGGTGAAAGTAGCCAGCGCAGGCGCGGTGAAGTACAGCAGGAAGATGAACATCAGCGACCATGCCACCGATTGACGCGCCGCACGCACCGACGGGGTGGTGAAGTAACGCATCAGGATGTGCGGCAACGATGCCGTTCCCATCATCATACAGGCCACCAGGGTGACAAACTTCCAGCTTGCCATGGCGGAATCTCCAGCGGTCGCAAACGGAACCGACAGCGCTCTCAGACCGCCCTTGGCACCTTCGACAGCGTCCAGCGTACCCAGACCATGCAGCGTTTCGAGTTCGGTAATACGCTGGACCGCGTCACCGTAAACGAACTGCGGGATCAGGCCGAAACCCTGCTTGTTGGACATCCAGAATACCGGCACCAGGTAAGCGATGATCAGTACGATGTACTGTGCCACCTGGGTCCAGGTAACCGCGCGCATGCCGCCGAGCATGGAACACAGCAGGATACCGAGCAGTCCGAACCAGACGCCGACTTCGAACGGAATCTGCAACGCGCGAGCCGCGATGGTGCCGGTGGCGTTGATCTGCGCGGTTACATAGGTAAACGACGCGACCGCCAGTACGACAACACCGAGGAAGCGCGGCAGGTTACCGCCGTAACGAGTACCGATGAAGTCGGGCACGGTGTAACAGCCGAACTTACGCAGGTAAGGCGCCATCAGCGAGGCGACGAGGATATAGCCCCCGGTCCAGCCGACCACGAATGCGAGATAGCCGTGGCCACCGAAGTAGATACCACCCGCCATCGCCACGAAAGACGCACCCGACATCCAGTCCGCAGCCGTCGCCATGCCGTTGAATACCGCGGGCACCTGGCGACCGGCGACGTAATACGCGTCTACCGCCATGGTCCTCGACAGTACCCCGATACCGGCGTAGATGACGATGGTGAAAGCCACGAAAAGGATACCGATGGTATCCGCGCCGACACCCATCTGCTCGAGGATTGCCATTAAAAGAACGAATACCAGGAAACCCCCGGTATACATGCCGTATATTTTCGGCAGGTTTTCTATGAAAGACCCGCCTGCAAATTTTCCAGCCATGGTCTATTCCTCCTCGGCTACGCCGCAATCGCGGTCAATCTTGTCCTGGGCCCTGACGAACCAGAACAGCGTGAGCACGAATACGATCTCCGAGCCTTGCGCAGCCATATAGAAGCCCAGCGGCCAGCCGGCGAACGTCACCGAGTTGAGCCCTGCAGCAAACCAATGCACTACGAAAGAGAAGATGAACCATATCGTGAGAGTAACGACCATCAGTGACTTGGTGCGCCGCCAATGCTCCTCCCGTTTGGAAGTATCCATCATTAAAATCCCCCTGATTTTTGGGTTGAAACTACTTCAAAGTTTATCTGTGCGTAAGATTTATAATTTTGTCGCTAGGCTAATATGCACAGAATCCATGGTATTTACTAGACAAAAACCCTAGTATTGGCGGCCTGCCAATCCAATTTGGTGCATATTTTCCTGAACTGAAAAATCAGCTGTTACAATTGGTAACAATAACTAAAGAATTACTGTGAACGCGCACGAATTTGTCAAAACCTATGTCAACCCTCTTTTTACCCGCGATTACTGGGGGATGCTCGGCGACTATGTCGGCATCGGTAGAAAAAGAAAGATCCGACCCATAGCCGATCAGGATTCGCTCGCCGAGTTCATTGCCAGCCGCGCCAGCCACGTCGCCCAGGCTTCACTCTACGGCTACCTGCGTACCCGCTCCGGCACCCGCTTCCCGACATTGTTTGAAAATCCGGATATCCTGGCATCGATCAACATCGCCAAGTGGCATATCTGGTTGGCCTGCGTCTCCGACCTCAGTGTCTTTACCGGGCAGTGCATGTATCAGTCGGGAATTTTCGACGAACAGGCAATCGCCGACCTGGTGCCGAGAGCGGTGCAGCAGGTGCTCGATGAAACCGGGGAGCCCGAGGAAGCCGGCCAGGCCTTCGCTGCCTCGCGCCAAAAGATCGTTCAGCGCATTGCCAACTGCGACTGGAAACTGGAGCGCGACGACGACACGGTTTTCAGCCAGAGCCCGGAAGCGCTGTTTTACTGGTCGCCAATCGCCGACGAACTGAAACAGCGCGACGAAATGATCGTCAAGAACTCGATTCGATTCCGCTGGATCGAGGTGCGCCGCAGCCTGCGTAAGCTGCTCGACTGCAAGACGCTGGCGGAAGCCACACGCCAGGGCCGAGTTTCAACGTAAAGCGGTCAGCGCCTCGCGCATCGCCGCGGAAAGGCTGGTTTTCTGGCCACCGTCGGCATCGAAATTCGCGGGATCGAGCCAGCCTTCGAAAACGGCCTTCGCCGTCGGCCACTCGCGGTCCAGAATCGAAAACCAGGCGGTATCGCGGTTGCGATGCTTGTACATCGTCGCCTGGCGGAAGATACCCTCGAACATAAGACCGAGCCGCCGCGCGGCGTTACAGGAAGGCTGGTTCAACGAATCGCATTTCCATTCGTAACGCCGATACCCCCAGACGTCGAACACCTGGCGCATCATCAGGTACATCGCCTCGGTGGAAACAGGCTTGCCCTGCATCAGCGGTGAAAAGTGGATGTGCCCGACTTCGATTACACCCATCCCGGGCTCGATCCGCAGGTAGCTGGCTACCCCCACGGCTTTACCGGATGTATTGTCGATGACGCTGAAAAAACAGGGATCGTCGCTCAGGCAAGAGGAGAATATCCAGGTACGCAACTCTTCCTCGGTGGCAAACGGTCCGTAGGGCAGATAAGTCCAGTTACCCTGGTCCTGGTCCCTGCTGAAGGCATCGAACAGGTCACTCGCATGCGCATCGATATCGATCGGCACCAGGCGACAAAGGCGACCCTGCATTTGCGCGTTACGGGGGTGTTCGCAGGGCTGCCAGTTTTCGACCGGAAACCCAATCGGTTGGCCGAGTTCGTTATGATATTCAGACACGTTGGCTCCGGCTAAAATTGAATTGTTAATGGCAGCGCGATTTGAGTACACTCCCACCCCCTGACACATTATTAAAGTCTACGGCTTCGCGTCGTGGAGAACAATCTCATGTTAATGCTCGACGCCGACACATTGCTCGACTGCCTGCCGTTCACGACCCTGGTCGACGAACTCGCCGCGATGCATCGCGAACCGATCGGGCTGGTCGACGAAATGCTGATGGAATCGACCGATGACAGCGACAATATCAGCCATTTCTTCATTCGCACCGGCTGGCAGCCGGAGAAAGCGGTCGGGGCCAAGGTCATCACCGTATTTCCTCGCAACAACCAGAAGCGCGAGTGGCCTTCGATTCAGGCGGTCTACATTCTGTTCGAGGGGGTCAACGGCACGCCGATCGCCTGCCTCGACGGCACCGCCCTGACCTGGCTCAAGACCGCGAGCGACTCGGCGCTGGGCAGCAAGCTGCTGTCGCGCGAGGATATCGAGTCGATGCTGATGATCGGCGCCGGACAGATGGCGCCGCACCTGGTCAGCGCCCATTGCGAAATCCGCCCTTCACTGAAAAGAGTGCAGATTTGGAACCGGACCGCCGATAAAGCGCAACAGCTCTGCGATGCCCTGGCCAGGAAATTCCCCGACATCAGTTTCAAACCGGCATCCGACATCGAGTCCGGTGCCCGGCAGGCCGATCTGATTTGCTCGGCAATTGGCTGCAAGGATCCGATCATCGAGGGCGCCTGGCTCAAGCCCGGAACCCACGTCGATCTGATCGGGGCCTTTACCGCCGAGATGCGCGAGGCCGACGACGCGGTGCTGCAGCGCGGCAGCCTGTTTGTCGACGCGCGCGAGACCACGATCAACCATATCGGCGAATTGATGATTCCGCTGGCCAGCGGTGCGATCACTGAGGCCGACGTGCTGGCCGATTTGTCCGACCTGTGCCAGCAGCGTCACGCCGGGCGTCAGTCCGACGACGAAATCACGGTTTTCAAGAACGGCGGCGGCGGTCACCTCGACCTGATGTGCGCCCGCATCCTGCACCAGCATAGCCAGGACCAGGCATCGTGACCCAGCCTGAAATCGGGCTTGCAGATATCCAGGCGGCGCGCAAGCGTATAGCGCCCCACATTGTCCCGCTGCGCATCACACCCTCGGCATCGCTATCGCGGCAATTCGATAAAGAAATATTGCTGGCGCACGAATACCTGCAGACCACGGGCGCGTTTAAACTGCGTGGCGCGATGAACTCGGTGCTGCAGCTGGAGCCCGGCACCACCGGCGTCACCGCGGTCTCCACCGGCAACCACGGCCGCGCCCTGGCCTACTCGGCGCGGCAGGCGGACGTGCCCTGCATCATCTGCATGTCCGAACTGGTGCCACAAAACAAGCTCGAGGCGATTCGCGCACTCGGCGCCGAAACCCGCATCGTCGGCAAATCCCAGGACGAAGCCGAAATCGAGGCGAAACGCCTGGTCAACGAGGAAGGTTACACCATGATCCCGCCCTTCGAGCACCCCCATGTCATCGCCGGACAGGGCACGCTGGGGCTGGAGATGCTTGAACAGGTGCCCGACCTGGACACGGTGCTGGTACAGCTTTCCGGCGGCGGACTGGTATCCGGCATCGCGCTTGCAATCAAGCTGCAAAAACCCGACGTGCGCATCGTCGCAATTTCAATGGAACGCGGTTGCGCGATGTACGCCTCACAGCAGGCCGGCAAGCCGGTCGAGGTCGAAGAACTGCCTACCCTCGCCGACTCGCTCGGCGGCGGTATCGGCCTGGATAACCGTCTGACCTTCGGCATCGTGCACGACTATGTCGACCAGCTGGTGCTGCTCGGCGAGGAAGAAATCGCCGACGGCATCCGCCACGCCTACTTCGAAGAACAGGTGATCCTGGAAGGCGGCGGTGCAGTCGGCATCGGCGCGCTGCTGGCAGGCAAGGTAACCCCCGGAAACAAGACCGTCGTCCTGCTCAGCGGCAAGAACATCGACATGGAGCTGCACCGCAAGATCGTCAACCACGGGGACTACGAACTCTAATGCCAGATATCCGCATCCTGACCGAATCCGAACTGCGCAGCCTGATCCAGCTCGACCTGGCAGCCATCGAATGCGTCGAGAACGCGTTCGACGCGCTCGCCACCAAAGCCGTGGTGATGCCGCCGATCATGCGCCTGGATATCATCGAGAACAATGGCGAAATCGATGTCAAAACTGCCTATATCCCGGGTGTCGACAGCCTCGCCATCAAGATCAGTCCCGGATTTTTCGATAATCCCAGCCTCGGCCTGCCCAGCATCAGCGGCCTGATGGTGCTGTTCAGCACGCGCACCGGGCTGGTCGAGGCATTACTGCTCGACAACGGCTACCTGACCGATATCAGAACTGCCGCCGCCGGCGCGGTCGCGGCCAAGTACTTCGCGCGTGCCGACAGCCACAGTGCTGCTATCCTCGGCGCCGGCGTACAGGCCGGCCTGCAGCTCGAAGCCCTGACCCTGGTGCGCGATATCGAATCGGCCACGATCTGGGCCCGCGATTTCGCCAGGGCCGAGGCCGCCGCCGACAAACTGGGCAAGCGGCTGGGATTTGAAGTAATTCCCTGCCAGGACGTCGCCACGGCCACCGCCAATGCCGACATCGTCGTTACCACGACCCCTTCGACCCAGCCGATTCTGCTGGCGGAGCACATCAAACCGGGGCAGCATATAACCGCGATGGGCTCGGATTCCGAGCACAAGAATGAAATCGATCCGCAGATCGTCGCCAACGTAACGCAATATTTCTGCGATCGGCTATCGCAGACCAGGGTTCTGGGCGAACTGCATCATGCGATCGAACAGCAACTGGTGTCGCCCGCGGCGGAGTTCCCCGAACTCGGCCAGGTCATCTCGCAGCAACAACCGGGGCGCAAGGACAGCACGGATACCACGCTATGCGATTTGACCGGCACCGGAATCCAGGATACCGCGATCGCCACATTGGCTTACCAACGTTGCCAGCAACAGCGAGCCGGCACCAGCATCGTCACCTAGAGAAACGCAACATGCCCAAAGATGCAAAACTCAATTTTTCGTTGGCGGAATACGATCAGCGCCTCGCCAGCACCCGGGCCGCGATGGCGCGGCAAAACATCGACTGCCTGCTGGTGATCGACCCGTCCAACATGGCCTGGCTCAGCGGATACGACGGCTGGTCTTTTTACACCCACCAGTGCCTGATCGTGCAGCACGACGCCGAACCCATCTGGTGGGGACGCGGCATCGATGCACCGGGTGCGGTCCGCACCACCTATCTCGACCAGGGAAACATACTCAAGTACCCGGATCATTTCGTGCAGTCCGATGTTTGCCACCCGATGGATCATCTGTCCGATTTGCTGCGGGAACTAAAACTCGATCGCGGCTCGGTCGGCGTCGAAATGGAGAACTATTACTTCTCCGCGGCCGCTTTTCGATCGCTGCAGACGAATTTGCCGCACGCGACGCTGGTCGACGCCACCGCGCTCGTCAACTGGCAGCGAATCATCAAGTCGGAGCAGGAGCTGGAATATATGCGCAGCGCCGCGCGCATCGTCGAAAACATGCACGCCCGTATCTATGAAATCATCGAGCCCGGGCTCGCCAAGAACCAGCTGGCCGCTGAAATATTTCATAGCGGCATCGCCGGCAAGGACGAACACTGGGGCGACTATCCCGCCATCATGCCGTTGCTGCCAACCGGCATGGATGCGACCGCGGCACACCTGACCTGGGACGATTCGAAACTGAAGCCCGGTGACATCACTTTCTTCGAAATCGGCGGCTGCCACCGGCGCTACCATTGCCCGTTGTCGCGCACGATTTCGCTGGGAACACCACCGCAAAAGTATCTCGATGCGGAACAGGCGGTACTCGACGCGATGCATGCCGGGCTCGAAAACGCGCGCCCCGGCAAACTCTGCGAAGACGTGGCGATCGCCTTTTTCGACACCCTCGAGAAACACGGCTTCCACAAGGAAAATCGCACCGGTTACTCGATCGGCCTGTCCTACCCGCCCGACTGGGGCGAGCGCACCATGAGCCTGCGCCGGGGCGATAAAACCGAACTCAAGAAAAACATGACCTTTCATTTCATGCCCGCCCTGTGGCTCGACGACGGCGGGCTGGAAATTACCGAATCGGTAGTCATCACCGAATCGGGTTACGAAAGCCTGGCTAATGTGGAACAGCGACTACTGGTGAAATAGACATGGCCAATCCCATTTCAGCAACCATCGATTTCGAGCGCGACGGCCTGCAGCATGGCTTCTTGCAGATACCGCACTCGCGCAACGACTCCGCCTGGGGCTCGATCATGCTGCCGATCAGCTACGCCCGCAACGGCGATGGTCCGGGTGCAATCCTGACCGGCGCCAATCACGGTGACGAATACGAAGGCCCGATCGCGCTGCATCACCTGGCGAACAATATCGATATCGACAAGGTTCGTGGTCGCGTCATCATCATCCCGATGATGAACTACCCGGCCTTCCAGGCGGCCGCCCGTGTTTCGCCGATCGACCAGCTCAACATGAACCGGATTTTCCCGGGCGACGCGACCGGCAGCGTAACGCGGCTGATCGCCGACTATATTACCCGCTCGCTGCTGCCGATGTGCGACTACGTGCTCGATATCCATTCCGGTGGCAAGACGCTCGAGTTTCTGCCGTTCGCGGCCTATCACGAGCTCGAAGACAAGGCCCAGCAGTCTGCCTGCGAGGCGGCAACCCATGCCTTTGCGGCGCCCTACTACCTGAGCCTGATCGAAATCGACGCCGGCGGCATGTACGATACCCAGGCCGAGGCGATGGGCAAGATATTCGTCTCCACCGAGCTCGGCGGCGGCGGCACCAGCACTCGCAAAACCGCCGCGATCGCCAAGCGCGGCGTGCATAATTTCCTGGTGCATGCTGGCATTCTCCAGGATCGGCCGCTAGCCGCCGACAGGCCGGGCGTCAAGCTCGACATGCAACAGGACAATGCCTACGTATTTTCCGAACACAATGGCCTGCTGGAACCCTGTGTCGGTCTCGGCGACCCGGTGCAAATCGGCGACCTGATCGCCCGTGTTTACAGCACCGAACGAACCGGCGCGGACCCTGTCGAATACCACGCCAAGAGCGACGGTATCGTTATGGGCCGTCACTTCCCTTCCCTGATCAAGATTGGCGATTTCATGAACGTAATCGCTCGTATAGTCCAGGATTAAACTCAACCTTAACCAAGGAAAACTAAATGAAATTCAAAGCTCTCTTGCTATCCGCATTGATACTGACGCTCGCGGCCTGTGAAAACAAAGAATCCGCGTCAACGGAGGTCAACCTCGCCACCGATGAGGACCGCTTCAGTTACGGGCTTGGCATGCTCGTGGGTGAGCGCGTGCTCAAGCAGTATGGCGAAGTTGACTACGACCTGGTACTGGCGGGTATGATAGCGCAGCACAAGGACTCGGGCACCCTGATGACCATCGAAGAGGCCGGCAACGCGCTGAATGCCCACGCGGAAAAGCAGTTCCAGGAACAGTCGACGGTCAACCGTAAACGCGGCGAAGACTACCTCAAGAGCAATGCCGAAAAAGAAGGCGTGCAGGTAACCGAGTCAGGCTTGCAGTATTCAGTGATCACCGCGGCCGACGGCGCCAAACCCCAGGCAACCGACGAGGTTACCGTACACTATCGCGGCACGCTGATCGACGGCACCGAGTTCGACAGTTCCTACTCGCGCGGCGCGCCTACCAGTTTCACGCTGAACGAGGTTATCCCCGGCTGGACCGAGGGCGTTCAGCTGATGAGCATCGGCAGCAAGTATCGCTTCGTCATCCCGTTTAGTCTGGCCTACGGTGAACGCGGTGCCGGCGGGCAGATCGGGCCGTTCGAAACCCTGATCTTCGAAGTCGAGTTACTCGAAATCAAATCTTGATCTGACAGGGCGGGGATCCCGCAAGGGATTAGGCAGGCATGCCCAGCCAGGCACTAATGCTGCGCTTGGCGCCGCTGGTGTTCGTGACGCTGTGGAGCACGGGCTTCATCGCTGCCAAGTACAGCATGCAGAACGCGGATCCGTTCGTGTTTCTGTGCCTGCGGTTTTCGATAACGGCGCTGGCGCTGGTGCCGATCCTGCTGCTGGTGGGAGCCGCACTGCCGCGCCGTATCTGGTCGTTCCGCCACGACATGGTCACCGGGGTACTGATGCACTGCGGCTACCTCGGCTACCTGTTCTGGCCAATCAAGAATGGTGTTCCCTCGGGCATCGTCGCAATTATTATCGGCCTGCAGCCGATACTGACGATGACCCTGGCGACGCTTTACATCGGCGAACACCTGGATTTTCGCAAGCTGGCGGGCCTGGTCATCGGCTTTATCGGTATCAGCGTCGTGATCGTCGGGAAATACGGGGTCACGCTGGGTCTCGCCGGCGGCCTGGCGCCACTCGATCTACTGATGTGCCTGGTCAGCCTGCTGTCGATGGCGACGGGCGTGTTTTACCAGAAGAAATTTTGCGACCAGTCACAGCTGCTGCCGGGGACCCTGATGCAGTATGTCGCCGGTTCGCTAGCGACCGCCGGGTTCGCATTGTTGTGGAGCGAATCCTGGACGGTAGACTGGACCCCGACCTTCGCGCTGGCGCTCACCTGGCAGGTACTGGGGCTATCGATCGGCGCCGTCGTGTTATTGATGTACATCATCAGGAATGGTGAAGCCGGCCGTATTTCCAGCATGTTTTACCTGGTGCCGCCGCTGGTCGTGGTCGAAGCGCATTTCCTGTTCGGCGAAACCCTGGGAATCGTTTCTATTGGCGGCATGCTGATCTGCATTATGGGTGTCATCACCGTCAGCCGCTCGGCCCGGCCTGCCAAAATCTAGGCCACTGCTATACTCATCGGAGGCAATCAAAATCCTCCGATGAAAAATCTGTTAATGCCAGTCACGAGCCTGTTGCTCGTTTTGATGATGATCAGCCCGGCCACGCAGGGCGAGCTCTACAAATGGGTCGATGACAATGGCAGGATTCATTACGGCGACAGCCCGCCCGATAAAGCCAAACTCAAGAAAATCACCGGTAACGTCAGCAGTTTCAGCTCGGTTAGCGTAGAACCGTTCGTCTACGATTCGGGCCTGGTTACCCAGCGCCAGAAATCCAAATCGGTCGTGATGTATTCGACCAGCTGGTGCGGCTACTGCAAGAAAGCGGCACGGCACTTCCGCAAGAATAATATTCCTTTTATCGAGCACGATATCGAGAAGTCCGAGAGAGCGGCCAGGGAATACAAAAAACTGCGCGGCCGCGGGGTGCCTGTCATCCTGATCGGGGACCAGCGCATGAACGGATTCAGCGCCAAAACCTTCGACGCCATTTACTACGGCAAGTCCTGATATTAACGTCGCGTCAAAAGCTTTAATTGAGCCGCACCGGCAATTCACCTAGAATAGCGGTTCTTGACAGTCGGGGCGTGGCGCAGCCTGGTAGCGCACCTCGTTCGGGACGAGGGGGTCGGAGGTTCAAATCCTCTCGCCCCGACCAATTTAAGCAATAAAAAAGCCTCTTACGCCCAGTTTGAGGCTTTTTTATTGCTTAAATTGGTCGGGACGATGGAACCGAATCCGAGGTTCACCATTTTGCCGGGAGCAAAATGGCGGTGGGCGCGCAGCGCCCAGTCCTGAGGATGGCCAAAGACCGTCGTCAGGACCGAGCACATGGATGTGCGAGCCAAATCCTCTCGCCTTGATTCAGTCTAGAAATTAAGTCCAGAATCCCACCCGTCCCACGAACCCAAACCGAGGTTCACAAAAGCGCCACCCAATAGCTTTAACCACAGAGCTTGGTACTATCCCCGGCATGGAACAAATCGCTACACCGAACGCACCCCATACTCGCGGTTGCGAAGAACTGGCTGCCGAACTGAAAGTCGACACCCAGCACGGCCTCACCGTCGAGGAAGCCGCTGACAGGTCCAGGGTCTGCGGATTAAATCTCATCGAGGGTGCCATTAAAACATCCTTCCTGAGAAAGTTTCTGGCGCAGTTTCGTAACATCCTTATTGTCATCCTGTTGCTGGCCGCAATTGTTGCCGGGGCGATGGGAGAAATTTACGATACTATCGTGATCCTGGTTATCGTGCTGCTGAACGCCCTGATTGGATCGGTCCAGGAATATCGCGCCGAACGCGCGCTCGACGCGTTACGCAAACTGACGGCACCGGAAATCAAGGTCCGCCGCGGCGGTCGACTGCAACAGATAGAAACCCAGGGCCTGGTTCCAGGTGACATCGTTTACCTGGAGGCGGGAAATATCGTGCCCGGCGATTTGCGATTGTTCGAGGCAACTGACGTCGAGGTCGACGAGGCGGCACTAACCGGCGAATCGCTGCCGGTCGCGAAGAACACTGAAACGCTCGCTGCCGCAGAGACTCCAGCGGCCGATCGTTACAACATGGTTTATAAGGGGACCAGCGTCACCCGCGGTAATGCGATGGGGTTAACCGTCGCCACCGGCTCATCGACCGAGATCGGCAGGATTGCAACCCTGTTGCAGGAATCGGAAACCGTGATGACGCCGCTACAAAACAGATTAAGCCGTTTCGGACAGCGGCTGGCGCTGGTCATCTTTGCGGTGGCTGCGATCGTGTTTGTCAGTGGCCTGTGGCGCGGCGAAGCGCTTATCCTGATGCTGTTGACAGCGATCAGTCTCGCCGTTGCCGCCATCCCCGAGGCTCTACCCGCCGTGATTTCGATATCGCTCGCCATCGGCGCCCGAAAAATGAGCCGGCACAACGCGCTGATGCGCAGGCTCTCGGCAGTCGAAACCCTTGGTTCGGTCACTTACATCTGCTCGGATAAAACCGGCACCCTGACCCGCAACGAAATGCGCCTGGCGCTGGTGGCTGCAGATGCGCAACAGGTTGCGAGCTTGAACGAAACCGAAACTAGCAGCGAATCATGGCAATTACTCGGTCAGGGCATGGCCCTGTGCAGCAATGTCGCTCGAGACGAGAAGGATCGGTTTGTCGGTGATCCAACCGAGGTCGCCCTTTACCTTGGTGCGATGGAAGGAGGGTTCGATAAATCGACGCTGGAAGTTCGCTTTCCACGACTGGCAGAACTGCCTTTCGACGCCGAACGGCGGATCATGACAACCTTGAACCAGTCAGAGAACAAGGTTACCGCATTTTGCAAGGGCGCCCCCGAGAGCCTGCTACCGAAATGCCGTAACCAGCTAATGTCGTCAGGCCCGCAGGAGGTCGATATCGATGCGCTGCTTCAAAAATCGGACCAGTTGGCACAACAGGGCTACCGCATGCTCGCGATTGCCTCGCGACAATTCGACGAGCTGCCCGCTGATTTGTCGTCCAGCACCATCGAGAACGAGCTGACCCTGCTTGGCCTGGTGGGTCTGGCCGACCCCCCGCGTGACGAGGTTTTTCAATCGATTCAGGATTGTCGATCGGCCGGCATCACGCCGGTGATGATCACCGGCGATCATCCGGGTACCGCGCTGGCCATTGCCAACCAATTGGGAATCAGTACCGACAACGGCGTACTTACCGGAGAACAGCTCGAGCAGATCGATTTCGATGATTTTATCGATCGCGTGCAGGACATCCACGTCTACGCGCGCGTCTCGCCTGAGCAAAAAATAAAAATCGTCAGCGCACTGCAGCAATGCAACGAGTATGTCGCAATGACTGGTGACGGCGTCAACGACGCGCCGGCGTTGAAACAGTCCAACATCGGCGTCGCCATGGGCTTGAAGGGCACCGACGTGGCCCGGGAATCGAGCGATATGGTGCTGAAGGACGATAACTTTGCCACCATCGTCAGGGCGGTGCGCGAGGGTCGGCGCATCTTTGATAACATCCGCAAGTTCATCAAGTACACGATGACCAGCAATGCCGGCGAAGTATGGACCATATTCCTGGCGCCCTTCATTGGCTTACCGTTGCCGCTGATACCGATTCAGATCTTGTGGATCAACCTGGTTACCGACGGGCTACCCGGACTGGCAATGTCGGCCGAACCCCAGGAGCGCGGCATCATGCAACGGCCACCAAGACATCCCGACGAAAGCATATTTGCCAACGGTATCTGGCAACATATCGTCTGGGTAGGATTGCTGATCGCCGCGCTTTCGCTGGGTGCCCAGGCGTGGGCGCTCCACGGCGGCTCCGACAACTGGCAAACGGTGGTGTTCACCGTATTGACCCTTTGCCAGCTGGTTCACGCGATGGCGATACGCTCGGAGAGGGAATCGCTGTTTACCCTGGGTATATTTTCTAATCTACCAATATTGGGCGCCGTGTTGCTCACGGTAGGCCTGCAATTGATGGTCGTCTACCTGCCCTCCCTGAATCGGATCTTCCACACCAGTCCGCTAACCCTCGAAGAACTCCTGGTCTGTTTCAGCCTGCCGATGGTAGTACTGTTTGCTGTCGAAACCGAAAAATGGCTGGTCAGGCGAGGCAGGATCTATGGTGCCAAAGCTGGTTTGAATCGGGAGATCAGTGCTTGATCCACTCGAATTGCCGTAATCCTGAGGCCGAAAACTACAAGTTGTCCTCGCTATCGGCACACTAATCCGTCGAGGGGAGACGAGCTACCTGCACCATCGACCCCTACATCAACCTGGTCCTTGAAGACCACTATTTTTTCTTTACCGGCGCCTTCCTGGGAACAGCTTTCTTTGGTGCGGCCTTTTTCTTCACCGCAGTCTTCTTCTTCACCGCGGCCTTCTTCTTCACCGCAGTCTTCTTCTTCACCGCAGTCTTCTTCTTCACCGCAGCCTTCTTCTTCACCGCAGTCTTCTTCTTCACCGCAGTCTTCTTCACCGCGGCCTTCTTCTTACCAGTAGTTTTTGCAGGCTGTATCTTTTTGGCGGCGGCTTCACGCAATTGATTGAATCTCGTACTAATACCTTCCATCGCTTCCTCGGCGGCCTCTTCGACTTCATCGGTGAGTTTGCGAAAGGTGTCTGCGATATGCGCTTCTGCGAGCGTTTGCTTTACCGACTGGCTAGCATCGGAGGCGGTTCCCGTTATCGACGATTTTAGATGTGAGGACACCTCGCTTGCCGTGCCGCTTGCGGCCCTGGCTTTACTGGTAACGACTTCGAATGCTTCGCGCAGCTCGCGCAAAACGACTTCCCTGGCCTTATCGATATCTTCCGTAACCGACGAGGCGGTCGACGTGAAACCTGTTTTTAACTTTTTAAAACCGGAAGACTTTTGACTGGCTTTGGCGCTTTTCTTGCTGACCATTATATGGTCCTCGTGGCTGGAGTTGTGTTGCACGAAAAGTATGATGCATCCACCGCAAAGTCAACCTGTCTGAATTGAGATACATCAACTCGGAATCAACTTTACGTTCGTATTGCACCAGCTAGCCCGCTAGCCCCGCTCCTCCAGCACCTTCAGCTGAAACAGCGTGTTGCGCTCTTCTTCCTCGAGTGTCGATTCGACATAGCTGATGGTGCGTTCATAGCGAGGAATCACGTTGTACCTGAGCGCGTTGACCCGTTTCTGGGTCTTGCGCTGCTCCTCCAGCAGGCGCCACAGAGCGGTCTCGACCTCTGCCAGTTGCGCTGCCCGGACGATCATGTCGGCAAAACTGGAACGGGTTTCGTCCAGGCTGGCATCGGTAGCCAGGATACCGACCGGCAGCAACGGCAGCTTTTCGATTTTCACCGACGGATACTGCACGCTCATATTCTGCCGCGGCAACACCTTTGCTTCCACCGCCTGCGGCATGCCGATCGACAGCTGCTGGATTCGATGACTTCCCATGCGCATCTGGGTAATGCTGAGCCAGCGATAGGCGGTAGTCATCGCCGCGCGCGTCGAACGACTCATTTGCCGGTACTCGGCCAGTTTTTCGTAGACCAGGCGCGTCAGTAGTTCGCGCTTCCGCTCGAGCAGGCGGTAACCCTCGTTGAGAAAGTCCAGCCGGCGTTTGAGGTCGAGCAACGAGCTCTTGGTCGGCGGTATGTTGAGCCGCTCCTGCATTAGTGCTCTTCCCAGCTATGGTACTTGTGCAGATCATCCTCGCTGACGCGGCTCAGCTCACCCGGCGGCAACAGCGACAGCAACTCCCAGGCCAGGTCCAGGGTTTCGATAATGTTACGTTCCTCGTCAGCTCCCTGGCGCACAAAGTCCGCTTCGAAACGATCGGCGAAATCGAGGTAACGGCGGTCGCGATCCGAGAGCTCTTCGGCACCGATTATCGAAGCCAGGTTTCTCGCATCCAGCGCACGCGTGTAGGATGCATAGAGCTGGCTGGCCACGCGCGGATGATCGGCTCGCGTATCGTCCTTGCCAACACCGTCTTTCATCAGGCGGGATAAAGACGGCGGTACATTGACTGGCGGATAAACCGCCTTGCCGTGCAACTCGCGACTCAACACGATCTGCCCTTCGGTAATGTAACCACTCAGGTCGGGAATCGGATGGGTGATATCGTCGCTCGGCATCGACAGGATCGGTATCATCGTGATCGAGCCGTGACGGTCGCGCAGCCGCCCGGCACGCTCGTAGATTTCGGCCAGGTCCGAATAGAGATAGCCGGGGTAACCCTTCCTCGACGGCACATCACCTTTCTCGGTCGCAACTTCGCGCAAGGCCTCGGCGTAGTTGGTCATGTCGGTAATCACCACCAGCACGTGATGGTCGAGGTCGTAAGCCAGGTACTCGGCCGCGGTCAGCGCCGTACGCGGCAGAATCAGGCGCTCCATCGGCGGATCGTTGGCCAGGTTGATGAACATGACAACATTGCGCAACACGCCGCTGGACTCGAACTCCTGCTCGAAGAAGCGCGCGTCCGAATACGACACTCCCATCGCCGCGAACACGATGACGAAGTTAGAGCTGTCGCCAGGCAGCCTCGCCTGTCGCACGATCTGCGCCGCCAGTCGGTTATGCGGCAGCCCGGAGCCGGAAAAAACCGGCAGCTTCTGGCCGCGCACCAGCGAGTTGAGACCGTCGATGGTGGAAATCCCGGTCTGAATAAACTCGCGCGGATAGGCGCGCGCGGCCGGGTTGACCGGCGACCCGTTGACGTTGCGGCGCAGGCTGGAAACGATCGGCGGCCTGTCGTCGCGTGGTGCGCCGATGCCGTTGAAGTTACGTCCCAGCATATCGGGCGACAGCGATAATTCGAACGGCTGATCGAGAAAACGCACCCAGGTATTTTCCAGGTCGAGATTATCGGTTCCCTCGAAAACCTGTACCAGTACGACGTCGCGAGATGTCCGGATAACCTGCCCGTTGCGCCGTCTTCCGTCCTTGCCCCGGATCTGCACCCGGTCGCCGAGCGCCACGTCCTCGACGCCCTTGAGGAACATCAGGGCGCCGTGAATCGAATCGACTTTGCGATACTCGAGTTCACTCATGAGGCAGCCCCACGGTGGTTGTGGTACTCGGCACGCATCAAATCGAACGACTGGCGTATCTTGTCGCTGTAGTCCTGCAGTGGGGACAGATCGTCATTCGAAACGGTTGACTTGAGACGCTTGATTTCACCGCCGAAGGCGGTTTCTGTCAGCTGCTCGACCGGTACCCCGAGGTCGATTAACTCGGTGCCGGCCTGGTGATACTGCAGCACCAGGTCGAGCAGCTGAAACTGCTTGTCGGGTGAACAGTAACTATCGACCGGATCGAGCGCGCTCTGCTGTAACACCGCTTCCTTGATCAGGCCCGAGCTTTCCAGCACCCAGCGCTGCGACGAGGACAGCGCCTCGGGCCCCACCAGGTTAACGATTCGCTCGAGTTCGTCGGCCTCGGCCAGCAACGACAGCGCCTGCTGGCGCCGCAGGCTCCACTGTGGACTGACGTTCTCGGACCACCACTCGGCCGCCCGCTCCGAATAATCGGTAAAACTTTCGAGCCAGGATACCGCCGGGTAATGACGCGCATCCGCCAACGGTTTCGACAGCGCCCAGAAGGTGCGAATAATTTCCTTGGTGTGACTGGTCACGGGCTCGGAAAAATCGCCGCCCGGGGGTGATACCGCTCCGATCAGGCTCACCGAACCCTGCGCGCCGGCGAGGGTATCGACATTACCGGCGCGTTCGTAAAAAGCCGCCAGGCGCGACGCCAGGTATGCCGGGTAACCTTCCTCCACCGGCATCTGCCCGAGGCGACCCGCGACTTCGCGCAGCGCCTCGGCCCAGCGGCTGGTCGAATCCGCCACCATGACCACGTCGTAACCCTGATCGCGGTAGTATTCAGCCATCGTGACGCCGACGTAAATGCTGGCCTCGCGCGCTACCACCGGCATGTTTGAGGTGTTGGCGACCAGAAACGTGCGTTCCATCAGCGAGCGCCCGCTGTAGGGATCGGTCAGTTCCGGGAAGGTCTGCAGTATTTCGACCAGCTCGTTCCCGCGTTCGCCGCAGCCGACATAAAGCACGATATCGGCATTGGCCCAGCGTGCGATTTGTTGCTGCACGATAGTCTTGCCCGCGCCGAACGGACCGGGGACCGCCGCCTTGCCGCCCTTCAGCATCGGAAAGAAAGTATCGAGGATGCGCTGACCGGTAATCAACGGTAGCCCGGACTTGGCGCGTGACCGGTAGGGCCGCGGCTGACGCACCGGCCAGTTGTGATACATCATGAGGCTTTCGACCGGGCCGTGATCGAGACGCAGGCGCACGATGATTTCCTCGATGTTATAGTCGCCCTCGGGCGCATGCTCGATGATTTCACCCTTGCAGCCCGGTGGCGCCAGCACGCGGTGCTCTATGGTCTCGGTTTCGCGCACCGTGCCGAGCACCTGCCCACCGTTCAGTCGATTGCCGACAACAATCCCGGGAGCGGGCACGTAGTGCCAGACGCGCTCCCGGTCGAGCGCGGATACCTCCAGCCCGCGGCTGATATGCTCGCCACTCAATTGCATGATCTTGTCGAGCGGGCGCTGCACGCCATCGAAGATTTGTCCCAGCAGGCCGGGCCCGAGTTCGACCGTCAACGGGTGCCCGAGGCCTTCGACCCGCTCGCCCGGGCGCAACGATTCGGTCGATTCGTAGACCTGGACCAGCGCGTCTTCGGCGCGGATATGGATTACCTCGCCAATCAGGTTCATGCGACCGATCTTGACCTGCTCGCCGTTGCGGATTCCCGGCTGCTGAATCGTTACGATCGGGCCGTTGACTTCGAGTACCTTACCCATCGAACACCGTTCCCTTGGTCGACACGGTGGAAAACAGGCGCTCGAAAATCAGCTGCTGCAGTTCCTCCTCGCGCCGCGATATGATGCCTTCGA
The DNA here is from genome assembly GCA_947260025.1 of uncultured Gammaproteobacteria bacterium. Lineage (GTDB taxonomy): Bacteria > Pseudomonadota > Gammaproteobacteria. Next base: position 26,740 of record CAMYON010000010.1, read on the forward strand.
AGGTATTGTCGATCATGACGTCGCCCCGCTTCGATGCCAGCCTGAGGCCGCCGCTGCAGTGGCAGGCTTCGGGCGACAGTTTGACTTCAACCTTGTCGCCGCAGCAGGCCTCGACGATCGCCTCCCAGTCGTCATGAAACCGCGACAGGTCGTCGTTGCCAAGCGTCGCTACCAGCTGCTTGCGTCCGAGGATGGCGACGCCATTTTTCAGCAGGCTCTCGAATACCGGCCGGTAGGCGGCATCGTCCTGGTGCAGCTCAGCCAGCTGGCGCGAAATCTTGTCCATCACCGATTGCACCAGGCCCCAACGATTGCGGTCGAGTTCGGCCTGAATTCGTAATTCGTTGGCCTGCACCTGCCGTTGATACTCCCGGTCGGCTTGTAAACTGGCAGACAGCAATTCCTTTTGTTCCATCAGCTTTACCTTGTCACGCGCATCCTCGAGGATCTTGCCGCGCGTCATTTCACCCTGCGACACATGCTCGGCCGCGAGCTCATTCGCGCGCTCGAGAATCGCCTGCTGCAGCGCCCTGACCTGTTCCGATTCAGTGACCAAGCTGTCCCTCCAGCGCCGAGCTGCCGAGCACCCGGCCAATCAATTTCTCGACCTCCGGCTGGTAATCGTTCGCGGTCTGTAGATCCGGGATTTCACAGATCAGAATCGAGCCGCCCTTGATGCGCAACTGTTGAATCATCGGTATCTCGGCGGTCATCAAATCCTGTTGCAGGTAAACCAGCGCGCGCTCGCGTTCGCGCACCAGTTCGGAAAGCACGGTATTGATTTCATCGGCGCTCGCGTCGGCGTAGGTCTCGATGCCGAGCAGCGCGAAGCCGTCCATCAGGGCCGAACTGCCGATGGCGATGATTTTCATTAAATTTTGCCCAGCAACAGGATACTGACCACCAGGCCGTAAATGGCGATCCCCTCGGCAAGTCCCAGGTAAATCAGGGTGCGCCCGAAGAGTTCCGGTTTTTCGGCGATTACGGCAAGCGACGCGGATCCCACCGAGCTCACCGCGATACCCGCGCCAATCGTCGCCACCGCGGTTGGCAGACCGATACCGATCAACGCCAGCCCGAGCCCGAGGGTAATCTCGGTCTTGCCGTCCGCACCAGCCTCCGCCGCCATGACCTCGTTGACGCCACCGATCAGGAATGCGGCGATACCCACGACAAACAACAGCAGGTTGACGGCGACGCCGGTTTTCATCCAGCGCGGCGTCAGCCGGCGGGTCGATTCGGGATACACCAGGAAATAGATCCCGGATAACAGAATACCCAGCGCGCTTGCGCTCAGCAGGAAAGTCAAAATCGTCATACTATGCTCCGATTATCCATTGATTTAAGTTTCGAATTTCAGGGGCTCGAACGCCCGTCCCTTGCCGTTGAAGAAACGGGAAAAACCTTCGTAGTACTCGAGCCGCAAACACTGGATGGCAACGATGGCGCCCTCCAGCACGATGATAAAGATATTGCCCAACACGACCGTAACCCCGTGACCAAAGCTGCCCAGCATACCGGCGATGGCGAACACCGCGGCGGCCAGGGCGATATGGTTCAGGCTAAAGGCCGCAACCCGCAAGAAGGACAGCGTTCCCGACACGTTGCTGATGACATGCTCGAGTCCCTCGATAAACACGACGAGGATACGCTCGACCAGCCCGCCACTGGACCGGCGCCATTGAAACCCCACGATCACGGTCATCGGGGCCGCCATCACCAGGGCTTCCAGCCAGCCAAAGCGGCCATTTGCCGCCACCTGGTAGGCCGCGTAGAAAGCCGCCAGGTAGAACAGTAAACCGGCGAGGCCCTTGCCGCTGAAATAAGCCTGTTCGAACTGCCCCGCGGCATAAAAATTTCGAATTGCGAGCAGATTGGCGATCACGATAAACCCGGCGCCCCAGAATACTGCCAGCAACAGTACCTGAACCGGGTCATGCATCGGCGACATCCAGAGTGCCGGCACCACGTGCTCGTAACCGAACAGGCTGCCGTACACAAATCCGAAAAATAACGATGACATCCCGGCCAGCACCCCGACTATGGTGACGCCAGGATACGACCGGACAAACAACAGGCTCGCCAGCGCGATAACCGCCCCGTGACCGATATCTCCAAACATCATGCCGAACATGAGCAAATAACTGAGTGCGAACAATCCGCTGGGATCGACTTCGCGGTAACCCGGCATGCCAAAGTTTTTGACCAGCCCCTGGAATGGCCGCAGTAACCGTGATTTTTTCAACAACGACGGTACCCGATCGAATTCCTGCTGCCCCGGTTTCGAAAACTCGAGTTGAAACGGATACTCGAGATGCCCGACAAGCTGTTGCCTGATTTCGTCTTCGCGCTGGGCCGGCACCCAGCCCTGCAGATACACCAGTCCTCCCCGGCCCTTGAGAACTGTCCCCAGGCTGGCGTAAGGCTGCGCCAGCAACAGTGCATCCCGTGCCGACTGCAATGTCGCCATGTTGGCATCGATCAGGTCGTATAGTTCCTGTTGCAGATTCCGCAGATGCGCCTCGGCCTCCCTGCTCCGCAGGTCGAGGTCAGCCTGCAACTGCGTGGGACTGCCGGTAAACTCCTCCGGCACAACCAGCCCGCGGAAATCGGCGGATTGCAGCAGATCCTGTACTTCTTCCCGATGCTGGCTCGGGCCGAACAGGACGACGTGATTGATGCCCTCACTCGAATAGAAGGTCTTGATCAGGAACTTCGTTAACGAGAGCGCGCTCCTGAGCTGGTTGAAGTTTTCAGCGGGAATCGTGCCGACGGCAATACGCAGAAACCTGCCCTGGCGACGCAATCGACCCAGGTCCAGGTCCAGCGAGGTGAATTTTTGCAGGCTGTTGGCGAGTTGCCGGATCGCGGCGATCCTCTCGTTCTGTCGACGAATTTGCTCCTCGAGCGCCGAGATCTGCGCCCAAAGCGCTTTCAGCTGTTGATCTAGCTCCTGTAATCGATCAAGCGTCACCAGCCTGGTCGACTCAGCCGGAGCCTCGAGCGGTTTCCGGATAAAGCCGGAAATTTTGCCAAAACGCGAATTCAGATCATGGTAAACCTCGTGGTAAGGCGCCGCGGGATTCTCCGGTAGCGCCTCACCACCCGGCTCCTCCAACGGATGCAACACCGCCATGCGCGCTAGCGCCAACGCGGCCTGCTGCGCATCGGCGTCGACCATGTACAATCCGATCTTCCTCATCTCTTGCGGGGCAGACCACATCAGGCGCGCGCTCCGACTGCCTGCCTGATCAAATCATTCTCGAAGCCCAGCTGCTTGCCCTTGATCAGCGCCTGTAGAAACCGCACTTCGGCCTCGCGCAGCACGATATAGGAAAACGTGCGCGACAGCAGGTTGGGAAGCCGGTGTAACGCCCTGGCGGCCAACGACAGGCTGTAGTACTCCATCACCGTTTCCATATCCGAAATACCGGCAACGTTTGCCAGCAATTCCCGGTACTCTCGGGGCAACGCGACGACGACTTCCTCGACGCTATCCAGCCTGGCGAGTCGCAGCAATTGCGCCGAATGCAGGCGGTTGCCGGTCTTGGTAAGCAGGTAAAAGGATCTTGCCGGCGATAGTCCGTAGGAAAAGCGGTAACGCAACAGCCACAGCAAATTGAAACGGTCCAGCAGGCCGCCCAGCACCCGCCCGACATTTTCGGCATCCTCGCTGTCCAGGAAACGGGCGTGATAGTGCAGGTCGATAAAGAAACTGCGGTCAATGGTTGCATCCAGCAGAAACAGGTCATTACCGTGTTCCTCGTACATACGCCTGGCGGGGCGCACGATGCCGCCATAGACCGTGGTTTCGAGCAGCCGCAACATTTCGTAGGGATCATCGGTTTCGAGCAGCTGCTTGATCGGCAAATCGGCGAACCTGCGCAAATCGATCAGTTGCTCCTCGATCAAGTCACTGTCGATTGCATTGAATTTGCCGCGAATCAAAACCTTCAGATTGACCAGTTCGAACCAGCGAATCGCGAACTGTAAAAAACGCCTTTCACTGCCGGAAAAAGGCCGAATCAGGATCCGGAACTCGTCCAGCGCGTGATTCGTCAGCTGACCCTCGATCAACCGGGGGTTGGAATTGTCGACCGTATAGTCGTAGCCCGTATGTTCCCTGACCTGCGCCAGAATGCGCTCGAGGTCGAGTTCGATGAAATCGATCAATTGCTCGAAACTGAACAGGCGCCTGGCAAGAACCGTTAGCCGGGTATCCAGGTACACGCTGGAAAATCCGCTCATGAAACCTTCGATTCGCTAGCCAGAACCAACACGATAGCCCGGTCCAGCGCTTCCTTTTCGTGTTTGCCGGCCAGCTCACGCAGCGTCTTGTTGCGTTCATCGTAACGCAGCTTCATTTCGGCTATGGTTTGCGCCGCACGTTCCTGCGCCTTATCGATAAACGACTGCTGCATTTCAGGCAGGCGATCCTTGAATTGACGCTCCATATCGAGCGCATCGTCGAGCGCCTTTTGGATGATTTTATCGCGTTCCTCCTCGCCCGCAGTGACGATCGCCTCGGCCTCGGCCTCAGCTTCCAGCAAGTCTTTTAACGAATCGCCCATCTGTCAATTCCGTCTCTGAACCTGGCTCGATTTTAAAGAAAAACTACAACAGCTGCATGATGTGCATCAAATCGAGCCGGGATGCCGCTCGCAGGCGGATTGTCTTCACCCGGTGTCACTACTGAAAGCCTGATATTTACAGGCATCCCCGCCAGGAATTTTCAATAGTCAAATCGTAAGCGCTATTGCACAATGCCCGGGTCAGGCAATCGACACGAGGCAGATATGCATTTCAGTATTCAGCTTTCGGCTTACTACCCGGACAAATCCTACGGCGGCGATCGCGTCTATGCCGATATGCTGGAGCAGGCGCGCTGCGCCGATCAATGCGGTTACGAATCCGTCGGCATCACCGAGCACCATTTACTCAACATCCTGATGATGCCGGCGCCGCTGCAGTTCGCGGTCAAGATTGCCAGCCAGACGCAGCGTATCAAGATCATCACCGCCGTATCGGTGCTGCCACTGCACGACATGCGCGTGCTTGCCGGCGAACTGGTGTGCGCGGATATATTCACCGATCAGCGGCTAATGCTGGGGGTCGGGCGTGGCGCCTTCGGGTTCGAAATGGATCGCATGGGCGTACCGCTCGAAATCAGTCGCGAAAAGTTCGACGAATCGTTGAACGTGCTGCAGGCACTACTGGCGGAAGAAGAGGTTTCCTGGGATGGCAAGTATTACCAGTTCGAGCCGCTGACAATCATGCCGCGTCCGGTGAGCGAGATTCCGATTATGATGGCGGTGCTGGTGCCGGAAGCCATATACGCGTGCACCAAGCGCGGCTTTCACATCCAGACCACGCCGTTGTCCGGCGACCACCAGCACATGCTCGACCAGGTCAACGCCTTCACCCGCGCAAAACAGGAACTCGGGGCGGCCGGCGCGCACCAGACCCTGTCGCTGTCACGGGTTACCTTCCTGTCTCACAGCGATGCCGACCGCAACCGCAAGATCCAGATGGCGCACGATTATTACAGCCGCTTCGACAACGTCTTTACCGGCCCCGGCATTGTCGAAAACGGCATGATCAAACCGCTGCCGCGTAACATGACGGTCGAACAGACGGCCGAGAACCTGACCATAGGCACGCCATCCGAAATGATCGACAAGCTCGCGCCTTACGCCGAGGCCGGGGTCGATCGATTTATCATGAACGTTAATTTCGGGGTCGAGCAGTCCGAAGTACTGGAATCTATCCAGTGCTTCGCCGAGGAGGTCATGCCGCATTTCGGCGAACAGCCGGTAGCAAGGGCCGGCTAACACAGGATGACGGCGATCGACGTCAGTTATCGAATCGAAGGCCAGGGTCCGCCGCTTTACCTGGTGCATGGCATCGGCTCGCGCAAGACCACCTGGGACGAATTGATCGCTAGCCTGCGGCAGGACTTCACCTGCGTCAGCTACGACCTGCGCGGCCACGGCGAGAGCCCGGTGCCGCCGACGCCCTATTCGCTCGACGACCTGGTCGAAGATCTCGAGGCGCTACGGCAGAAACTCGGTCACGACAAGATCCATGTCGCCGGTCATTCACTGGGTGGCATGATCGGCCCGGCCTATGCGCGCGCCCATCCTGAACATACGCTCAGCGTCGGATTGCTCAGCACCGCCGCCGGACGCACCGAGGACGACCGCGCCAAGCTGAAAGCCGTGGGCGATGCCATGGAACAAAACGGTATTATCGAAACCCTCGGCACTTTCGTTGCGCGCTGGTTTACCGACGCCTTCATGGAGAAATATCCCGAGGTGATCGAAGCCAGGCTACAGCAGGTAAAAGACACCCCGCCCGATGTTTTCCTGAGCGTTTTCTGGATTTACGCGACCACCGAGATGGCGCCATGGCTGCACGAAATCGAATGCCCCTGCCTGTTGCTGACCGGTGAATTCGACGGCGGCTGCAACCCGCGGCTGAACCAGTTCATCCATCGACAGCTTCCTGATTCTCGCCTGGTTATCCTGCCGGGACTCAAACACTCGTTGATGATCGAGGCCAGCGACCAGGTATTACCGCACTTACGGAATTTCCTGCTTGAGGTGAGTCGGACCTGAGACAAAATACCCGAAGTCATTCCCGCGCCAGGCCTATCCGGCCCAGCGGGAATCTTGTATAAATGCCCCGTTCTCTGGTCTGGAGATCCCCGCTTGCACGAGGATGATTGCAATAATTGGAATTTAACAACCTGAAAGCAGCGCTATTCGTGGTCATCGCGATGTCGATGATCACCACCAATGACGCCATCGTCAAACATATCACCCAGGTGTTCAACGTCGGGCAGATCATGTTTCTGCGCGGCGCCATGATCTGCATAATTTTTGCGCTGGTCATGAAATATCGGCGCCAACCGGTTTTCAACCGCCAGACGCTGCACCGCTGGAATCTGCTGCGGGCCCTGTTCGAGCTGTGCGCCACGCTGGCTTTTTTAACCGGCCTGTCGATGCTGCCGATCGCGGTGGCCTCGACGCTCGGCTTCGCGTCGCCCATATTCCTGGCCATGCTGGCCGCGCTGCTGCTCAGGGAGAACGTCGGAGCGGATCGCTGGCTGGTTATACTGGTCGGTTTCGGCGGCGTCATGCTGATCACGAATCCTTTTGCCGAGTCTGCCTCCTGGGCGGTTATCTTCCCGATCGTCTGTGCCTTTTTCGTCGCGCTCAGGGATATCGCGATTCGCTTCGTACCGCATGACATCCCCTCCTCCCAGGTTGCCTTTACCAACGCCTGGGTCGTTATGCTCGGTGGCGGTATTTACTCGCTTTACCAGGGCTGGGGCCTGGCTGATCCGGTGTGGTACCTGTGGTTTTTCGGACTCGGCGCGGCACTCTACTGCGGATACCTGTTGCTAATCATCGGCAGCCGCCTGGGCGAACTTTCCTTCATCAGTCCGTTCAAATACATCAGTATCATCATCGCCATGATGTATGGCTACCTGATCTGGGGCGACCGGCCAACACTGGAAATGCTCGCTGGTGCCACCATCATCGTAGTTTCCGGTATCATCCTGGTGTCGACCGAGAAAAGACGAAACCGAGTCGCATCACTACTGCCGGACACAACCGACTAATGTCTACACAACAACTATCAGCTATCCCGCCCTGCTCCGCGCAGGCGATCATCGACTGGGTTTTCTCCGAGGGTCGCCGCATCGAGAGCACCAATCGGTTCGTGCACCAGCTCGCGCATGTCATGAACGACCACGGCGCCTCGATAGACCGCCTGCTGCTGTCGCTGCTGACCCTCAACCCGCAGCTGGTCGCGACCTCCGAGATCTGGGAGAAATCGACCGATCTCACCCGGCCACTCAATGCCGAGCACAGCGTACGCAAGAGCGAGCGATATATCGGCAGCCCGCTGCAGGCTATATTTGAAACCCATAAACGCGTGCATCAGCGGCTCGATCAACTGCCGGAGGATGCGCATCGCGCCTATACCGAACTGGCCGAGGACGGATACACCGATTACCTCGCGCTGCCGGTACTGTTCGGCGAGGTCGCCGAGCCCGGTGCCGCGATCATTATCTGCACCAAACGCGAAGGCGGTTTCACCGATGATGACATCGAGAGTTTTCGCCGCATCAGGGACTACCTCGCGCCGGTGATCGAAGTACACGCCCTGCGCTACCTGTCGCGTTCGTTGATGAACACTTACGTCGGCAAACGTACCAGCGAAAAGGTTCTCGCCGGCATGATCAAGCGCGGCGATGCCGATACCATCAATGCCGCGCTATGGTTCAGCGATCTGCGCGACTTCACCCACCTGACCGAAACCCTGCCCGCCAGGAAGGTGCTGGAAATGCTGAACGAGTACTTCGAATTGGTCTCGGCCGCGGTCACCGCCCAGGGTGGCGAAATACTGCGCTTCATCGGTGACGCGATGCTAATCGTGTTCCCTATCGATGACAAAATGTGTGGGCAGACCGCCTGCCAGGCGGCGATCGATGCGGCGATCGACGCGCAAACGACGCTCGACACTATCAACCATCGAAGGCGGCGCCACGGTGAACCGGAAATCCAGTTCGGCGTCGGGCTTAACATCGGCGAGGTGATCTATGGCAACGTCGGCGCACCGGATCGTCTCGATTTCACCGTAATGGGTCCCGTGGTCAACCGCACCGCGCGACTCGAATCGCTGACCAAGGAACTTGGCTGCAACATCCTGTTTTCCAAAAAGTTTTCGGAACTCATCGAAACCCCCACCGAATTTCTCGGGGAGCACCAGATGAAAGGCATTGCCGAACCGCAGGCGGTTTACGCGCTGTGCCGAGTTTAAATTCACGTCAGCGGAATTACACTCGGCCAGACCGACCCCGTGTCGAAATTAACAGGGATCGCATAAAACAGCCGGATAGCGCCGCCCCAGCAGCGAAACCTGCATACCACCTGGATTGGCAACAAACTGGGGGCTAAGATACGCCAGCGCCAGGTTTTTCTGCAACCGGAATCCCCAGGCTGCCGAAGTGATGGTGCCGACAACCTGATCGCCCCGATAGACCGATTCACCCGCCTGACAGGGCGCCGTGTCACATTCGACCGCAAGCAGTACCAGTTTGCGCCTGTCCCCGTGCCTGGTCTGTGCCTCGAGACCTGATTTACCTGCGAAATTTTTCTGCAGATCGACAAATCTCCCCAGTCCGGCTTCGAGCGGGTTGAATTCATCTATCAGGTCAGCTTTCCAGTGGCCGTAGCCCTTCTCGATTCGCATCGACTCGAGCGCATACATGCCGAAGCCGCGCAGATCGAGCGGCTCTCCCAGTCGCTGTAGCAAGTCGTAAACCCCGTTTAAATGCTGGTTCGGGACGTGTAACTCGTACGCTTGCTCACCTGAAAAACTGACCGACATAACGACCGCTTCGAAGTGACCCAGCATACATCGACGCGCGCTCATCGCGGGAAATCCCTCAGGACTCCAGTCATTACGCGGACTGGCTGCAGCCAGCAGAACCAGTGACTTCGGTCCCGCAATCACGAGGGTGGTCACATCGTCTGTCAGGCTCTCGATTCGAATCGGGCTCCCGTCCGGTAAACGCTCGTGTAACCAGTCCCGGTCGTGTGACTCGGCGGCGGCGGCGGAACCGTACCAGAAATGATCTTGCGCAATCCGGGCCAGGGTTGCCTCGGCGACAATACTTCCGCCGTCGTTGAGGAAATAATTGAGGCTGATCTTGCCCGGGCGGGCCGCGACCCGGGAACAGGTCAGGCCGTCCAGCCATTCGAACGCACCTGAACCGCTTATCGAGTAGCGATTGAAACCTGACAATTCCAGGATTCCGACGTTGCGGCAAACCGCCTCGACCTCCTGCCTGACGACATCGTGCCAGTTGTTGAAACGATAACCGTGTTCCTCGACAAAATCCCGATCCGGCTTGTAAAAAGAGACCCGCTCCCAGCCATTGACCACGGCGAATTGCGCGCCCTGCTCTAGCATAACCGGGTATAGCGGCGTGGTTTTAAGCGGCCTGCCTGCCGGTCGATGCTCGTGCGGCAAATGCCACTGAAATTCGTGCTGGTAATCCTCGATCGCTTTCAGCGCGGTGTATTCAAGCGTCGACGCGACACGACTGATACGGCGCGGATCCAGTTGCCAGCAATCCCATTCGGTCTCTCCGTGTACCATCATTTGCGCGAGCATTTTACCGTAGCCACCGCCTTCGCCGATGCCGACACGTAGACCGTTGATCGACCAGGTATTGCGCAGACCTGGAGTTTTACCGACCAACGGCCCGGCATCCGAGGTATAGGTGATGGGACCATTGACGATCGCCTGAATGCCTGCATCCTGCAAACAGGGCAGGCGTTCGAAAATACGTTCGAGTTTGGGTAAACAGCGATCGAGATCGTTCGGACACAGCGCGTTAGCGAAATCAGGGTCGATGCCATCCATGCCGAAGGTCTTGCAATCATGCTCGTAAACCCCTACCAGCAGGCCCTGCTTTTCCTGGCGCAGGTAAAAAGTGTCGCGTGGGCACCGAACCATCGCCACGCGTGTCTCGCGTTGGCGCAGCGCTTCTATCGGCTCGGTGACAAAATACATATGTTCCATCGACACGATTGGATACTCGACGCCCATCAGGGCGCCGATCTCGTTGGCGCGGTAACCCCCGGCATTGACGATGTGCTCACAACGTATATCGCCATCCCGGGTATGCACGATCCACTCGTGATCAGGCTGCTGCGTCAGACCGATCACCGGATTGTGACGATAAATCTCGGCGCCGGCCCTGCGCGATCGACGCGCCAGCGCCTGGCACAGCTGTGCCGGGTCGATATCGCCATCGCGCGGGTCATAGAGCGCGGCTAACAGGTCGTGGGTTTGCAATAATGGATTTTTCTCGAAGGCCTGTTGCGGAGAGATGAGTTCCAGTTCAACCCCCATACCTTCGGCCACAGAGATGATGTGATGGCAGGCATCGAGCTGCTGCTGGTCGGTAACCAGGCGCAGACCGCCAACGGCATGGTGATAGTTGATGGGATAATCGGGATCGTCTGCCAGTTCCTTGTACAGGTCGATGGTGTAACTACGCAATCCCAGCAGCAACTGATTGAAAGCAAGATTTGGGCATTGTGCGGCGGAATGCCAGGTCGTACCCGAAGTCAGCTCGTCGCGTTCGACCAGAACAACATCGTTCCAGCCTTCCTGTGTCAGATGGTAAAGGGCCGAACAACCACCAATCCCGCCACCGATAACAACCACCCGAGCATAAGATTTCACATTAATTAATCGCCATAAGTTATTGAATTAATGTATTTTTAATATCCATATCACAACACGAAATTCCGATAAACCCTGGCAAAACGAAGAATGAGCCCGCGATTTTCACCGAGTAATTCCTTAACCGTTAGTTTAGCCATGGGCCTGTTGTGCTTTCAGTTTTCTTTTTTGCAGAAATTGTTGATGGGATTCCGGCGTGCCATCATGAAACGAGCCGGCCCATTTGTCGCAGGGAATCTCCAGGCCACCATAATTGCATTCGAAGAATCGATGATGCATCTGGTGATGAAAAGTCCCTAGCGCCAGCCTGTTTTTACCTCCAAAAACCAGCCCCTCGTAACCAGTATGCGTGGTGGCGGCAGACAGGGTGTAGTGCTGCAAATGATAGATAATCAGCAGCGGATTGGCCGGGATCACCCAGTGAATCAGAACCGAACCGAGATAGATGATATGTTCGACCGGGTGCATCGATAGCCCCGACCAGGGTCCGATATTGGTATTGCGATGGTGCAGGTAATGTACGTTTCGATAAAGCGGTGGCCAGTGGATCAGGCGATGAATCAGGTAGAAGTAAAGCGTCTCCCAGATCGGCACCAGGAAAATCAGCAGTAGCAACCACAGAATATCTCCCGGCATTTCAAGCATCGGGGCATAGCCATTCGCCAGCGCCCACATCATTAACGTCTCGTAGGCGGTCCATACCGTGACGCCACTGGCACAGGTCCAGAACATGTTATCGAGCACCTGGTTATTAAAGGTAAAGACCCGGCTGCTTTTAGCAAGCGGTCTCGCGTCGTAGTGACGATCCTCGCCCTGCTTGCGGTAGACGTAAAAATAAAGGTGCAGTCCTCCCGCCACGAGAAACATCAGCGCCAGGTTCCTGACAAAAATCTGCGCGATCCAGTCGAACTGAAAAACCTGACAGCGCACCAGTGCGGGTGAAAAAAAGAACCAGGAGATGATAGCAAGCATCAGAATGACCAGGTTTTCCGAAATCGGAAACCAGCCACCGACAAACCATTTAACAATGGCCTTCGGCCTGAAGGGCCCGCTGAATAGCGGTGATACCTGAATCGGTAACTCGGGAATATAATGCCACTGCTTCTTCTGCGGACGTACCCTGGCCGTGTCCGGGCCTTTTTTGTCATCAGTCATACGGATTAAAGCTCCAGCGAATTACCTTACCGATTAGCGATAGTATTTTTAATTCATCAATACTACGCAAAAAATATCCAGACAACGAATCGTATTGATTTAAATACTCGAGCATACCGATACGGGAGGTGATTCTGGATCGAACAAGGGCGACAGGCATAGCGCTGAGTTTGCAAGAATGCGGTTATTTTTCAAGGTTAGATGTCGTAAAATGACAATTCTGAATTCATTGATGCTGTATGTTCTCAATATTTACTTTGCCGCCAGCCGATCCGATGCTGGCGTAAAACCAGTAGCAAAAGGAGTAAGGCAGTGTCCCACGCAAGCTTGAGCAACGACGAGTTTTCTCATATCCGTGGTCAGTACGATGAGACCGCTGTGCGCTCCCACTCTATAAACACCCAATGCTACGTCGACCCCAGGTTCCTGCAAATCGAACGCGAACAGGTTTTTCACCGTAGCTGGCAGTTTCTGTGCCACGAGGAAAAACTGCGCCAGCCGGGGAGCTACATGAGCATGAGCATCGAGGGCCAGAGCATCGTTGCGCTGCGCAACAACAATGGCGAGCTAAAGGCGTTTTACAACGTTTGCAAACATCGCGGGCACGAGCTGCTGTTCGGCGAAGGCCAGGCCAAAAGAATTACCTGCCCCTACCACGCGTGGACATACGACCTGGATGGACAACTGGCGCGCGCGCCGCGATCCGAGCACCTGGAAAATTTCAATCAGCGAGAAATCTGTCTCGATTCGGTTCAGGTCGAAGTATTTTGCCACCTGGTTTTCGTCAACCTCGATCCAGATGCCGCCCCGCTGGCTGAGCAATCCGGCGATCTGGCGCAGGAAATCATGCAGTATGCACCGGACCTCGGCAATCTGACTTTTTCGACCCGCCTGACTTACCGAATCAAGGCGAACTGGAAAGCCGTGGTCGATAATTTTCTCGAATGCTACCACTGCCCGGTCGCACACAAGGGTTTCAGCTCGATGATCGACATGGACACCTACAAGGTCGAGACGCATGGAATCTATTCCAGCCACATGGCAAAGGCACGCGTCGGCGACAACGATGCCTATGACATCGCGGGGGCCACGGTTACCGACCACGCGGTCTGGTTCCTGTGGCCGAACATGACGTTAATGCGTTATCCAGGCCGCGGCAACTTCATGGTATGGCGCTTCTATCCGATCAACGAACAGGAAACCTGGGAGGAATTCGATTTCTTTTTCGAAACGGCCGAGCCCAACGATACCGAAAAGGAAGCGCTCAGGTTCATCGACGACGTGCTGCAACCCGAAGATATCGGCCTGGTCGAGAGCGTGCAGCGCGGCATGAACACCCCCGCGTTCAAATCAGGGCGCTACATGGTTGACATCGAGGGCAGCGGCGCCAGCGAACACGCGGTGCACCATTTTCACGGGCTAATTCTGCAGGCTTATCGGCGCGCCAGCGAGACCGCGGCGTGAGTGGCAAGCTGGCGGGCAAGACCGCCTTCGTAACCGGCGGTTGCGGCGGCATCGGCCGCGCGATTTGCGAACGTTTTGCGCGTGAAGGCGCGCGGGTTATTGCCGCCGACCTGGCGCCACAGGATGAATTGCCGGACCAGGTCGAATTCTTGGCCTACGACGTGACCGACGAATCTGTCTGCCAACAGACCTTCGCCGCACTGGCCGAACGCTGGGATAAGCTCGATATACTGGTCAATGCGGCAGGCATCGAAATCGAGAAAACAATCGAGGACACCACGCTGGAAGAATGGAACCGGATCTTCGCCATCAACGTCACCGGCATGTTTCTAACCTCGAAGTACGCCCTGCCCCTGGTACGTAAAGCGGACGCCGCCAGCATAATCAATTTTGGCTCCTATGATGGATACATCGCCGATCCGGGGCTCGCCGCCTATTGCGCTACCAAGGGCGCGGTGCATGCGCTGACCCGTGCCATGGCCTGCGATCATGGCCCGGAGGGCATTCGCGTCAACGCTATTTGCCCCGGTTACGTCAATACGCCGATGTTACAGAGCTTCTTCGGCGACTCGGGCGATATCGAATCGCTTAAACAGGCGGTACGCGACGTACACCCGATGCGAAGCTACGGCGAACCCGAAGACATCGCCAACCTGGTCAACTGGCTCGCTTCGGACGAGGCGCGTTATGCGTCCGGTCAACTCTGGGTACTGGACGGCGGCCTTAGCGCCCAGGTTCAGCAGATGCAGCTATGAGCCGACTGCAAGGCAAGACCGCACTGGTAACCGGCGGACGCCAGGGCATAGGTCGCGCCATCGTCGACCGTTTCCTGGCCGAGGGTGCTCGTGTCATGACCTGCGGACGCGGCCCGCGGCCCGGCGACCTGCCGGATGCTGTACTGTGGGAAACGACCGATGTCGCCGATAAGGCCGACGTCGATGCCCTGACCGACCGCGTCGTCGCCGAGTTTGGCGAGCTATCGATCCTGGTCAACAACGCCGGGGTACAGATCGAAAAGACCATCGTCGAAACCACCGACCAGGACTGGGATACGTTGATGGGCGTCAATGCCAGGGGCGTATTCATGCTGTGCCGCGACTGTATACCGATCATGTGCAGCGGCGGTTCGATCATTAATATCGGCTCGATTTCAGCCTCGACCGCCGATCCGGGGCTCGCGCTCTATAACGCCTCCAAGGCCTTCGTCCAGGGGTTGACACGCTCGATCGCGGTCGATCACGGCCCCGAGATTCGCTGCAACGCCATCAGCCCCGGCTGGATCATGACCGACATGGCCGATGCCGCGTTCGCGGTTGCCAAAAATCCCGCGGCGGCGCAAGCCGATGCGCTCGCACGCCATCCCGCCGGACGTTTCGGCGAGCCCGAAGATATCGCCAAACTGGCGCTGTGGCTGGCTTCCGATGAGGCCGGTTTCGCCACTGGCCAATGCTATACCCTCGATGGCGGCATGACCGCCGCGTCCCCACTTAATCCTGGTTTGTTCTAGAATCTTAACTATATGTGACTTGTGGCGCTAAAGATCGCGCCCTCCGAATCCGTGCTCGGTTCGGATAGCAGCCAACTTCGACCAGGTTTATTGGATGTCAATCGATACCGACGAGATCGTATTAATACTATCGGGCGTCAAGATTCTGCAGGATCTCGACATCGAAGTGATCGAGGATATCGCCCAACACATCGAGATCGCCGAGTTCCGCTCGGGCGACATGGTGGTCGAAAAAGGCCACATGGGAAATCGAATTTACTTTATCTTCGAAGGTAAAGTCGAAGTCCAGATCCCCGACATCCAGGGCGATATCAAGCGCCGTATCATGCTCAAGAAAGGTGAAGTCGTCGGCGAGATTTCGCTATTGATCAATTCCACCTATTCCGCCGACATCGTCGCGCTGACCGACACCACCGCGTTTTACCTCGACCATAAACATTTCAAGGATTTGATCGAGAAACACCCGGATTTTGCCGAAGTCATGACGCAGCTGATGACCAGTCGCATGGCGCAAAACGGCGGCATCAACCGGGTCGGCAGGTACCAGCTCAGGGGCAAGCTCGGCGAAGGCAACATGGCCACCGTGTTTAATGCCTGGGACCCGGAGCTGGAGCGCGAAGTCGCAATCAAGATGCTGAAGTACAAGCTCGCCTACGACGACAAGTTCCGCGACCGCTTCGAGCAGGAAGCCAAGACCATCGCCAGTCTTAACCATCCGAACATCGTCAACGTGTTCGAGGTCATCGATGAGTTTTCGACCCGCTTCATCGTCATGGAAAAGCTGCACGGCCAGGACCTGTCCGCGATACTCAAGGAAAGAGGAGCACTCGGCCTGCCCGAGACTCGCGAGATTCTGTCGCAGGTCGCAAGCGCGCTACAGTACGCGCACAACCACGGCAACAAGGGAATCGTACACCGGGATATCAAACCTTCGAATATCGTCGTCGACGCTTACGGCAACATCAAGCTTACCGATTTCGGTATCGCGAGTCCGCCGCAGGACAAGGATGTCAACATCGAGGGTACGCCGTCCTACATTGCGCCTGAAATTATCAACGGCGATTTACTCGACGGTCGCGCCGATATTTATGCGTTAGCCGTCATGGCATTTCACATGCTGACCAACAGCCTGCCGTTCAGCGCGTCGACCCTGGGAAAGCTGTTGAAGATGCAGGTCAACCAGAAACCGCCCGATATTCGTAAGAATATTGCCGATATCGATGACGGGCTTGCGGATTTTATCGAAAGCGCACTGTCGAAGGAGCCCGATGACCGCATCTCGGACTGGAACGAAATTCGCAAGATCCTGAAACCATCCGGACAGTTCCATTTAAAACTCGACCCGGATGAACTGGCGATCACGATCCGCTTTCGTGATACCTCTTATTCGCAGTCGGCCAGTTTTATCAACGCGATACAGAAATTGTTGCAGGAAGAAGGCATCAATCACCAGATCGAAATGCATCGCGGCAGCGACGACGAGTAAATCCAGCGCCAGGGATAGTACTTCGAAGTCCAGCTTAATAGACTAAGCGTTTTGTCCCGATTCGAGTAATATTGGCGGTTGTTTCCCACACCGTTTCCAGGTAGTCCGAATAACCAGTAAGCGAACATTTGTGCGGCAGAGTGCGGCCGGGATGCTGATTCTGCTGATGATTGCCATCACGATTCTGGCCCAGCTGCAATTGCTGCGACTCGATTTCAATCCTTTGTGGATCGGAGGCATCGCGGCCTGGAGCGCGGCGCTGTTATTGTTCGTCGATACGCCTCGCATTCTGAAGTTCCAGGTTTCGTTCATCCTGCTGGCAGGTACTGGCCTTCTGGTTTACGCCCGCGCGCAACAGGCCGCGATCGATCCCGATTTGCTGATCAGCTCGAGTACCGGCCTGATGACCATGATTGCATCGGTCGGCTTTCTGCGCCTGGTGATGATTCCGGAGAGCCGACAGAACGAAGATCTACCCGTGGGACGCAAGGCGTTCATGCAGACCCTGCTCGGGCTCAATATCTCCAGTTCGGTAATCAACATTTCCGCACCCATCCTGATTTCCGATCGCATTCATCGCAAGCGACCGCTGCAGCGATTCAGCGCGCAGACTTTCACCCGCGTGTTTTGCGGCGTTTCCAGCTGGTCACCTTTTTTCGGCGCGATGGCGGTGGTATTGACCTACGTCAGCGATGCCAGCCTGGGCTGGATCATCGTCGCCGGTTTTCCGTTCATGCTGGTCGGACTGATCGGAGTTTACCTCGAAGCTCGACTGCGATATCCAGAGGAAGTCGAGAATTTCGTCGGCTACCCGACCCACCTGGGTGCACTCAAGGTACCGGCCATTCTGATCCTTGTCGTGGTGCTGTTATCGCAATGGCTGGCCGATACTTCGATCCTGGTACTGATCGCCATGAGTGCGCTGCTGGTTACCATGCTGGTGCTGGCATTGCGCTACGGTATCGTCGAGTCAGGCAAACGCCTGCGGGATTACGTTCTTGGCGGCCTGCCGCGCATCGTCAACGAACTGTGCCTGTTTCTCGCGGCAGGCGTACTGGCGGCCGGTATTTCAGCATTGATTCTTCACGGCGTATTTGCGAACCCGTTCGCCCAATTCGATTCCGTTAGCGCAGCCGAGGTTCTGGCGATCATGCTGCTATGCGCATTTTGCGGCATCCACCCCATTATCATGATCTCGAGCATCACGCCGATGATTCTGACGCTGAATCCGGACCCAAACCTGCTGGCAGCGACCTTTCTGTTCGCCTGGCATCTCGGCACCTGTTCCAACCCGCTGTCCGGCACCAACCTCGTGTTCCAGGGCCGCTACGGCATTCCCGGGTGGAAGATCGCTTTCTGGAACTGGCCTTACGCCATCGCCATGCTGATTATCGGAGCGCTCTGGCTGCAGGTGGTCGCACAGATTTTCCCGGACAGCTAGGTTAACAGCAGGTCGCTCGGGTCAGGACAATTTTCACGATAGAAATCAACTTCTTGCGGACGCACCACGCCGGGGTAATCGCCGTTCTTACCCTGCATATCGCGAATCAGCTGAAAATGTAAATGCGGTGCCCAGTCGCCGTTGCCCGGGCGCGCCCCGATCACGGCGATCCGCTCGCCCGCGACAATCGGCTTACCGTCGGCCAGACCCTCGAGAGAATCCTCGCCGAGGTGGCCATAGAGCGTATGAAATTCGATATTCTCGAGCCGATGTCTGAGGATTATGACCGGCCCGTAATCGCCCTGTACCCGACGGTTGGCGAAACTGTGAACCACACCGTCGAGCGGGGCATAAAGCGACGTTCCCGCCGGCATGAAAACGTCGACGCCGATATGTATCGAGCGCTCGGCATCACCCTGGAACAGCTCGGTATCCCTGTAGACAGAACGATCCTCCAGGTAACCACCGACGCCGGCAATTGCGCCAGCCGTCGCGATACGTTCCAGGATTGCATCATCCTGCTGCGCTTCGCTCAGGCCATCGAGCTCGTTGTTGGATGACGACAACTCCATGTAAATGGTGTTGGCGGCGGTCAACGGTGGATCGAATATCGGAATGAATGCGGATCGATTGCGTTTAATCAGGGTGTCGAGATTCATCATTTCCATGCGAAATAAGGTTGTTCGAAATGCGCAACCCGGGTGCTGCGACCAAACAGGGCGACTTCGCGAAACTGGTAGGCGATCGCGGCGCTGGGCGCGGCGAACCATTCGTCTCCGAGCGGCATCTTCAACACCGGATGTTCACTTTCCTCGATGCTGTCGAGGATCGGTGCATCCTCGCGCAATAATTCCTGCAGCGGGATGCGATGTATATGCGCGACTTCGTCCGGGTTCGGCGCCAGGCTGACGCCGCTGCCGCCCCAGACGACAAATGGCGTTATCACGTAACCCGAACGCGTCGCGTAATCGTCCAGGCGACCCAGGACCCGGCCAGGATCAAGTTTGAGACCGACCTCCTCCTCGAGTTCGCGTAACGCCGCCTGTTCGGCGGTCTCGCCCGGATCGACGCGCCCGCCGGGATAGGCGCGCTGCCCGGCATGACTGGAAAGCTTCGAGGTACGCGTGGTGAGAATATAAGCCGCCTGCTGCCGCAATTCGGCCCGGTATCGAATGTTAGCGATATTGGCCGGCTCGCTGGCATCGACCAGGGTAAAGGCGACCGCGGCATGGGTGCGGCCGTCGAGTGCCTGTGACACCGCGTCGAATCGAGCCAGGTTGCGCGCAACCCTGCGCTTGAGTGAGTGGTCGAATTTAAAGGTTGAATCCATCGAAATACCGGCTTGATCTGCAAACCGGATGATATGCCAAAAGTTAATCAATTTAACCCATTTGGGTGATGTTTTAGGCCTGCGTTAAGAGGATACTTCGAATCGTTATGTAACAAAATCTCATAATTTCTGAGAAAAAATTTACTTTTCTGGGATTATGAGACATTTGGTTAAGTGACAGGACGCTGTCGAAGCCGAGCAACAATGGTAACGATAGAGCCTGTAAATTGTTGGGCTAACGGATTAGCGCACACTCACGTAACAGATTTAATCGCGCAATGTTTGCGGGCCTCTTCGGAGGCCTTCTTTTTTTGCGCGCGTTTCATACCAGGGGCATGGTAAGCGGTGGCAGTTGCAGATCGCTCAGTAACTCCTTCAGCTCGAGGATGTATTCCGACCAGTAGCGCGGGCTGTTAAACCACGGAAACGCCATCGGAAAAGCCGGGTCGTCCCAGCGCCGCGCCAGCCAGGCGTTAAAATGCAGTACCCGCATCGCGCGCAGGGGCTCGATTAAATCGAGTTCGCCGAGGTCGAAATCACAGAACATTTCATAGCCTTCGACGATTTCCATTAGCTGACGCTGCTGGTTGTCGGTTTCGCCCGAAAGCAGCATCCACAGATCCTGAATCGCCGGCCCCGTCAGGCAATCGTCGAAATCGACAAAATGCGGACATTCGTCGCGCCACAGAACATTACCGCTGTGACAGTCACCGTGCAGACTGATTTGCGCGTAGCGCTCGGAATCCGGTCTGCGTGCAGCGATCGCCTGCAGAATTTCACCGCTGATAGCCTGGTAGGCGACTTCCAGATCTGCCGGTACGAATCCGGCCTCGAGCAGGAATTCGACGTTGGTACTCGCCCGCTCGACCGACAGTCGCTGCCGGTGCTCGAACACAAAGCCCTGCCCCGCGGCATGAATCCGACCAATGAATCGTCCGAGCTGATGCAGATGGTCGAGGTTGTCCAGCTCCGGCGCCCTGCCGCCCTGGCGCGGGTAGATCGCGAACTGAAAGCCATCGTGAGATCCAAGGGTCGGACATTCGGCAGCGCTATCGATGACCAGCGGCGGTACCACTGGAATCTCCTGATCGAACAGGAAACGGGTAAACCGATGCTCTTCATCGATTTGCTGGCTGCTCCAACGCTCGGGACGGTAAAACTTGACGATAACCGGCTCGTCATCTTCTATGCCTACCTGGTAGACCCGGTTTTCGTAACTGTTGAGCGCCAGGATACGCGCATCGCTGAGACGCCCGGTCGACTCGACGGCGTCAATCACGTGATCCGGGGTAAGCCGGGTATAGGGATGGCCCGACGCTGCTCCAGCAGGTTCTGGATGATCGCGATGTTCTTCGGTGAATCCCATTCCAGTGCTCCGAGGTAAGCTTGGCGAATATCACCGCGATGATCGACCAGATAGGTCGACGGGTAAACATTTATTTTTCCAGTCCGTTGCGGTCAGATCCAGTGAACTGAGTTCACTCTCGTCACGCGCAAGAAAACCGCCCCGTACGCCGGCAGTTTCATCCGGGACTAATCCAGTTGATCCAGCCAGTCCGCGACGACGGTCACCAGCGGATCGCCCTGGTCGGTGAAATAGTGGTCCGCATCGGGCAGTACCGCCTGGCGTGAACCGGGGTTTCCAGCCTTTGCGATCATCTCGCGGCGGCTCGGCGCCAGTCGAATCACCGCGGGGTAATCGTTTGCGCCATACAGGTCCAGAATCGGCACCCGCATCCAGCCCAGCGGGAACGGTTGATGCATCGGCTGCTTGTAATCGGTTGCCCCCATTCCGAGGCCGACAAAGGCATCGATGCTTTTATCGTTTTTTGCCCGGATCCAGTCCAACGCCATATGCGCGCCACAGCTATGCGCTAGCAACACGACCTTTTCGTACCCCTGTTCACGCAGAAACGCGATTCCCGCCTCGATACGGCTATGCGCATGGTGGAAGATCGGGATGTAGTCGTAGTATTTCGCCTCTTTCTCGAGCACCGGCATTTGCAGGGACAGGGTCGTATAGCCGCGCTCGACCAGTCCTACCCGCAGCGGATTCACGGCGTCGGCCCAGTCGGGGTGAAAGCCGCGGCCGTGCAGGATCACGATCGCCGCCCGGGCATCATCCGCCTCGGTGTAAATCCCGAGGAAATCGCGCCCGTCTGCCTGCAGCCATTCGGGATCCCCATCGAGAATCACGTCAACTATTTCATCCGCCAGCCGCGCCTCGCGCTCGAAATTCGGCTCCGAGGCAATGGCCTGCCCGGCCGTCAGCAACAAGGCCAGACCTGTGACTATGATCGAGGACTTAACGTTCATGCTCCATCAACACCGGTTGTTCGCGCTTTTCAAGCAATTGCTCCTCGGCAGACAGTTCGTTCTCGGCAAACATGACCTTGTAGCTGAATCCGCTTTCCGCATCCTGCGCGCGCAGCTGCTTGGCCCGGGCCTTGGCATCCCGGAACGCTTCGAACACTTCCAGCAGTTCCAGGTTCTTGACCAGATCGAGCCCTTCGGGCGAGCTTACTTTGTACAAATAATATGGCATGTTTCGATGACCGTTTAACTAATACACTACGATTAATTCATATCCCAGTTCTTCGTAAAGCCTGATTTGACCGGGGCCCGTTGGCGCTACATTCACGTACTGCGGAAAGTCCTCGGCAGTTACCCCGTACCAGCCCGCATGCGTTTCGCACACGTGCACCGGAACCTCGTCGGCTACCAGCGACTGCACCTGCTGATGGATCTCGGCGTTTTCGTCCTGGTATTGCGACTGCAGCGCAAACTCTTCCCGTCCGTGCGACACTACTGCAAATTGGGTCTGCGGAAAACGGGCCCGGATCTTCTCGATTGCGTCGCGCACCTGTGGCAGCAAGGTTTCGAGTGCGTCTTCGTCGTCTTCGACGATTTCAAAAACGACGCCCTCCGGCGCTTCCGACCGGGTCAGCAGTTGTTCCACGTCTTCGTTAGCCAGAGCCGTCGACGGGCCGCCAATCAGCAACAGCGACAACAATGCGACCGAGACCGACCTGGCTTTCCCGAGCAGCGACAAAACTCGCGACCCGGTGTTAGAGCTTTTCCCGCGCCTCGTCGATGCGATTATCAATAAATCCGCCATAAAAATCCTCCGACCAGATTCCTACCAGCTTTTCACTCATTTCGACTCCGTCTGCATTAAGGAACAGCAGGGTTGGTGTCAGCGAAATGTCGTAACGTTCGGCAAACTCGCCGGTAGTCATTGATCGACCGTCAAAATCGACCAGAGTTTCATAGGCATCCAGCGAAATATACCGGATCAGCACCTTGGCATTATATTCCGCATTGCGCTGCATCGGCAGCAGGAACAGTTCCTCCAGCTTGCGGCAAAACCCGCAATACTCGCTGGAGAACTCGACCACCAGTATCAGGTTGCCTGCCCTCGCGAGACGCGCTTCCTCGCGCAGGTCCGCAACCGCAATCATGGCGGCGGAGTCAGCGCCCGCGGGAACGGTAAAAAAAGAAACTGCCAGCAGCAGAGTCAGCAGGTATCGGCGCATATTATTGCTTGCCATGAAAGGGGAAACCGGTACGTCCCTGTACCAATGAAATCCCCTGAGGAATAAACAAGCTGGTCTAGCTAGAGGGCTTGGCGGTACTCAAACCCAGGTTAGACCAGTTTTGCATGCCGCCCCGGTACCACTTGATCTTGTGCGCGGGGTAGCCGAACTTGAGCAGGTTCTTGATGTTGTTCGGCGACTGGCCGCACCACATGCCGTTGCAGAACATGACAAGGGTCTTTGCATCGCTGTAATCCCACAGGCCTTCCAGCGACTTTGCGCCGAACTGGTCTTCCAGGATCTCGCCGATCGAAATCGGATCCGCACCCTTGGCCGGATTGAGCGCAGTCCAGGGAATATTGACAGCTCCCGGGATCGTGCCCTTTTGCACCCAGTCGGGCGTACGCGAGTCGACCACCAGGATGGACTTGTCGCCGTTGCTCATCTTGACCAGGTAATCGATGATTTCGTTCTCACCCAGCGTTTCGACGCCCGGCGCCAGCACGATCGGCTGAATACAGAACGGCGGGCATGGCCGTGAAGTCTTGGCAAAGGCCGGGTTGACGACCGCCTTGTTGTTCTGGTCGCGCATGATCTTGACCGACTTGCCGCCGTGAATGACGGTTGCATCCATCATATTGGGGGTAATGCCGACCGGCTTGGCCGCCACGGCACTTCCCGCCCAGATCAGGCTCGTGGTCAGCATCAGGGTTGTAATCAGTTGGGATTTCATTCTGTATCCTCCAAATTGTTTTATTCAGTTAGCTTAAAAAATGACTCTTTCCCTACTCGCAGTCCGGCTCTTCCTCTTCCTCTCCTTCTGATCCCTCAGCTGCCTGGCTTTGATC
>CAMYON010000011.1 GCA_947260025.1 uncultured Gammaproteobacteria bacterium
AACACCGCAGTCATGTATGCCAGCCAGAACTGCGAAACCCGTGCCCGGTCGATTATGCCGCCCGGCTGCGGCCCGCTTGCTTGTGCTCGGCCATAGCTGACACCATCGCTATGCAGCATCGAAGCCGCCAGCAGTCCGCAGGCAACCAGGCAGGCAGCAATTGTCAGCAACGCAGACTGCATCGATTCGACCGAGAGACGCCAGGCAAAAAGCTGGGCGAAGACGATCGAAACAACCGCGTAACTTGCGGTCACGGCGCCCATCGCGAAACCCCTGATTTCCGGCATGACTCGCCCGACCAGTTGCAGGCAGTAGCCATAACCGATGCCGTTGCTGAAACCGAAGGCGAGACTATAGCCCGCGAACAGCATCCACCAACTGCTGGCGAACGAGGCCAGCAGCAAACCTGCAGCGGCCAACAGGCAGGTGAGTAACACCAGCAGCCAGGACGACAACAGGCCATAAATACGGTACCCGAACAGTACGGCGAGCGTCAGCGCAACCAGCGCAAACGAATAGATCAGGCTGATTTCGGAGCGCGGCAGTTGCAGCCGGGTTTCCAGCGGGACGATAAAAACCGAAAACGCGTGCACCGAGCCGAGCACGAAGGTGACCAGCATCGACGCCGGCAGCGTCAGGCGAAGCTTACTCAATGTCCACCGGCTTATCGCCCTGCAGCGACTTTTGCCGGCGCCTGAAAATGAACAGGCCACTCGCGGCGATCACGGCGGCACCAACCCAGGTTGTCAGTACCGGGACTTCTTGCCAAAAGACATAACCGACGATTGCGGCGAAAACCATCGCCAGGTATTCGAACGGCGCCAACAGGCTGGCCTCGGCGTAGCGGAAGGATACGGTCAGCAACCATTGCTGCAACCCGCATCCCAAACCGAAGCCGAGAAACAGCAGCAGGTCGTCGCCGCGTGGCGTTAACCAGCCGGTCATCAATACCCAGACCAGGCACACCACGCTGCCGAGGTTGTTATAAAAGCTGCCGATCGCGACCGGGTTTTCGCTGCTGCTCAGCTTGCGCAGCCAGATTACCACCAGCGCCCCGGTGAAGGCCGATGCAGCGGCGGCGAGAACCCCGATATCCCAGCTACCCGCTTGCGGCCTGGCAATCAGCAGTACCCCGAAAAATCCGGTAAATACCGCCATCCAGCGGCGCGGGCCAATCTCCTCCCCNNNCCGGTGGTCGAAAACAGGATGACCCAGAAAAACAGGCTGGCGAACAGGTAGCGCAGCAGCAACACCTGGCTCAACGGATACTCGCGCTGGATCAACTCGCGTACCGCCGCGCTGATCAGAGCCATCAGCAACAGGTTACCGACAAAGGTGACGATTCCGAGAACGGGATGGTCCCGGCGCCCGACAACCAGGCTGGAAGTAAAACTCATTCCTTAATGCTCTCGAGCTTGCTGTTTGACCGCGACATTGGCGCTATCCTCGAGACGCTTTTCCGGCCCTGTGACGCAGCGATTCGCGATGAATGACATAGAGGCCGCAGCTAATGATGATCGCCGCTCCCGTCCACACCTCGGCAGACGGAATGTCGCGCCAGACGGCGTAGCCGATGATCGTCGCCCAGACCAGCGCAGTATACTCAAACGGGGCCAGTGCCGATATGTCGGCACGCGCGAAGGCCGCGGCGAAGGCATAGTGCGCAACCAGCGCGATCGAGGCCATCAGAAACAGTTGTCCCAGCGCCGCCAGGTCGAGCGGCACCCACACCCAGGGCAAGGCGACGGTCGCTACCACGCCCATGCCCAGCTGCAGCGAAAACACCAGCGAGATAACCGAGTCCCGTTTCGACAGTTGCTTGCCGTAGATGAATATCATCGCGTATATGCTGGCCGCGCACAGCACCAGCAGGTAAGAAGCGACCGGGCCGTCTCCGCGCGGATTCATGGCAATCACAACCCCCACGAAACCGATCACGACCGCGCTCCAGCGATGAATGCCGACGCGCTCCTTGAGAAATATCGCCGAGGCCGCGGTCAGGATAAAGGTACCGCTGAAAAAGACCACGGTGGCATCCGCCAACGGCAGGGTTTTGAGGGACGTGAAAAACGTGAAAGGCGCAAAAAATCCGACCAGGCCGCGCAACGCGTGCTGCAGCGGTTGCCGCGTAGACAGCTCCGACAGCTCTCCCCGCAGGCCCAGAATTAACGGTATCAGCAACACGATTATCCAGCTGCGCACCGCGATTACCTGGATCGCCGACATGTCAGCTCCAACCAGCCACTTGGCGACGGCATCCATGGCCTCGAACAGCAGCACCGCCAGCAGCATCAGCCCGATGCCGAGCAGGTTGTTGGTTTTGTAGCGTGACACCTCAGCGTCGCCCCGGGCCGAATTCAAACGGCGAGCTTAACTGCTGCCAGGACTGACTACGAGTTTTTTAAACCGGGTTACCCGGATTTGCAGGCGCGAAAAAACCAAAATTATTCTTACCCTGGTGCTTGATCTGGTACATCGCCTTATCGGCGGATCGAATTAGCTCTTCCGCCGTTGTACCATCTTTAGGATACAGAGAAATACCGATACTGGCGCTGATCGCGACGCTGACGTCTTCGATTGAAACCGGCTTCGCCAGGTGCTCGATCAGGCTGCTCGCGATGCGCTCGGCAATATCATTTTCGGGCAGGCTGGAAAGAATGATCACGAACTCATCGCCGCCGATACGTGCAACCGTATCGGTTTCGCGGATCTCGGCGCGGATGCGGTCCGCCGTAACTTTCAGCAATAGATCGCCGAATTCATGTCCGTGTTGATCGTTGACCGCCTTGAAACCGTCGAGGTCGAGGAACATTACCACTGATGTCTGACGATTGCGGCGCGCCTCGGCCAGCGAATGGTTCAGCCGGTCTTTACACAGGCGCAGGCTGGGCAAGCCGGTAAGCGCGTCATGGTTGGCGAGAAAATCGAGTTCGGCGGCAATTTTTTCACGCTCGTCGATCTCCTCCTGCAGCTGCTTGACAGTGTTGGCAAGTTCCCGGGTACGTTCGACTACCTGCTGCTCGAGCGTCTCCTTGGCCTGCATGATTTCCTGCTCGGCCTTTTTCTGCCCGGTGATATCCTGCAACACACCGATGGTCTGCTCCGGGATACCGTGGTTAATCAGGTAAGCCTTGCCCAGTTCGCGGATCCAGCGGACCTCGCCATCGCCACGCAGCAAACGATATTCCACCTGCCAGTCACCACCTTCCGCCAGGAACTTGTCATAGGCCCTGCGCACATGTTGCCGATCCTCAGGGTGGATCGCGTCCAGATCCCCGTCCCAGGATACGCTCCGCGTCGCCAGCTCGCCCGAGGCTTCACCGTGAATTCGCGCCAGGCCCGGGCTGGAGTAGAGATATTTTTGCTTTATCTCGTCGTAGATAAAGTGGCCGATGTCGGTGATCGCCTCGGCCTGGTTGGCAAGCGCATCCTTGTAGCGCAATTCCTGCTCGATATTCTTCTGTTCGGTAATATCCTGCAGCACGCCGATGGACTGCATAATCCCCTCGGAATCACGGCTGTGAGCACGACCGATTTCACGTATCCAGCGCAATTCGCCATCTTCACGCTCGAGTCGGTATTCGACTTCCCAACCGCCCTCGGTTTCGAGCGTCTCGTGATAAGCCTTCCACAGCATGTCACGGTCATCCTTGTATACCAGCTGCAGGTAATCCTCGTTCGACTTTATCCGATGGCGAAACTGCTCGGCGCTCATGCCGACGATGCGCGCCTGGCCAGGGCTGACGAACAGGTGACGATTCTCACGCTCGTCGAACAGAAAATAGCCGATATCGGTAATCGCCTCGGCCTGGCTGGCCATGACGTCCTTGAACATCAGATCCTGTTCCCGCAACACGCGTTCGGTTACATCCTGCACGACTCCGAGCGTCTGGACGACGCGGTCATTCTTTGTCAGCTTGGCCCGCGTCAGTTCACGCAGCCACCGGATTGCTCCGTCGGCACGGACGATGCGGTATTCGAGCGCG
Source organism: uncultured Gammaproteobacteria bacterium (assembly GCA_947260025.1). GTDB lineage: Bacteria > Pseudomonadota > Gammaproteobacteria. The sequence continues at coordinate 3,987 of CAMYON010000011.1, forward strand.
CAATCCTGGCCGGTCTCGCGGTAGCTGGCGTACTCTTCGGCGACCCGGTCGCGGTCTTCCTCGACGATATCGGCAAGGTCGTCCTCGAGGCTCCCAATTTGCGCCATGTACTGCTCCGGAGTGCTGCCGTAAATACTGGCGCAACCTTCACTCATGTAGACATAGCGCTGGTTTTCTTCGTCGTAGATAAAGTGCCCGACATCGGTAATCGCTTCGGTCTGTCGCGCGAGCTCGTCGCGGTACTCGAGGTCGCGCTCGTAGCGGATTCTTTCACTGACATCCTGCAGGATACCGAAGGTACCGATCTCGACGTTATTTTCGCCGGCGACTTCGATCGCGAACTTGCGAATATGGCGCACTTCGCCAGTTTTCAGGATGATTCTGAACTCGATATCGATCGACTTGTCGCGGCGTAATGCCAGTTCCGATTGCTCGAAAAGGTCGCGGTCATCCGGATGCAGCTGCTGCAGCACGCCTTGCCAACTGTTGTGAGCGAGCATGATTTCCGGCACGCTCATATCGTGTATGCGCGCGTACTCCTCAGAACAGGACAACAGGCAATTGAGCTCGTAGCTCCATTCGAAATGCCCGATATGCGCAATCCGCTCGGTTCGGTCGAGCAAGGCCTGGTGCTGGCGAAATTTCGCCAGCTCCGCCTCGAGCGCGGTATCGACCGGTAATGTCAGGTTTGGATTCGTCAAAGTTAGCGTATGCCCTGGCGCCAGCATTTTGCAGGGTATCGCCTGCCTGCAGCTGATTTAGCGAATAGCGTTTGGATAAACTGAGTATATACGCGATCCCGGGTTTTGCCATGACGGCGAATTCCGCAGATAGCCGTGAAAAACCGCCGCGTCTGTAGCATAATTGGCGCCCAGTCGAGCTACCGTGACGAGCAAGCATGAACCGACCTGCAAGCAAAATTTCCGATCGCGAAACCCTGATAAATCAATTGCGTGATCTACTCGGTGAGCGCACCAGCACCAGTCCCTCGGTGCTGGAACAGCATGGCCGCGGCGAATCCTGGCACCCGGTACAGGCGCCCGACGCGGTCTGCTTTGCGCACAGCACGGAGGAAGTGGCCGCCATCGTAAAGCTCTGTGCCGCATCTGCCACGCCGGTGATCGCGTTCGGCACCGGTACCTCGCTGGAAGGCCAGGTGCAGGCCGTCAACGGCGGCATATGCATCGATCTGAGCCAGATGAATCAAATCCTGGAAGTGAATAACGAGGATATGGATTGTCGCGTGCAGGCGGGCGTAACGCGGCGCGAACTCAACCAGTACCTGCACGACACCGGCCTGTTTTTTCCGATCGATCCCGGCGCCAATACCTCGATCGGCGGTATGACCGCCACCCGCGCCTCCGGCACCAACGCCGTGCGCTACGGCACGATGCGCGAAAACGTGCTCGGTCTGACCGTGGTGACGGCAAATGGCGACATCATCAAGACCGGCACCCGTGCACGCAAGTCGTCCGCCGGCTACGATCTCACGCGGCTGTTCGTCGGCTCCGAAGGCACGCTGGGCGTCATCACCGAGATCAGCCTGCGGCTGCATGGTTTGTGCGAGTCGATTTCGGCCGCCATCGTTAATTTTCCGGACGTACGCTCGGCCGCGGAGGCCACCATCATGACGATCCAGATGGGGATTCCCGTGGCGCGCATCGAAATCCTCGACAGCGCCTACATCAAGGCCATCAATGCCTACAGCAAGACCGACTACCCGGAGCTCGACACGCTATTTCTCGAGTTTCACGGCACCTCCGCGGGCGTCGCCGAACAGGTGCAAATGTTCGATGAAATTTCACAGGAGTTTGGCGCTACCGGGTTTCAGTGGGCGGAAAAAGAAGAAGACCGCAAGAAACTCTGGCGCGCGCGGCACGACGCCTACTACGCGGGTCTCGCGGTCCACCCGGGCCATCGCGGTTACGTCACCGACGTTTGCGTGCCGATCTCGAGGCTGGCGGACTGCATCGCCGAAACCCAGGCCGACATTGCCGCCTCGGGTTTGTTCGCACCGGTCATCGGACACGTTGGCGACGGTAACTTTCATAGCACGATGTTCATCGATCCGGATGACGATGCGATGTTTGAAAAAGCGCTGGAAGTCGACAGGCGCATGGTACAGCGCGCGATCGATATGGGTGGCACCTGCACCGGTGAACACGGCATCGGCATGGGCAAACTCAAACACATGCGCAACGAACACGGTGACGGCGCGGTGGAAACGATGCAGGCAATCAAGCTGGCGCTGGACCCGCAAAACATCATGAACCCGGGCAAGGTCGTCGATTGCTAGAACGACTCGAGCGCCAGCTCGGCCACGTGCCGCTGTAACTCCGGGTAGAACTCGATAAAACCGTCGCGAATCATTTCCTGGTTACGCAGCAAGTCCTCGATCGCGTTATCAAACCGGTTGGCGAACCGGATGCGCCCCGCGACGCGGTCGAGCGACTCGGCGACCGCATCGATATCTCTGTAAGACCCAAACCAGTCGTACTCGATCATACGGCTGGTGACCTGGCGCATGTTGTCATGCGGCATCAGCCCGCGACCCGCCGACAGTCGCTGATAAAAGTCGCCGATCAGGGAATCGAGATGGCGTTGCTCGAACTGTTGCCAGTGATTGATCAGCAAGTGGTCGAAGTAGATATCGAGCGCGATGCCGGCAAAACGCCGACGCTCGCGGCTGAAGCTGCGCTTCATCGCCTGCACCCGCGGATGAGAGTCGGTAAAGCGGTCCACCGCGCGATGATTTTGCAACCCGGCGAGCACCGCCCGCGGCAGGCTGTGTTGATCCAGGCCGCGCGCAAAATCCCCAAGCAGGTTGCCTACCGTCGATTCCAGCGTGGGCTGCGACAAAACCAGGTGCGCGAAATGATTCATGCGTGTAACTATAAAACAAATAATGCTATCGCGGCGATCGGGAAAATTGTATTGCCCACCCGCCTGTCCTGAGCTTTAATTCTCTCTCAGGCCAGACAGCAGGAGTAACCCATGTCGATTTCAATCGTCGATACCAGCGAACAGTCAGTTGCTGCCGATACGCATTACGAAGATCGCTGCAATCTTGCGGCGGCATTTCGCATGACCGCGAGGCTCAATATGGACGAAGGCGTCGCCAATCACTTTAGCTACGCGGTATCGGATGACGGTAGCCAGTTTCTGATCAATCCGTTTGGACGACATTTTTCCAACATGCGTGCTGGTGACTTACTGTTACTCGATGCCCACGCCGACGCTGCCGAAAAAGCCGACCCCACCGCCTGGGCGATCCATGGCGCCATGCATCGTAACCTGCCGCAGGCGCGTTGTGTCATGCACGTTCATTCGAAATACGCCACGGTACTGGCATCACTCGAGGAATCGGAGCTACCGCCGATCGACCAGAACACGATGCGTTATTTCAACCGGGTTGCCGTCGACGACGGCTTTGACGGCATGGGGCTCGGAGACGAGGCCGAACGTCTCACCACCACGCTGGGCGACAATCGAATACTGATCATGGGCAACCATGGCGTCATGGCGGTCGGCAATACGATCGCGCGCGCTTTCGACGAGCTGTTTTACTTCGAACGCGCCTGCCAAAACTACATCACGGCCCTGACGACCGGCAAACCGCTGCGCATCGCGAGCGATGCCGTCGCCGAGAAGACCGCGCGCCAGTGGGAAGATTACATGGATCGAATCGGTTCCTGCGACGTGCATCTGCGCGAGATTCGCGAAATTCTCGATCGCGAAGAACCTGACTATAAACTTTAACCGGTGATGGTCGACAAAACCGGCAAACCCACGCCGACCAACGCGACTTCGTCCAGCGTTAGCCTCAGCAGGAACCCGACAAAACGGCCGCTGAAGCGCTCGGCCCCACCAGCTGGTTTCTACGGTCCGGGTTGCGGAATTTGAAAACGGACTTTAACTGGCCAGAGCCGCCAGGATCAACCGGTGGAACTTGTGCAGGCCGGACTCGGAATACCAGTCATCGCGGTCATCGACAACGTAGCGCCCCTGGTCGTAACCCAGCGATTTGAGACCGCGCTGCACGCTTTCGACGATTGCGATATCTTCCGCGTTGAACCGATCGGCAAACAACGCGCGCAGCGCTTCCACCGTGGGCGACACTGCACCGTTTACTGTCAGCAGATCGACGTGCTCGCGACAGCCCTCGGGGCCGTCCGGCGCCATGCGGATAACGATCAGGTTTTCGCAGCCCGGCAGGCTCAACAGGCAGGTATTGGGCCACAGGGTCCAGGAGCGGTACGGCGTTCCCACTTCCAGTTCCAGCCCTTCGTAGCCAACCCCGGAGCGCGACTCGAAGAAAGCATAGTGCGCCTCGACTCGAGATCGATTAGCGCTGCCGACTTCGAGCACCCGGGTTAGCTGGCGATGAGCTACCGGGATGTGATAGCCCTCGGAAAAATTGTCGACCACGATTTTCCAGTTGGCGGCAATATCGTAATCGAGCTGGATCGCGGCGGCCAGGCGGCCGATGTTGGGCAGGCTATCGCTAAAGGTCTGTGCCAGCCCGGGGTAAACCTGTTCGAATTCGATCGCCTCCGGGTCGAGGTTGGCGAATAACAGGCCGGCACAGTTTGCCAGGCGCACGGGTTTTAGTGAAAATTCCGCGGCGTCGAAATTCTGCAACCGGTCGGTATGAGGTGCCTGGATCAACGCACCGTCGAGATCGTAAGTCCAGGCGTGGTAGGGACAGACAATTCGTTTTTTGCGCGATCCCGAGCCCTGCAGCAGTTCGTGCCCGCGATGCTGGCAAACGTTGAAAAATGCCTTGATCTCCCCTTCCCGGGTGCGCAGCAGAAAAATACACTGGTCGGCCACGGATTCGACCCGGAAATCGCCCGGGTCAGGCAACTCGCTGACGTGGCCCACGTAACACCAGCTGCGCTGAAATACAGCCCGCAGTTCTCGCCCGTGGATTTCGGGGTCATGGTAGTAACGCGACGGCAGGGTTGGAGAATGCCGCGCATCGGCCACGAATGAGCCACGTTCGCCTTGCGGAAAATCAGGATCTTTCATCGGGTCTGCCGCTTTACTCTGGAATTTTCGCGATGTTACCAAATCAGGCATCGGGTAGCCCGCCCAGCATCTAAGGCCGTCATGCCACGGCGCGTGAAAGACGCTACTGCAGACCGACGGAGATTTCGTTCAGGCTGTCCCTGAAATTTTGATTGTCGGGATCGAGTTCGACCGCGCGGCGAATCGCTTCCATCGAGGCTTCATGCCGCCCCAGTTGCGCCAGCGTGTAGGCGAGGTTGTTCCAGACTTCGGCCTTCTCCGGATGGAGCGCCAACGCATCACGGTATGCCGCTTCGGCAGCGCTGAATTCACCCAGCGCGTAAGCCGTATTACCCAGACCGCTGTGGGCGAGCAGACTGTCGGGCCAGCGTTCGAGCGCGGTGGCGTAAGCGACGTTCGCGCCGCTTGTGCGGCCGACCTGTTCCATGCCGATCACCGCCTCCAGGTAGGCCTCGGCACTGGCGGTAGTAGGGATGGAATCGGTGTCGACGACGGCCAGCGCCCAGTGACCGGCGCGTTGCCAGGTCTTTTCGAACAGCGCGAATTCCCGCGTAATGCGCCGATGAACCCCGGAACGCAGGATCATCTGGCGTTGATCGAGATCATAGCCAACCAGGATTTCGTAATGCCATACCGGGTACAGGTCCAGGCCCAGGTTCTGCAACAGGAAAACCGGGTTTCCGGCGGCGACTTCAAGCAGCAGCGATTCGAGCCTGCCGTTCAGCTTCACCGGCAGCAGGTCGAATTGCCGTGCCGCGGCCACTATTTCCACCTGCAGGCTGCCCTCGAGCTTGGGCACGTAAACCAGCTCGGCGAGCTGATCGGGTAACACTTCGACGCCACGGTAGTTCATGACACCGGCCAGCGCGGCGGGACCACAATGATACTTTTGTTGCGGGAAGAATGGGACCTCGCTCAATTCCACCCGCGGCGGTATATCCGGAGGTTCGTCTAACAGCAGGCGGGTCTGCGGCGAGGTTGCGCACCCCCCGAGATAAATCGACAGAATCAGCGTGCACGCCAGCAGGCGTGCACGCCGGTTAACCCTTTTCAATTACTCGGCGGGCCAGCTTGGAATGATATCGGTATAACCCATTAACTCGGTGATCACCAGGATCAGGCCGATGATTATCAGCGTCTCGGCTGTACCACCACCGGCAGGCAATTCGTCGATGCGCTGATGAATCTGGGCTACCTGGGCGTCGGTCATTGACGCCACCCTCGATACGGCGACAGTTTCATCGACTCCGCCCTTCACCAGGTGCTCCCTGATCCACTCACGCTGCTGGATCACGTCGCCCGCCATCGCGGGGGTGTTGGCCTGTATTTGCGCGGTACCCACCATTGCCGCCTGTGCCGGCAGGCTCGACATCAACGCGACAGTCGCAATCAACAGGCACTGCAAAATTCTTTTTATCTTCATTATTGTTTCCTCATATTTAATCGCCGTGTAATTATAGCGCAGTTTCATCAGGCGAGTTTGGCGCCGTTAGGCACCTCGCTATCGGGCTGCGCCAGCACCACCGCACCGTCGGCACGATGAAAACCGGTGACCAGGCATTCCGAGCGCATCGGCCCGATCTGCTTGGGGGGAAAATTAACCACGGCGACGATTTGTCGCCCCACCAGCGCTTCCGGTCGATAAAGGTCGGTGATCTGCGCGCTCGATTTGCGCAGTCCGATATCATCGCCAAAATCGATTTTCAGCTTATACGCGGGTTTGCGCGCCTCGGGAAACTCTTCGACCTCGACGATCGTACCCACGCGCAGCTCTACTTTCTCGAAATCGGACCAGTCTATAGTTTGCACTTACATTCCTCAGGAAAATTCTTCACGGATCTTTTTACTATGCTCTCCGGTCAGCGGCACCTTGCGCACGGTTTCAACCGTATCGGAACGCATCGCCGCCACCGCCACCACTTCTGCCTCACCGCTCGGCGTATCGATGCTCACCCGGCGCAACTGCGAATGGGTGGACAGGCCGGCGATATCGTTGAGGCGTCCATAGGCAATCCCGGCCTGCCGCAGGCGTTCAACCGCCTGCGCCTGATCGAGTTCGGAAAAAACCGCGCTAATCAGCGCATCCACGGTGTCTCGATTTTCGACCCTGGCCTGGTTGGATTCAAGGCGCTCGTCGTCGCTCAGCGATTCGTCACCGAGCAGCTGTGCGCAAAAACTACGCCACTCGCGCTCGTTCTGAATTGCAATCACGATATCCAGGCCATCTCGGCAGCGATAGGCGCCGTAGGGTGAAATAGTGGCATGGTTGATTCCGACGCGCGGCTGAATCTTGCCGGTATAATCGTAATGCAGCAGCGGCACTGCCAGCCACTCGGCCATGGCGTCGAACAGGGATACCTTTATAATCGCGCCACTGCCGCTTTGTTCGCGTGCGATCAGGGCTTCGAGAATCGCGGCATAGGCCTGCTGGCCGCAATTGATGTCGCAGGCCGAGACGCCGATGCGCCCGGGCGCTTCCGGCGTGCCGGTGATCGACGCCATGCCGGACTCGCACTGCACCAGTAAATCATAGGCCTTCATCTCGCTGTACTCGCCGCTGTCGCCGTAACCCGATATATCGCAACAGATCAGTCGCGGATAACGGTGGCGCAAGGCCTCGCTACCAAACCCGGCGCGCGCGGCTGCGCCCGGCGCCAGGTTCTGGATAAACACGTCGGCCCGGTCGAGGATTCGATGCAATAGCTCCGCGTCGGCCGCATTCTTGATATCCATCACCAGCGATTCCTTGCCCTGGTTGAGCCAGATAAAGTAAGCCGATTCACCGTGCACCGCGCTGTCGTAACCGCGCGCGAAATCGCCCTCTTCGCGCTCGATCTTGATTACACGCGCACCGGCGTGCGCCAGCCGATTGGAACAGAAAGGAGCGGCCACCGCCTGCTCCAGCGAGACCACGACAATATCGTCAAGACTGAGCATCAAAAAGACTTGGGCAGGCCCAGCACATGGGTGGCAATATTCGACAGGATCAGGTTGGTGGATATCGGCGCCACCTGGTAGAGGCGGGTTTCACGAAACTTGCGCTCGATATCGTATTCGACGGTAAAACCGTAACCGCCGTGGGTTTGCAGGCACATATCCGCCGCCGCCCAGGAGGCATCGGCGGCCAGCAGTTTGGCCATGTTCGCTTCCGAGCCGCAGGCCAGACCCGCATCGAACATGCCGCAAGCCTTGTCGACCATCAGCGCGGCGGCCTCGGTTTGCACATGGGCGCGCGCGATCGGAAACTGGATACCCTGGTTCTTGCCGATCGAGGCGCCGAACACCTCTCGATCGCGCGCATAGCTACTGGCGCGATCGACGAACCAGCGCGCGTCACCGATACACTCGGCGGCAATCAGGATGCGTTCCGCATTCATGCCATCGAGAATATAACCGAAGCCCTTGCCTTCCTCGCCGATCAGGTTTTCAGCAGGCACCCGCAGCTGATCGAAAAACAACTCGGTGGTGGCGTGATTGAGCATGGTTTCCAGCGGCCTGACGGTCAGGCCATTGCCGACAGCCTCGCGCAAATCCACCAGCAACACCGACATGCCGCGAGTCGGTTTATCGACCTCGTCTCGCGGCGTCGTCCGCACCAGCAACAGCAGCAGGTCGGAATACTCGACACGCGAGATGAAAACCTTTTGCCCGCTGATAACGTAATCGTCGCCGTCACGCTGCGCGCGCGTCTTGATGCGCGTGGTGTCGGTGCCGCTACTGGGTTCGGTCACGCCGAAGGCCTGCAACCGTAAGTTACCCGACGCGATATCGGGCAGATACTTCTGTTTCTGCGCTTCGCTGCCATGACGCAACAGGCTGCCCATGATGTACATCTGCGCGTGGCAGGCGGCACCGTTGGCGCCGCTGCGCTGGATTTCCTCGAGCACGGCGCAAGCGGCGGCCAGGTCCATACCGGCGCCGCCGTACTCTTCCGGGATCAACACCGAAAGATAACCGGCATCGGTCAGCGCCTGGACGAACTCTTCCGGGTAAGCCTTGTCGTGATCCTTGTCCCGCCAGTACTCGTCGGGATAATCGGTGCACAATCGTGCTACCGCATCACGGACTTCTGGATAGGATCGATCGTCGGACATAGGTCAGCCAGGCAAAAAAGGCGAGTGTACCCGATTTACAGAGAAAAACGGTAGGTGCCGCCCAACCATACAGCGGTCTCTTTGCAATCGACAGGGCAAACGCCTACGCCGAAATAATATTATGCTCGGGCCCATACGGGAACCCGGTAATGTTCTCGGCCCCGTCTTCGCCAATCACCAGGATATCGTGCTCGCGGTAACCGCCCGCCCCCGGTAATCCCTCGGGGATCGTCAGCATAGGCTCCATCGACACCACCATGCCCGGTTCGAGCACGGTGTCGATGTCTTCGCGCAACTCGAGCCCCGCCTCGCGCCCGTAGTAATGCGACAGCACGCCGAAGGAATGGCCATAGCCGAAGGTCCGGTATTGCAACAAGTCCAGATCGGCAAAGAAGCGGTTGATCTCGGCGCATATTCCCGAACAGGTCGCGCCGGGTTTGATCAGCGATAGACCCAGTTCGTGCGCGCCGACGTTGGCCTGCCATATTCTCAGGGAATCGGCGTCCGGCTCACCGATAAACAGGGTGCGTTCGAGTGCAGTGTAGTAGCCCGATATCATCGGGAAGGTGTTCAGGCTCAGGATATCGCCCGCCTGCAGCGCGCGCGTCGTGACCGGGTTGTGCGCGCCGTCGGTATTGATCCCCGATTGAAACCAGACCCAGGAATCGCGTATCTCGCTATCGGGATAGGCGCGCGCTATTTCGAGCTCCATCGCGTCGCGACCAGCCATCGCGACATCGATTTCGCGGGTGCCAACCCGTATCGCGTCGCGGACAGCTTCGCCGCCGATATCGGCGGTGCGCGCGCCGCCCTTGATCAGCTCGATTTCCTCGGCCGACTTGATCATGCGCAGGCCCATGATTTCCCGGTTCATATCGCAGGCTCGCGCGTCACCGAGAAACTCGGACATCAGTTCATGCGCGGCGAGGCTCATATGATCGCCCTCGATACCGACGCGGCGTGCCTGCGGGATGATCGAGCGGATCGCGCGCCAGTAATTGTTGCGCTGCCAGTCGGTGTAGATCAGGTTATCGCCGAAACCGCGCCGCCAGGGCTGGCCAAGATCGATATTCGCCGAGACGGTAACGCAGCGCTCGGCGGTAACGACACAGGCGTAAGACCGGCCAAAGGAGCAGTAGAGAAAGCCGGAATAATAGGCGATGTTGTGCATCGAGGTCAGCAGCATCGCGTCGACACCGCTGTGCGCCATCAATTCGCGCAGCTTGCCCAGCCGGGTTTCATACTCGGCGTCGGAAAAGGGTAATTGAGCCTTCGAGCCGTTATGCAGTTCGAAGAATTCGGGACGTTGGACTTGAGACATGGTTATCACTCCGAAGTATTCCGGGTGACGGTTCCACCCGGTAAACAATCCGGGCGTACAGGATCAAGATATCTGCTTAACATACAGCGACGCCATCGCTGCCAGCAAGGGGCGGAAATTTTATCGATGACGCCACTGGCAGGCAAGTTATAATCGAGCGCTCACGGTCGCCCGGGGACAATCAATCCATGAAACCTGCAACGTATAAAATCAGGCCCGCGAACGCCTCCGACCGCGCGCAGTGGGATCCCCTGTGGCAGGGCTACCTCGAATTCTACGAGTCGAGCCTGGCGCCGGACATCACCAATCTGCTATGGCAACGCATCCTCGATCCGGTGCACGAAATCGAGTGCCGCCTGGCGGCAGCGGAAGACGGCAGCCTGGCAGGCCTGGTCCATTACTTTCCGCATGCACATACCTGGTATGCCAACCCGGTGTGTTACCTGAACGATCTGTTCGTGGCACCCGGCATCCGCGGCGGCGGCATCGGCAAGCGGCTGATCGAGGCGGTGCTCGACGAAGCAAAACAAAGAGGCTGGAGCGAGGTTTACTGGCATACCCAGCAGCACAACATGGTCGCGCGGGGCTTGTACGACAAGCTGACCGGTGGCACCGACGGCTTCGTCAACTACACCATCGACGTAGCCGCCCGGGAGTCATGAACTTCGACGCAAACCAGCCGTTACCGGAGCAGGTGGTAAAACCATTGTTTTTTAGCCCTGGGCATGCGACGGCTAAATTATTGATCGATTAATGCTATCGAGCACGCATCGCCGAATGTCGTTTATGTGCTCTGGCAAGTCGTTTATCGGTTGACTGCCGCGACCGCATTCTGTTTAAACTTGAGCGCTTAACGTGATAGAAGCATCCGTCGATAGCAGCGACGGCCGAGCGGTCCGAATGCTCACAGTATCACACCGCAGACTCAACCGAATCGACGCTTATGCATTATTCAGCTTTAAGCCTGGTTAAACAGGCGCTAACCGGCAACCGCGGCTGGACCCGGGCCTGGCGCAATCCCGAGCCCAGGAAACAGTATGACGTCATCATCATCGGCGGCGGCGGTCATGGTCTTGCGACGGCTTACTACCTGGCGAAGCTGCACGGTATCACCAACGTCGCGGTGCTCGAAAAAGGCTACATCGGGGGCGGCAATACCGGCCGCAATACTACCATCGTGCGCTCCAACTACATGCTCAACGCGAACTCGCAGTTTTACGAGCACTCGATGAAGCTGTGGGAAGGACTGAGCCAGGACCTGAATTATAATGTCATGTTCAGCCAGCGCGGCGTGCTCAACCTGTTCCATACCGACGCCCAGCGCGATGCCGCCGCAAGACGCGGCAACGCGATGCGACTCAACGGCGTCGATGCCGTGATGCACGATCTCGACGGTGTCAGAAAGCTCATGCCGCACCTGGATTTCTCGAAGAACACCCGCTTCCCGATACTGGGCGGGCTGGCGCAACCCCGCGGCGGGACCGCGCGCCACGACGCGGTGGCCTGGGGCTATGCGCGCGGCGCCGATCGTCTCGGGGTCGATATCATCCAGAAATGCGAGGTTACCGCCATCAAACGCGACGGCGATAAAGTGCTCGGGGTCGAAACGTCGCGCGGTTTCATCGGCGCCGGCCAGGTGGGCGTCGCGGTCGCCGGCAACTCGAGCCGCCTGTTCGATATGGTCGGCATGAAACTGCCGATCGAATCGCACGTGTTGCAGGCCTTTGTTACCGAAGGCATCAAGCCGCTGGTGGATACGGTGTGCACTTTCGGCGCCGGGCATTTTTACATCAGCCAGTCGGATAAGGGCGGTCTCGTTTTCGGTGGCGATATCGATGGCTGGAATACCTACGCCCAACGCGGCAACCTGCCCACTTTCAACCACGTCGTTGCCGGCGGGGTAACCATGATGCCGTGCCTGGCGCGCCTGCGCGTATTGCGCCAATGGGGCGGCGTCATGGACATGTCGATGGACGGCACCCCGATCATCGGCAAGACCCCGATCAACAATCTCTACTTGAACGGCGGCTGGTGCTACGGCGGATTCAAGGCGACGCCGGCGTCCGGCTGGGTGTTCGCACATACCATCGCACATGACAAGCCGCACAAGCTGAACGCCGATTTCACGCTGGAGCGCTTCCGCGAAGGCGGGATGCTCGATGAGAAAGGCGTCGGCGCGTCGCCCAAATCACACTAGGAGGCAGTGACATGTTAAGAATCGAATGCCCCTGGTGCGGGGTCCGCAACGAAGACGAATTCTCCTACGGCGGCGATGCCACGGTCGAGCGCCCGGCAGACGATGCGTCCCAGGACGACTGGTATCACTACGCCTACACCCGCGATAATCCTGCCGGCCCGCATCGCGAGTACTGGCACCACGTCAACGGCTGCCGAGCCTGGATCGTCGTCGAGCGCGATACCGTGACCCACGAAGTTTTCAGCACCGCGCCGGCCTCACCCAACCTGCCAGCCGGCAACCGGGAGGGCTGAACGAGATGGCTCAACAATTCCGCACCAGCAGCGGCGGTCATATCGATCGCGGACGCGTAATCAGCTTCACCTTCGACGGTAAATCCTACCAGGGCTACGAGGGCGATACGCTCGCCTCGGCGCTGCTCGCCAACGGCGTTCACCTGGTCGGGCGCAGCTTCAAGTATCATCGTCCGCGCGGTATTCAAACCGCGGGATCGGAAGAGCCCAACGCGATCGTCGAATTGCGCAGCGGGCCACGCAAGGAACCCAATACACGCGCCACCACGATCGAACTATTCGACGGACTGGTCGCTAACAGTCAGAATCGCTGGCCGTCGCTGGATTTCGACGTCATGGCGATCAACAACCTGTTTTCGCCCTTACTCTCCGCCGGCTTCTATTACAAGACGTTCATGTGGCCGGCCTCGTTCTGGACCAACGTTTACGAACACGTTATCCGCCGCGCGGCCGGCCTCGGCACCGCCGCGACCGAGCCCGATCCGGATCATTACGAACAGTGCCACGAACACTGTGACGTACTGGTCGTCGGTGCCGGCCCGGCCGGATTGTCGGCGGCACTGGCCGCTGCCAGGACCGATGCTCGCGTCATCATCGTCGATGAACACCCGACGCTCGGTGGTTCACTCAACCGCGATAACTATACGATCGATGGCAAACACGGCAGCGAATGGGCTGCCGAGACCGCGGCTGAGCTCGCCGCAATGGATAATGTCCACGTCTTCAGTCGCACCACGGTTTTTGGATACTACGACCACAACGTGATCGGCGCCGTCGAAAAAGTCAGCGACCATCTGCCGGTACCGCCGGCGGGGCACCCACGCCAGCGCATGTGGCTGTTTTACCCGCAGCGCGTCATTCTGGCGACGGGCGCCACCGAGCGGCCGCTGGTATTCGGCAATAACGACAAGCCCGGCATCATGCTGGCTTCGGCTGCTCGCAGCTACGTCAACGCTTACGGCGTCAAGCCGGGCAAGCGGGTCATCGTGGCCACCAATAACAACGACGCATACCGGACCGCGATCGATTTGCATCGTGCCGGGATTTTCGTGACTGCCGTGGTCGATTCCCGCGCGCACCCCGATGCGCCGCTGGCGGACGAACTCAAGAAACTGTCGATTCGCCTGCTAACCGGCAGCGCAGTCGGCGCGGCCGAGGGCGGCAAGCGCGTCAAGTACGCGCAGATCGTCACCACCCAGGGGGACACCCTGGATCCCGTGCGTATCGACTGCGACTTGATCGCCTGTTCGGGCGGCTGGAATCCAAACGTTCACCTGCACAGCCAGTCGGGCGCCAAGCCCGTTTACGACGATTCGATCTTGTCGTTCGTGCCCGGCGAGTCGCGTCAGGCCGAAGTCTCGGCGGGGGCCGCCAACGGCAGCTTCGCGCTGCAGGATTGCCTCGACCAGGGCAATGCAGCCGGTGCCGAAGGGGCTAACATGGCTGGATTCGAGGGTAAAGAGGTAAAGGCAGCCAAAGCCGAAGACGAAGGCGTTTACGCGCTCGAGGCCCTGTGGATCGCTCCCACGCCATACAACAAGTCATACAAGCAGTTCATCGACCAGCAAAACGATGTCAAGGCCAGCGATGTCGAGCTCGCCTCGCAGGAAGGTTACGACTCGGTCGAGTTGCTGAAGCGTTACACGACCCAGGGGATGGCGACCGACCAGGGCAAGACCAGTAACGTCAACGCGCTCGCTATCCTGGCCTGCCAGCGCGGCGAACCGATACCCCAGGTCGGCATTACAACCTTCCGCCCACCCTACGTGCCGGTGGCGATGGGCGTGTTTGCCGGGCACACCGTCGGTAACGATTTCATGCCGGTGCGCCGCACCGCGATTCATGACTGGAACGAAAAACAGGGCGCGGTTTTTATCGAGGCCGGCCTGTGGCTGCGGGCGCGTTATTTCCCGCAGTACCCCGGTGATACCCTGTACAACTGCTACGTGCGTGAAACCGAGGCCACGCGCAACAATGTCGCGCTGGTCGATGTCACCACGCTCGGCAAGATCGACATCCAGGGTCCCGATGCACCCGAATTCCTGAATCGCCTGTACATCAACAACTGGCTGAAACTCCCGGTTGGCAAGGCGCGTTACGGCATCATGCTGCGCGAAGACGGCATGGTTTACGACGACGGCACGACCTCGCGCCTCGGCGAAAACCATTTCTTCATGACCACGACCACCGCCAACGCGGCCGGCGTACTGGCGCACATGGAGCAGTACCACCAGACCGAATGGCCCGATCTCGACGTCGTGTTTTGCTCGGTAACCGAGCAGTGGACCGGCATCGCCGTGGCGGGGCCCAACAGCCGCAAGCTGCTGGAAAAGGTTATCGACATCGATGTCAGCAACGAGGCATTCCCGTTCATGGCGGTCGGCGAGTGCAAGCTGAACAATATAACGGCGCGACTGTTTCGTATATCGTTCTCGGGCGAACTCGCCTACGAGGTCAACGTGCCGGCCGACTACGGTGAACAGGCCTGGCTGGACCTGCTCGAAGCCGGCAAGGAAATGGGCGTCGGCGTCTACGGCACCGAGGCCCTGGGCACGATGCGCATCGAGAAGGGTCACGTTGCAGGTTCGGAACTCGACGGCCGCACCACCGCCAGGGACATCGGTCTGGAGGGCATGGCGAACCGCGCCAAGCACTTTATCGGCAAGCATTGTTCCGAGCGCCCGGCGCTGCTCGGCGACGGTCGGCTGCAGGTGGTTGGTCTCAAATCGCTGGTGCCGGGGCGCAACCTGCGCATTGGCGCTCACCTGGTCGATCCCGACAAGCGGCTGGGAAGCGTCAGCCAGTCACAGGGGCATATCTCCGCAACTACCTACAGTCCGCAACTCGATTGCGGCATTGCGCTGGGCCTGCTGATGGACGGCGCCTCGCGTCACGGCGAGCAACTCGACGCCGTGTTTCCGCTGGATGACGAAAAGCTCAGGGTAGAGGTTTGCCATCCCGTGTTCATCGATCCCGAAGGAGAACTCGTCCGTGCCTGATCAGAATAGCCTGCCGCCACGCGTTTCGCCGCTATTGCCGCGCAGCGGCGATCATATTGTCGATTACAGCAACCTGCGCCTCACCGAGCGCAAGGCGCTAACCGCGATCCAGGTGCTCAGTTTCAAGGGTAAGAACGAAGCTGTCGCCGGCGCCATCGGCACCGCGCTCGGTATCGAGTGTTCGACTCAGCCAGGAATCAGCAATGCCAATGAACACACCCAGGTAAGCTGGAACGGGCCCAATAGCTGGATGGTTGTCGCCAGTGACGAGGAATCCGGGCGGGCGCCGGGCGAATTACTGAAATTATTGCAGGATGCGGTCGGCGAACTGGGCGCCGTGGTGGATCAAAGTCATGGCCGCTGCGGGCTGCGCCTCAGTGGATCGCGGGCACGCCAGGTCATGGCGAAGAATACCGCGATCGATCTGCATCCACGCGCCTTTGGCCCGGGCCGCTGCGCGCTGACGTCGGTTGCGCATATGAACGCCACGATCGTGCAGGTCGACGACACGCCGACTTACGATCTGTTCGTGATCCGCAGCATGGCGCGTTCCTTCGCGCATGCCATCGAGCATGCCTGTCGGGAATTTGCCAACGACTAGGCCACAGGCTTAGGTCACCTGGCAGTGATCGCGTCGAGACATATCGCCTAGCGCAATGCCTTCAGGTTCGCGATCAGGGCAATCTTCTTGCGCTCCACTTCTTCTTCTATCTTGTGCGCAAGATCCGCTTCTGGTCCGCAACAAATTACCATTGCCTGGTTATGCGTATCGGTGGTTTCCTCGACCGTCTGCATCAACGACTTGCCGATGATTTTCAGAATCTCTGCTTTTTCCTGCTTCGATAAATCATGCTTGTCTAACGCCTTATCGATTTTATTAACTGCCTTTTGTGCCGTTTTAGATAGCGCCATTTCGACTCCTTACTGTTGGTTAAACCTGCTTAAACTCTGCTCGATATCCTCGATCAGTTCGTCACAGTTTTCGATCCCCATCGAGAGCCGTAGCAGGTTCGGTGGCACCGCGCTATGCGGGCCTTCCACCGAGGCCCTGTGTTCGATCAGGCTTTCGACCCCGCCGAGCGAGGTCGCCCGCAGGAATATCCGGGTAGCGGCGGCAATCGCCTTGGCCTGTTCTGCATCCCCCCGGACCAGGAATGATAACATGCCGCCGTAACCGTTGGTCATCTGGCGTTTGGCGATGTCGTGACCGGGATGGCTTTCCAGGCCGGGATACAGAACCTTTTCCAGGCGCGGGTCATGCTCGAAATGCCGCGCCAGGTGCAACGCATTCTGTGACGCTTTCTCGAAGCGAAGAAACAGGGTGCGCATGCCGCGTACCAGCAGCCAGGCGTCGAAAGGCCCTAGCACACCGCCCGTCAGGGTGCGCACCAGCTTGATGTCCTGCCAGCGTTCGTCGTTTTGCGCGCTGACCAGGATCCCGGCATTGACATCGCTATGACCGTTCAGGTACTTGGTTGCCGAGTGAAACACGATGTCGGCCCCAAAGTCGAGCGCGCGCGTCGTAATCGGCGACGAAACGGTGGCATCTACGACCAGTATAGCCCCGGCCTCATGGGCGATATCGGCAGCGGCAGCAATATCGATTAGATCCCAGGTAGGATTAACCGGGGTTTCGATCCAGACCAGCGAAGTTTTGCCGGGTTCGATCGCCGCGCGCAGCGCATCGAGGTCGCTCGCCTCGAACAGCGCCAGGCCGATCGAACGCCTTGCGGAAATACGCCGCAACCAGTCCTGCGACCCGTGATACATGATGCGCGGCGCTACCACGTGCTCGCCCGAGTTAACCGTTTCGAGCACGGCACAAACGGCCGCCATCCCGGAAGCAAAGCAAAGCGCCTCGATACCGCCGTCGAGCTCGGCACAAACTTTCTCCAATACTTCCCAGGAAGGGTTGCCAGAGCGGGTATAGCTATAGCGGCTGAGGTATTCGTAATCGGCATCCCTGGCATAAGTCGTCGAGAACTGCAGCGGCGGATTGATGCCCCCGGTGACATTGTCGATGTAGTGGCAGGCCTGTGCAAGGCTGGTTTCAATCGAGGTCTTGTTGTTATCGGTCATTTGATTTTTCGTTCACCAAGATCAGGAAATATCATTAAAAAAGGATTTATCTTAACATCGCTGATGCCGTATTCTTGCAACTGTTTTATGCCAAACCCGAGATTTGTTGTATGGCCGCAAACCCTTATTCCGTCGACAGTCGCAATCGCAAGATAGATCCATCTCGTAACCCGTCAGCGGCGCTCAAGCCTGATGGCACTCCCGACGATAACGACCGGGTCGAAATCGGGCCCACCGCCCTTGCCTTCGAGGAGTGGGCTGCGCTCGGGCTAGAAGCCCCACATCTCGACAGCATGCGCGAATTTCGTCTGCAGCGCCTGGTGCAGGAACTGCAGCGCCGGGATTACGGCGGCATCCTGTTGTTCGACCCGCTCAATATTCGCTACGCGACCGATACCACCAACATGCAGCTGTGGATTACGCATAATCCGGCCCGCGCCTGTTTCGTCTCGGCCGACGGCTATGTCGTGTTATTCGACTTCCATAGCTGCGAACACCTGTCCGACCACTTGCCGTTGGTTAAAGAGCTGCGCAGCGGCGCATCTTTCTTTTACTTCGAGTCCGGCGCGCGGGGCGAGGAACACGCGTTGAAATTCGCCAGGCAGATCGACGAATTGATGCGCACCCATGCGGGCGACAACCGGCGGCTGGCGGTCGACAAGATTGAAATCGCCGGCCTGCGGGCGCTCGAAAAAACAGGCATGCAAGTGTTCGAGGGACAGGAAGTCACCGAGTTGGCGCGCCTGATCAAGGGGCCGGACGAAATCAAGGCCATGCGCTGCGCCGTGGCCGCATGCGAAGCCGCGATGTACGAAATGGAAGCCGCGGTCGAGGCCGGCAAGAGCGAGAATGAAATCTGGTCGGTATTGCATGCCGGTAACATCAAGCGCGGCGGTGAATGGCTGGAAACGCGTATCTTTTCCTCGGGGCCGCGCACCAATCCCTGGTTCCAGGAATCGGGACCGCGCATCATCAGCGATGGTGAGCTGCTGGCGCTCGATACCGACATGGTCGGCACCTATGGCATGTGCTGCGATATCTCCCGCACCTGGCTGTGCGGCGATGTCGAACCAACCGCGGAGCAGAAACGGCTTTACCAGATTTCGCACGAGCACATCATGCGCAACATGGAGTTACTCAAGCCCGGGGTTCGCTTCAGTGAAATTACAGCCAACGCTCACCGTTTACCCGAAAACTGTATTCCCAATCGCTACGGCGTAGTCATGCACGGCGTTGGCCTGTGCGATGAGTATCCCGCGATTCGCTACCGCGAGGATTACGACGCCCACGGTTACGACGGGGTGTTCGAGCCCGGCATGATGATTTGCGTCGAGGTCTATTGCGGGGAAAAAGGCGGGCATGAAGGGGTCAAGCTCGAAGACCAGGTGCTGATCACCGAAGACGGCTACGAGAACCTGATCTCCTACCCCTTCGAGGAAAGGTTACTGAAGTAGGGTTGTACCGGGTCGCTTCGAGGGGGTCAGAGCAAAAAAGCCGGGGCTACCGAGGTGAGGTGAAAAATGACGCGGCTTTTTTGGTCTGACCCCGGTATTCCCAACGTCGGAGCGCTCAAGGTCAGGACACGAATCAGCTAGTCAGTCGGTTCGAGCATGGGCTCTTCGCCGCCGAGCCTCTGCTTACGCTTGGCCATGTATGCCTGCAGCGCTTCGTCGATCGCCGGATCGATCGGGGGCGGTGTAAATTCCTCGAGAATTTTCGGCCACAGCTCGGTGGCGCGCGTGGTCGCATCCTTGCTGCCGGCGAGCACCCAGTTCTCGCTGTTCTGCCAGTCGCTGATAAACGGCTCGTAAAAAGCGGTCTTGTAGCGCTGCATCGTATGCTCGCAGCCGAAGAAATGACCGCCCGGACCCACTTCGCGCATTGCCTCGAGACCGGTTTCCTCGAGATCGATCTTGATCGGTTCGAGCATTTTGCTCATGTGCTGTAGCATTTCGCAGTCGATGACGAGTTTTTCGAAAGACGCGACCAGCCCGCCTTCGAGCCAGCCGGCGGTGTGGTAAATCAGGTTACCGTGCCCCATCACCGAGCTCCACAACGCCATCTGCGTTTCATAGGTAGCCTGGGCGTCGACCGCGTTCGAGGCATTACAGGCGCTGCTGCGGTAAGGCAGCTTATACTTGCGCGCGAGTTGACCGCCGGCGATATTGGCCAGCGCGTTTTCCGGCGTGCCGAAAGCCGGCGAACCCGAGCGCATGTCGACATTGGAGGTGAAGCCGCCGTAAACCGAAGGTGTGCCGGGATTGGTTAACTGCAGTAACGCGATACCGACCAGCGCCTCGGCGTTCTGCTGCGCCAGTGCGCCCGCCATGGTCGACGGCGTCATCGCACCCATCAGCGTAAAGGGCGTTACCGTGACCGGCTGCCCGAACAGCGCCATCTGCATCGCGCCATAGGCCATCGCATCGTCGAGCTTGCGGGGCGAATTGACGTTGACGTTGGTCATCACGCTCGGGTTCGTTTTCATCTCATCCATGCTCAGACCGCGCGCGATAGCGCTCATCTCGATCGCATCGCGCGCCCGTCCGCCCCCGATTCCAGTAGCAAAGAACGGTTTGTCCGACAGCGTCAGGTTGACGTAGGTGGTATCGAGATGGCGTGAGTTGGCGGGCATGTCGGTGGGCGCGGTGGCCTGGTTACCAAAGAAGGTCAGCACGTTGAAGTATTGCCCGAAACTGATCAGCTTTTTGTAATCTTCGTAATTACCCGAACGCCGGCCGTTGATGTTGTCATGCACATTGGGGGTGCCAGATACCAGGCCGAAGTTGATGACATCACCGCCAACCGGCATGGTTTGCGCCGGGTTACGCGGCACCACGTCGAAGCGTTCGGGTGCCCTGGCCACGGTTTCCAGAACCAGGTCACGATCCATGCGCACCACGCCGTCGTCATCTATCGCTGCGCCGGCGTTGCGAAACAGGCTCAATGCCTGGTCGCCAAGCACCTCGATACCCTGTTCCTCGATTATCCGCAGCGAAACCTCGTGAATGAACTCGAGCTGCTCCTCGTCGAGCGCCTGCAAGGGCGCAAAGCGGTTATGCAGAACTTTGGGGGCGATCTGATGTATCGCGACTGGTTTCTCGGCCGGGATATTGCGTCGACGACGGCGGTTTACTCGGACCATTCTATAGTTTCACGGATTATTAGAGATGCACGGGTTTGATTAATCTTATATGATCGATTGCGCATATTTTATAATAATGATTTCACGTCCGGGGAGATATAATATGGCCAGAAGCGCCAAAATACGCGGTTTATCCGACATCCTTACTTTTTTCCGTCGCAACGAAACCCCGATTTTTTTCGTATCGCCAACGTCTTTCAATCTGCTCGGCCTCGAAAAGTTCGTCAATCGCTTCTACCACATCAACTATTTCGATTCCTTCGACGGCAACCATCCGCGTGTATTCGTACCCACGGAGAAAAGCCACGCCGAGTTCGAATCGATGGAGGATGTGTGTAACTACATGCTGATGCACAAGGAGGTTATCGACCGCATCAAGAAAGCCGGCAAGGGACCGGCCCGCCTGCTGTTCGTGATGCTCGACGAGAAAACCGAGGAGATCTGTGACGAACTGGGGGTCAAGATCGCGCTACCCCCGGTCGAGATGCGCAAACGCCTGGATTCCAAGATCGAGCTGACCCGACTCGCCAGCGAAGCCGGTATCGACAGCGCCCCCAACGTGCTGGTAAAGAAGGCCGATAGCTATGCCGAACTGATGGCTGCCGCCAACAAGTCGAAACTTGGAAACGACCTGGTGGTTCAAACCCCTTACGGGGATTCCGGCCGGACCACGTTTTTCATCAAGTCCGAAGCTGACTACAACAAGCACGCCAAGGATATGAAGGACGAGCAGCTCAAGATCATGAAACGCATCAACCACATGCCGGGCACGATGGAGGTTTGCGTGACCCGTCACGGAACCCTGTCGGGTCCGATTCAGACCGACATAACCGGCTTCGAGGAAATCACGCCCTACAAGGGCGGCTGGTGCGGCAACGACGTCTGGCCAAAGATTTTTAACGCCAAGATAAGACGTGAACTGCGCAATATGGCATCAGCGCTTGGCGACCGGCTCTACAAGGAAGGCTACAAAGGGGTGTTTTGCATGGACTTTCTGCTCGATACCGATGATGGCACCCCCTACCTCGGCGAAGTCAACCCACGAATCAGCGGGGCCAGCCCACTGACTAACCTGATTACCGCCCATTATGGCGGCGTGCCGTTGTTCCTGTTTCACTTACTCGAGTACCTCGACGTCGACTATGAAATCAACCTGCGCAAGGTCCAGAATCGATGGAACGAGTATGATTTCTGGAGCCAGCTGGTGCTTAAGCAAACCGAGGACAAGGTGCGACAATTAACGCACGCACCGCGTTCGGGTGTGTGGAGCATGGACAATCACGGCGGTATCAGCTTCGATCGACTCGACCTCGACTGGACCAATGTCATCGATAACGACGAGGCCTACTACCTGAGGGTTTACCGGGAAGGCGATTACACCTACAAGGGAGCCGATCTGGGCATCATCGTCTCGCGTGGGCGCATGCAGACCGAGCAGCGCGAACTGCGTGAGCGCGCCAAGCTGTGGACTGCCGCGATCAATGCTGAATTCCACGGCGTCGAGCCCGGGGCAGTGCCAGACATTTACCAGGACCCGTATCGCTCGAAGCTTTTCTAAGATCGCGGGATTTTAGAAAGACACAGACGCCTTTCCACGCGGTCAGGCGCTTTGTTCGATTGTCCCGACCGAGGGCGTAACGACAGAGTTGTCCCAGCCGATCAGCTTCTCGATCTCTTCGGCGACGCGCAAAACTTCGTAATCGCTGCCCACCGGCCCAAGAATCTGCAACGATAGCGGCAGACCCTCATCACCCAATCCCATCGGAATCGCGCAGGCCGGCATACCGGTCAGGTTGGCATCGTAGAGAAAACTCGCCCAGTCCAGCCACGGCAATTGAATGTGGGTGTCGTCGATTTTGTGCGGATGAATCGAACCGTGCGGAAAAGCCTCGCAACCGAGTGTCGGTGTTATCAGTATGCGCGCGTTGTGGCGCGCGAACATTTGTTCGTAATGCCGCTTGATCACCTTGCGCTGCGCCTGGGCCTGAGCGAAATCGTCGGCGCTGAACTGATCACCAAAATCGATAAAACCCTTGGCCACTTCGCCGAGGTAATCGATGTTATAAGCGTTGCCACGCGCATTTTCGGCGGCGTCGTAACAGGCGGTGACCGCCCAGGTCTTGACCGACGAGGTTAGTCCAGGATTATCCTCTATCATCTGGAAATCGGCCGCGCGCATTTTATCCACCACGCCCAGGAAAGCCTCCCGCACATCGGTGTTTACCGGCGCGAAACCGAGGTCTTCGGAGTAGACGATTCCACGCCGGTTTAGCCTCGGACTGGAGTTACCTTTAAAATCCTCTCCGATAATGTCGAAGAACAGGCGCGCATCGACAACGCTTCGGGTCATTGGCCCGTAAGAAACGATTGACTGCCAGGATGGAAAACAGGGTTCACGAGGGACCGCTCCGAAACTGGGCTTGAAACCGACGATACCGCAGAATCCGGCAGGTATGCGAATCGAACCGCCACCGTCGCCACCCAGCGAGAAAGCACCCATACCTGAAGCTACTACAACACCAGCGCCGCCCGACGAACCACCGCAGGTGCGTCCGACATTCCAGGGATTCGAGGTCAGCCCGTAGAGTTCGGAATGCGTAACTCCGGTGAGACTGAATTCAGGGCAGGTCGTCTTGGCAAAAATAACGGCCCCTTCCTGCTCCAGCAGTTCGATTGCGCGGCAGGTTTCAGTAGGTATGAAATCACTCAGTAATTGTGAGCCATTGGCACAGGGATAGCCCGCCAGAAACTGGGAATCCTTGATCGTAATCGGTAATCCGCAGAGTTTGCCTGCTTTTCCACTGGCGCGTTTTTTATCTGCTTCGACTGCCGCCTGCCGGGCGCGGCCATACAGTTTTAGCGCAATCGGATTTAGCAATGGCGCAAGCGCTTCAGCGCGTGCGATGGTTTGTTCGAGTAAATCGACGGCGCTAATTTGACCCCTATCAAGGGCTTTTAATTGTTCTGACGCGGTCAGCGAGATTTCTTGCATACAGCCTTTGGGATAAGCAACGGGCCGGGAATATTCCCGGCCCATCCTGTTTGAAACGAATGCGCGTAGCTTAGACAGCAACGTATTCGGCTGCAAGCGTTTCCTCGCCCAGCAGGACCTCGAAAGGTGCTTCAGGTTCCGCAGGGGCCGCGACATCGGTGGCGTACCACGCCCGCGCGCGACGCGATATTTCGTCCTGCGACAGGTTTTCGACCTTGCTCGCAAGCGACCACAGGTGGCCGTTGCCGTCTGCCAGGATCCCGGTGCGATCGCCCCAGTAGGCGTCATACAGTGCGGTGTGGACCATGCCACCGGCCTCGAGCGCACGCTCCCAGCTGGTGTTGACATCATCGACATACAGGTGAATCTGGCTGCCGCTGACACCCAGGCTCGCGGGCGACAAAACGCCCTGCTCTGGTGCTTCACGATTTAGGGCTATAATGCTGTTACCAATTTTGATGGTGGCATGAATTGCCATCGCATCGTCGGCGGCGCTTTGACGAGTTAACAATTCGGCGCCAAACGCAGCCTGGTAAAAAGCAACGGCGCTATCTACGTCATAAACGGTCAAGCAAGGAGTTGCAGTACGATAACCGCGTGGAATCGGGGATACTTTTTTACTCACAATATGCTCCATAATGTGGGTTGATAAAAATAGAATCAAAAAATGACTTGATCTCAAGAATGTAGACGCGACCAATTGCTTACGACTACACTATGAATCATAATGTAGTTAATAAATTAAATTATGTCAACACTATGAATCAAGATGTAGATTTAGGAATTACCGGTTCGGTAACGCAGGCTGACCTTGCGCCGCTGCGCGACAGCGCCAGGCTGGGAGAGTTTGCCGTGGTTTATCGGGTCGAGCGAATGCACCGGGGTGGCGGGTACGGCGATTCGGACAAGCATCCGCTGGCCTGGGCGGTAGCGGTTTACGTCGACAGTCAGCTATGCCGGGTTTACAACGCGCGCGGTTCGGGCCGAGAATGGAACAGCATCGACAAACTTGGCAGCTGGCTGCGCGAACAGGGCTTCTGGTACTGGTGGACGCGTAACGACCTCGAACCGCTCGGCAGTGCAATTGCCGAAGAGGAGGACACTCATGAATTGCCGTCGCCGGCGTTCGTCGATCCGCCTTTTTCGCCGTTTTGATGTCAACCGCAACCCACACGGACTTCACCTTCCGCGCCTTCGCAGAGGATCGACCGGGGCCCGTCTGGCAGCACCATTTCAAGCGGCTGTGGCCAGCTTATAAACGCTGGTTCCTGCGCTACGGTGAGCGCGACCGGCCGACCTATTTCGAGTCGGCCAGGGCGTTAAAACACTACATGCCGGAGTTTGTTCCGATATTCGAAGCCATGGTCGATCTGGCCGGCGGCGGCGACCATGCCGCGCGTTTCCTGTCGCAGTACTGCCCGCCACCGCTGTTCCGGGGTTGTTCCCAGGCCATTTACGATGTCGAGGAATCGGTACTGGTACGCAGCTACGATTACTCACCGTTTGTTTTCGACGGGCTGCTCATGCGCAGCCGGTTCGGCGAACGCCAGGTTATCGCCATGCTGGACTGCATGTCAGGCGTGCTAGATGGCATCAACAGCGACGGGCTGGCGGTGTCGATGTCGTTTGGCGGTCGCGAAGAGTTTGGCGAAGGCTTCGGTATCTCGTTGTTGTTGCGCTACCTGCTTGAATTTGCAGGTGATGTCAGCGAAGCCTGTGAGCTCATCCAGCGGATACCGGTGCAGGGTGCTTATAACATCATGCTGCTCGACCGCGAGGCAAACTTCGAAACGGTAGAAATCGCGCCAGGTTGCGATCCGGTGAGAGTTGGTCACCGCGTGGCGACCAATCACCAGGCCAACAGCAGCTGGCCGCTTTACGAAGAGAAGGTGTTTACCCACGCGCGCGGTAAGCATCTACAAAACCTGGTCGCTGCGCGCGAACACGGCAGCTACGCTTTTACCCGCGAATTCCTGCAGTTCCCACTGTATCAAACCCGCTTCGCCAAGGGGTTCGGCACGCTCTACAACGCAGCCTTTTATCCCGGGCGCAATGCCTGCGAGTATTTCTGGCCACACAACCAGTGGGAATTAAGCTTCGATCATTTCAGCGATCGTGAGTATGACGTCGCGTTCATCGACCCCGACGGCTTCCCGGATAACAGCGAGTCTTACGGCGAGGTTTACACCAGCAAACCGCTACCGGTTCTGCAGTTTTAACCCTGCTTGCTTAGCACCCGGGCATTCGGTAAGCGGGGAATATTACGCGTTCCCGGTAATTACTCGAATGATAAAACGTAATTTAACGATACAAAATCAACTTCCAGGTCGTCTTCAAACACGGGACCACCAAAGCTAGTGGCATCAAATTCGACATCTTCTATCTTCGGGTAAAGCATATACTCCAGTTCGATTGCGCCACCCTCCATGAATTTATACCCGGCGCCAAGGCCATACGCTATACCGTAGACGTTATCATTATTGCCCCAATCGATGCCGACAATGCCGGGAGCGGCGTCAACATCGCTGATATCCCTGTTAACCCGGGTATAGCCTAATCTAGCCTTGCCATAGAAATCTCCCGCCGATTTTGCCACCACGAAAAAACCAACTGTATCCAACGAAACGCTGCTACCACTGCCACCATAGTCTTCGTCTTCGCTAACGGTGGTGGTATATTCGAATTCCATCGAAATTACGTCGTTGACAGCCTTCCCAAAGGCAAAGCCGAGATTCCTGATGTCGGACCCATCTTCAGGCACATCATCGGCGATGGTGATTTCACCGTACTTCAGCACGAGATAAACCCCCCCGCCAAAGTCAATCGGATTGCGACCATAGTCCCTGGCGGCATGACTCACCGCTGGTATTAAGAAGGTTAGAGATAGAAAAACTATAGCCAAATTTTTCCTCATAACTACTAACTCCTGGATAAATTATTTAAACAATGAGCCAAATTGTGCCAAGCCGCATTATCGATTTCGACGGAACTTAACACAGTCTCTGAAGTTAGTGTAGTACACCACTGATTACTAATGAGATTTTTTTTATTTAATTTATGAAAAAAAGACCTTTTCGGGTCCAGGCCCAGGTAGATCGGCAGACCTGCGAGCTTCAAATCGAATCCGGTTAGCGGGCTCTTATCGATACGCCAATAATTGTCTCGGCGCTGATCAAAATGAAACCGGACTGCCATACCCATTACTTGCCTCTTTCGACGCAACCAGCGGAATTTTGTGACTATAGTTTACGGCTGCAGGTTTTGCAGGGCTTCTTCGGTGAACAATTGCAATCCAATTTCGGGCTCGTAGCCGTGGATTTCCTTGACGTCCAGCGCCCGGATGAAAGCAAGGATCTGCTCACTGATGACCTGCCCCGGCACCAGTACCGGGAATCCGGGCGGATAGGGCGTCACGAAGCTGGCCGAAACCAGTTCGCGACCCGATTTCATCGCCTTGCCGATCGTGGCCTCGTCGATCGTCATGTATTCGCAGTTTTCTTCGTCGTACGCCAGGAAGAATGCTCGGCGAATATCGCCCTCGCCGGTTTTTACCTTACTCGACGAATTCGCTGCAAAAGCCGCGTGAAAATGGCTGAAATCAGGTAACGGCGGCAATTCCTGAGACAGCGAGACAACCCTTTTATCGATCAGGCGCCGCTCCACGCGACTGGCCTCCTCGCGTTCCTGGTCCAGTTCGGTCGCGATCTTGACCAGCACTTCGAGCAAAAACGCCACCGAACTGCGGGTGGTGCCAATGTTGGTCATGAATAGCACGGTATTGCGGGAGGTCTTGTTTATCTGGATCCCGTACTTATCCATCAGGTACTTGTTCTTGAAGGTATCGCCGTCGATCCCGGTAAGCCCGACGTAAAGCGTCAGGCGAGTCAGGTCGATGACAAAATCGTCGGTAGCCCAGGCTTCCTCCATGCGGGTACTGGCCCAGCCCTTGTCCGGGTCGAAATAGGAACCGATACCCGACGGCCGGTACTCGTCCGGAATCATCTCGCTGGGTTTAAGAAACCGGAAATACTTGCTCAACAAGGGGTGCGACGCGACACGCTCGCGAATCGTCATCGCCAACTCGACCTGCTTCTGCACCATCTCGAAACCTTCGAGCTCGACCTGGCGGCGGCCCATGTCGAGCGAGGCCAATATCTGGTAATTGGGCGAGGTCGAGGTATGCGTCATGAAAGCCTCATCGAAAGGCTCCTGCACCCTGAGGCTGAAATCCTGGTCATAGACGTGAATCATCGAGCCCTGGCGCAGCGAGGTCAGCGACTTGTGCGTCGACTGGGTGGCATAGGCGCGCACGCGCACAGTCTCGGGGTCAGGCAACAGCCGTTCCGTAACCAGGTCAGCGTCCTTGACCTTGGCGATCCGCTTGCAGTAAGCCGCATACTCGGCAGCGTAATCAGCGCTGGCATAGCGGGCGCGAAGGCGATCGGCGGTGGCCATCGCGGTACGTCGGCGGTAAGTCGGAGTGAAACCCGCGAACGCGAACCAGGCCTCGTCCCACAGGAAAATCAGGTCGGGCTTGATCGCGAGGCATTCTTCCATCACACGCTCGACGTTGTAGACCACGCCGTCGAAAGTGCAGTTGGTCAGTAACAGCATCTTCACTTTATGCAGCAGACCGGCCTTCTTGTATTCCAGCAGCTTGTGCTTGATTTCCTTGAGCGGCACCGCGCCGTACATCGAGTAATCGTTGAGCGGATAGGAATCGAGGTAGCAGACCTGAGCGCCCGCCAGCACCATGCCGTAATGGTGAGACTTGTGGCAATCGCGGTCGATGAGAATTATATCGCCCGGCTTGACCAGCGCCTGGACCACGATCTTGTTAGCGGTCGAGGTGCCGTTGGTAACCCAGTAGGTACGCCGCGCGCCGAACGCCCTGGCCGCCAGTTCCTGCGCCTTTTTGATCGGTCCGTGCGGCTGCAGCAGCGAATCGAGGCCTCCGGAAGTCGCCGAGGTTTCGGCGAGAAATATATTGATACCGTAAAACTGCACCATTTCCTTGATCCAGTGCGACTTGGTTACCGACTTGCCGCGCGAAATGGGCATCGCGTGGAACACCCCGGTGGGCTGTCGGCTGTACTTGCGCAAGGCGGTGAAAAACGGGGTTTCGTAGCGTGACTGAATACCCCGCAAGATATTCAGATGCAGGTCGAGATAATCTTCCTGCTGATAAAAAATGCGGTTGAACTTCTGGGTTACGTTGCCGGCGATATCTTCCACCGCGGCGTCGGTCACCAGGTATAAATCGAGCTCTGGCCGCAGCTCTGAAATCAAGTTGCCGAGCAGCGGGCCGCGCTCGATATCGAGTGCGTCTTCGTATTCCGACTCGTTGATCCGGGCCAGGTACCGCTGCAAAATTTCGAGATGATTGTCCGAGCGCAGCGGAAAGCCGTAACGAATCACGACCGCCTGGATATTATAGTTGAACAGCACCGCGATCAGCGCGTCTTCGAAGCTCGGCACCACGACGATATCGTAAACGAAACTATCCTCGGGTCGACGCAGCGCATGCAGGTTTTCGCGCAGTCGCCTGATGTCTTCATCTCCACTTTCATCGACGAAAAGCAGCTCGAAATAAGGGCGCTGGTGGTGCTCATCATCGAAATTCTGGATCGTATCGTCGTGCTCTTCGAGCTCGGCCGACACCCGCAGGTCGATCTCTCGCGAGCGGTAGGTGCCATTGATCAAAGCTCGCACGATGCGCGCGACCACGCGCGACAGCACGGCAAAATCCTGTTGTTCGAACAACTGCCACAACAGCCTGACATCTTCCAGCGACGGAAAGGCGCTGTAATCCTCGATGATTCCGAGCGTGGTCAAGTCCTGCTTGATACGTTTCGATAACGCTTCGATATCCGCCTTGCGCATGTGCTTCTCGCGCAGTCGACTGGTATTTTCTTCCAGACGATGCCAGGTATCGAAACGCAATTGCGTCGGGCTATGGTAAAAATCGAGGTTGGTGCGTTCTTTTTTCTTTTTCAGATTATGGTTTTCAGGCATTTTCCCCCCGGGCATAGACACGACTGTTAGAACGGCGATTTACCGCATCTTAACAGAGATTCTCCCCCGATTAGCCCGTGATCGCTGACCAGGGTGTAAATTCATTGTCGCCAACAGCCTAAATCGTTATGCTTCTCGACCTTGCGCTAATTACCATGGGGTTTTATACATGCCTATCCAGCTTTCCGACCAGGCCCTGCTTAAGACAAGGGCCTATATCAACGGCCAATGGGTCGACGCCGATAGCGGTGAAACGGTTCCGGTCACCAATCCCGCCAACGGTGACGTCATCGCCGAGGTCGCCAGATGCGGCACCGCGGAGACGCGGCGCGCAATCGAAGCGGCCGCCGACGCCTTCGTCGAATGGCGCCAACGCACGGCCAAGGAACGCGCCGCCTGCCTGCGCAGGTGGTTCAACCTGATGATGGAAGCGCAGGAGGATCTGGCGCTGATCATGACCCTGGAACAGGGCAAGCCGCTGGCTGAATCTCGTGGCGAAATCGCCTACGGCGCCAACTACATCGAATGGTTCGCCGAGGAAGCCAAGCGAATCTACGGCGACACCATCCCGCAGCCGTCCAACGACAAGCGTATCGTCTGCATCAAGCAACCGGTGGGCGTCGTCGCCTGCATCACGCCGTGGAATTTCCCCAACGCCATGCTGACGCGCAAGATCGCGCCGGCGCTGGCCGCCGGCTGCACCGTGGTCTGCAAGCCGGCCAACGCGACCCCGCTATCCGCCTACGCCTTTACCGAACTGGCCGAGCGCGCCGGTATTCCGCCCGGCGTCATTAATATGGTCACCGGTGAAACCGCAGCCATCGGCAAGGAACTGACTTCCAATCCGATCGTGCGCAAGCTGACCTTCACCGGCTCTACTCCGGTCGGCAAGCAGTTGATGGCCGAATGCGCGCAAACCGTCAAGCGGACCTCGATGGAACTAGGCGGCAACGCGCCGTTCATCGTGTTCGACGACGCCGATCTCGACGCCGCGGTCGCGGGCGCACTGGTCAGCAAGTATCGCAACGCCGGCCAGACCTGCGTCTGCGCCAATCGCATCCTGGTGCAGGAAGGCTGCTACGATGCATTCGCGGAAAAACTGGCCGAAGCCGTCGGCGGGCTCAAGCTGGGCGACGGTACCGAGGAAGGCGTTACCGTGGGACCGCTGATTACCGAGCAGGCGGCTAACGACATGGAAGCCTTCGTCGCGGACGCGGTCGCCAAGGGCGCTACCAAGGTCGTCGGCGGCAATCGCTCCAGCATTGGAACCCAGTTTTTCGAACCCACTATCCTGACCAACGTCAGTGGTGAAATGCGCGTCTTTCGCGAGGAAATTTTCGGCCCGATCGCACCCCTGTTCAAGTTCAGTACCGAGGAAGAAGCCATCCAGATGGCGAACGATACCGAGTTCGGCCTTGCCTGCTATTTTTACTCGCGCGACATCGGCCGCATCTGGCGCGTTGCGGAAAGCCTGGAGTACGGCATCGTCGGTATCAACGAGGGAATCATCTCGAATGAAATGGCGCCCTTCGGCGGCGTCAAGGAATCGGGCCAGGGCCGCGAAGGCTCTAAGTATGGCCTCGATGATTACACCGAAATCAAATACATGTGCCTCGGAGGTATCGATCAATGAGTAACGCAGAACTGAAAGCAACCGAGTTTGCCGGGGTTTCCAACCAGGACTGGCAGGCACGTAAAGAAGCCGCCGTGGCTCGCGGCCAGGGCAACGTTGCGCCGGTTTATACCGAGCGCGCGCTTGGCTCTGAAATCTGGGATGTCGAGGGCAACCGATATATCGATTTCGGCACCGGCATAGCGGTTTGTTCGGCCGGTCATTGCCACCCGAAGATAACCGCGGCGGTCCAGCAACAACTCGAAAAATTCAGCCATACCTGCGTCATGGTAACGCCCTACGACAGCATGGTTCGCCTGGCCGAGAAGTTAAACGAGCTGGCGCCCGGAACAAGCAGGAAAAAATCGATATTCGTCACCACCGGCGCCGAGGCCATCGAGAACGCGGTCAAGATCGCGCGCGCCCACAGCGGTCGGCGCGGCGTAATCGCCTTCAACGGCGGTTATCACGGCCGCACCAACATGACCATGGGTCTGACCGGCAAGATCACGCCCTACAAGAACCTGTTCGGCCCTTTCCCTGCCGAAATTTACCATGCACCGTTCCCGATCGAGTACCACGGCGTATCGGTCGCCGACGCGCTCAAGGGGATCGACAACCTGTTCAAGTGCGATATCGCACCCAGCGATGTCGCCGCAATCATCGTCGAGCCGGTGCAGGGCGAGGGTGGTTTCTACCCGGCCCCGGCCGAATTTTTACAGGCGCTGCGGGCGCTCTGCGACGAACATGGAATTCTGCTGATCATCGACGAAGTCCAGTCCGGCTTTGCGCGCACCGGCAAGCTGTTCTGCAGCGAGTACGCCGGCGTCGAAGCCGACCTGATGACGATTGCCAAGGGGATGGCCAACGGCTTCCCAATCGCCGCAGTCGTCGGCAAGGCCGAAGTGATGGACGCGCCGATGCCCGGCGGGCTTGGCGGCACCTACGCCGGTTCGCCGCTGGGCTGCGCCGCGTCGCTGGCGATGATCGACGTTATCGCCGAGGAAGACCTGGCCGGCGGAGCGCAACGTATCGCGGCGGCGTTCGACCAGCGTCTCAAGGATTTACAATCCAGGTATCCGGAAACCATCGGTCACATCCGCACCAGCCACGGCGCGATGATGGCGATCGAGCTGGTCAAGGACGGCGACGCCGAGCAACCCGACGTCGAGCTGACCAAAGCCCTGATCGGGCATGCTTATGAAAACGGGCTGGCCTTGCTCAGCTGCGGTGCGCGCGGCAACGTGATCCGCTTCCTGCCGGCCCTGAACATCAGCGACGCCCTGATCAACGAGGGCCTGGACATCCTCGAGAAATGCTTCGAAGACCTGCTCCAGTAATCACCAAACCACAGGGCTTTCAGGCCAGAGTCAAACCCATCAAAGGGACGGAAACTACTCCGTCCCTTTTTTAGTTTCCCGCTCCTTTTTACTGCGTCGCTTCCTGTCATCCCGCGGGGCGGCAGAATAATTTTTACTCTGACCCAGAATTACACTGTCGAACGCAACAACGAGCGAACTTTCTCATGCCTAAGTCTTCCCGAGGGGTTCGTTGAGTTCGATGACGTACCCGTTCGGGTCCTTGAAGAAGGCGATGACGCGTGTGCCGGCGTTCATCGGGCCGGGCTCGCGCACGAACTCGACGCCTTCGGACTTGAGGTAATCGGCGGTTGCGTAAACATCGGAAACCTTGAGCGCGAAATGCCCCCAGGCGTTGCCCATGTCGTAAGGCTCTTCCTGGTCCCAGTTGTAGGTCATCTCGATCGTGGTGCCCTCGTCCTCACCCTGGTAGCCGACAAAAGTATTGGTGAAGCGACCGTCGGGATACTCGTTTTGACGCAGTATTTTCATGCCGAGTATGCGGGTATAAAAATCCAGGGTCTTTTCCTGGTCGAACACGCGGATCATGGTGTGGTCGAGTCTGAAGTCGGGTTTCTGTTCGCTCATGGTTTACCTCTATTGCATTAATGCCGGCCGTACTGCGTCGGCCACCAGTTCCTGGAATCGTCGCACGCTGTTCTCCCAGCGCGGCGACAGCAGGCCGCCATCCTGCGCCAGCGGCGAACGCCGCCCCTGCTGCAGGCGCAGGCACATTTCGTGGTCTTCTAAATGAACGCTGTACCATAGATCGTGCAACTGCTGAATTTGCGCGTCACTATAATCCGCGTCCCGGTGGGTGTAAACAACGCGGCGCTGACGGGTGTGCCCGGCATCGACCGGCTGATGCAGGTAGACACCCATTTGATCCGGCTGATAGGTACCGAGGATAAAGCTCGGAAACAGGGTCAGGTAGTGCGAGGTAACGCCGAGCGCAGTTAAATCGACTGTCGCCTGCTGCGCCG
This sequence comes from uncultured Gammaproteobacteria bacterium, assembly GCA_947260025.1. Lineage (GTDB taxonomy): Bacteria > Pseudomonadota > Gammaproteobacteria. The sequence continues at coordinate 38,103 of CAMYON010000011.1, forward strand.
CGTCCAGTTCTACCATGCTGCCGAGGCAATGGCCCTCGATCAGCGTTCGGTGGTCTTCCAGCGGCTGCCGGGTCGTGGTCCTGTGCACGAACTGCACGTGGTAAGGCTCGATGAAGTTCTCCATCAGCAGCTTCCAGTTGCAGGCGACCTCGCCGAAGTCGATACACGTCCGCGGGACGTAATCCTCGACCCGGGTGTCACCGAGCATTTTCTTCAGCGGAGATACAAAGTCCTCGAAAGGCATCGGTTCTGCGGCGAGGTTGACGAAAATCCAGTCGTGCCAGACCTCGCAATGCACCGGCATCAGGCCATTGTCCTGGTAGCGGAAATCGGGTGGAAGCTCGCGCATGGCGCCGCCGAAATACGGCGCGTTCCTGAGAGCGCCGCACAGGTCATAGCTCCAGCTGTGATACGGGCAACGGATCAATTTCCCACAATTTCCGGGAGCATCCACCAGCTTTAAATTTCGATGGCGGCAAACGTTGTGAAAGGCTGAAACCTGGCGTTTCTCATCACGTAACAGCAGCAACGGCAATCCCGCGACTTCCACCGGCTGGACATCCCCCGCATCGATCATCTCGTGCGCGAAACCGGCGAACACCCAGTAGCTGGCAAACAGCGTTTGATATTCCAGGCCAAGAAACTCGTCACTGATATAAGCAATGGAAGGCAATCCGCGCAGCACCGCGGCTTGCTGATCAAAATCTGTAAACAGGGCTCGATCGAGCATGGCATTACTCCCGCAAGCGCGCACTAAACTAGCACAACTTTTCTGGATGTCGAAGTGAAATCTGGCTGGATTTTACGTTTTCATTAAATATTTTGCTTTAAATTGCTTTTTCAACAATAATGTTCCGCCAAATATAGCAATAACCATAATCATGACCACAGACAACGCCGTTTCGATCGAGCACAACCGGACCCGGGGCATCGCCTCCACCGAGGATGATTTGAACCGCGCCATCATCAAAATGCTGCAGCAGGATGGTCGCCTGCCCTACAAGGACATCGCCCGTGAACTCGACGTGTCCGAGGGCACGATACGCAACCGGGTACAGTCGATGAAACAAAGCGGGGCCCTGAAAATCGTTGCACTGGCTGACCCGATGGCGATACGTTACAAGGCCGACGCGATGGTTGGCATCAAGGTCGCGAACCCCACCACCCCACGCGCGGTCGCCCACCGTCTGAGCGAATGCAGCGAAGTCGTTTACGTGCTTTGGGTTTCGGGTCGCTACGACCTGCTGATCGAAGTCGTCTGCGAGACGCGCAGCGCGTTTCAGTCATTCCTGGAACAACAGTGTTTCGGCCAGGATGATATCGATCAGATCGAGGTTATGAACGGTATCGAAATGTTCAAAAACCAGTTCCTGCTGAAAAGGCAGGCACAGTAACCCACCAGAGGAGCACCACTAATGAGCAGTACTTACTACGAAAGCATGGCGAAATCCTTCCCCAGCAAGGCACGCATCAGAAAAGAAAAGAAAAAACTCGAGGATGCCGGCGTCAAGTACATACTATCCTGCTGGATCGATATGCTCGGCGTTCCCAAGACCAAGCCGGTACCGATCAGCGACTTCGAGCCGCTATGCCTCGGCAAGGGACCGCAATTCGCGGTGCACTCGGTGTCCTTCGTGCCCGAACTCGGCCCGGCCGACTCTGACCAGATCCCGGTGCCCGATCTCGATAGTCTCGTGATCTGCCCCTGGGATCCGACCTGCGCCTGGGTATTTGCAGACCTGTGGTGGGAAGACAAACCCTACAACCTTTGCCCGCGCCAGGCGCTAAAGCGCGTCATCCGTGACGCCGCCGACCAGGGCTACTCGATGATGGCCGGCATCGAACCCGAATTCATCACCATGCAGTGGGATGAAAACGGCAAACCGGTCAAGGCCTTCGATGACGACCCCGCCGAGGGCGAGGGTTTGCGACCACGGCGCCAGGCGTTCGGCTACGATGTCGAGTACTCGATCGATGCGATGGGCTTTCTCGGCGAGTTGATGGACATCCTGAACGACCTCGGCTGGCAACTGCACGATGTCGTCGCCGAGGGCGCTTACTCGCAGTTCGAACTCGACTTTCACTATACCAACGTGCTCGAAATGGCCGATCGTATGGTTTTCCTGCGCGTACTGCTGAAGGAAATCGCCAAGAAACACGGCATGTTCGTGACCTTTATGCCGAAGCCAACCACCGGCGACTGGCGTTCAGGTGCGCACATGAACACGTCCCTGGTCAGGGTCGGCAAGCCCGACAAGAACCTTTACGAAGACAGCAAGGGTGGCTGGAGCCAGACGGCTTACCACGCGATTGGCGGTATTCTCAAGCACGGTGCCGCGATCACTGCGGTAGCCTGCAGTACGGTTAACTCCTACAACGGACTGGTGCCCAAGGTGGGCGGTTTCGAAGGCGGTGTCTATACCTGGGCACCGACGCATATTACCTATGGCTCGAATAATCGCTCGGCGATGCTGCGCATGCCGCAAAGCCGGTTCGCACTCGAAAATCGCGCCGCCGATATGTGCATGAATCCCTACCTCGGTCTCGGCATGATGCTGGCGGCAACCGTCGACGGCATCGTTAATAAAATCGATCCGGGCAAGTCGGTGGATGAAGACCTCTACGTCATGGATGAGAAAAGACAGCAAAGGTTGACCGCGTTGCCGCGCAACCTGCTGGAAGCGACCGAACAGCTGGGCAAGAGTAAACTCGCGAAACAGGTGCTGGGAGAGCAGATGCTGTCGTCCTTCCTGGCCTACAAGGTCGACGAATGGGAGCGTTATCACCAGGTTACGACCGACTGGGAGCTACAGGAATACCTGCGCCTGTTCTGATGGATTACCAGGTATACGATCTCGGCGATTTCGAACTGCAGTCGGGCGTTGTTTTCAGCGGCGCCCGGCTGGCCTATAAAACCTATGGCGAACTGAACCAGGCCGGGGATAACGTGGTCGTGCTGCCGACCTTTTATACCGGCACACATCTGCGTAACGAGGGTTACTTCGGCGCCGGGCGCGCCATCGATCCGGCGCGCCATTTCGTCGTTTCGATCAACATGTTCGGCAACGGCGTCTCGTCCTCGCCGAGCAATACGCCGGCGCCTTATAACGCCGCGGGCTTCCCGCAGATCACGCTATACGACAACGTTCGCGCCCAGCACCGACTGCTGACCGAGGTGCTTGGCGTCAGACGGGTTGCGCTGGTAACCGGCTGGTCGATGGCCGGCTGCCAGTCGTTTCAGTGGGGCGCACAGTATCCCGGGTTCGTCGACGCCATCCTGCCGTTTTGCGCCTCGGCGAAAACCTCTGAACACAACATCGTGTTTCTCGAAGGGGTCAAGGCCGCGCTACAGGCAGACTCGGCATACGACAACGGAAACTACAGTTCGCCACCCGAGCAAGGCCTCAAGGCCTTTGGCAGAGTTTATGCCGGCTGGGCCTATTCGCAAACTTTCTACCGCGAGCAAATGTATCGCCGGCTTGGATTCGACAGCGCCGAAGCGCTGCTGCAGGACTGGGAACGCGATCATCTCGAGTGGGACGCCAACGACCTGTTATGCATGCTATGGACCTGGCAACAGGGTGATATCAGCGCTAACGAACTCTACCAGCAGGACTTCAGAACAAGCCTTGCCGCCATCACTGCGAAGACTATCGTCATCGTCTGCGACAATGACCTCTACTTCCCACCCGAAGACAACCAGATCGAAATCGAGCACATCAGTAACGGCGAGCTGCGCATCTACCGCTCACCATGGGGGCATTGCGTCGCCTCGCCGGGCAACGATCCCGAATTCCAGAAGTATCTCGACCAGGCCATAGCGGAACTGCTGGCCTGACCATTCAATTCCCCAACCCTGGAGCACAACATGACCGCACCTAGCGTTTTTCGTATCGCTGACATACAGGATCGCATTGACAACCTGCCGCAAAACGGCACTTTCATAAAACCCTTCGTCACCACCGAGCATAGCGACTCGATGTGCGGCGGGATCAATGCGCTCAATAACATATCGGTTCCCTGGGACCTGACCTGCGACGAACTGATTTACTGTCTGCAGGGGACGTTTCGGCTGGTAGTCGACGATGTCGGCTACGAATTGAACCCGGGTGACCTGATGTTTGTACCCAAAGACAATCACGTCAAGTACGAATGCGACGACAGGTGCGTGATTTTCTACGCGGCCTATCCGGTCGACTGGAAACAGCGTGCCGGCATCACGCAGGTGCCGGGCATCGACGCCGACGAAATGCCGACGCCTTACCAGGCCTGAACGACGGGGCGGCTTCAGCGCCAGCCGGCTCGATCCATCAACTGCACCGCCGCACGGTTGTTTTCGCCGAGGCGCGTGAGGTTAAGGCTGTCGCCCCTGAAGTCTCCAAAAGACTTTAGCGTATCCGACACCGTGGCGCCGGCGACTACCGGGTACTCGTTGTTGACCTCGGCATACCAGGTTTGCGATGCGTCACTAACCAGGAATTCCAGCAGGCGTTCGGCCTCGGCGCCATGACTGGCATATTTGGTAACGGCGGCGCCGCTGACGTTGACATGCGCGCCACGGTCGCCCTGGTTGGGCCAGAACACGCCCAGGCCGCTCGCAACCTCGCGGTCCTCGTCCTTGCTGCTGTTAACCAGCCGTCCATAGTAATAGGTATTCGCTATCGCGATATCGCACAGCCCGGCCGCTGCTGCCCGCAGCTGATCGGTATCGCCACCCGCCGGTTTGCGAGCGAAGTTAGCCACCAGCCCTTTAGCCCAGGCCTCGGTTTGATCGATCCCGTGCGCCTCGATCATCGAGGCCACCAGGGACTGGTTATAGATATTGCCCGAGGATCGAATGCAGATTCTTTGTTTCCACTTCGGGTCGGTGAGCGCTTCGTAGGTCGAGAGCTCGGCCGGATCTACCCGATCTTTGGCGTAGAAAATAACCCGTGCCCGCTGTGACAGGCCAAACCAGTAGTTTTCCGCATCACGCAGGTTTACGGGTATTTTTTCGGTTAACACCGAATTATTCACCGGCCGCAGCACCCCCGCATCCTTGGCGCGCTGTAGTCGACCGGCGTCAGTGGTGATGAACACGTCGGCTGGCGAAGACTGTGCTTCCGCCTCGAGTCGCTTCAACAAAGCGTCGGCTTTCGCGGTAATCAGGTTGAAGCCGATGCCGGTTTCGGCCTCGAATTTCTGTAACAGGGGCAGTATCAGGGCCTCCTTGCGTGCTGAATAGACATTGACTTCCTGCGCCATGGCGAAGCCCTGGCCGAGCACGACCGACAGGCACAGTGCGGTCACGGTCAGTATTTTGGTTGCGATAAAATTGCGATGCATCGCTGTATATCTCCGGGGTAAATGCGTTTACGGGCGGTTAAATTACTAAATCTTAAATGCGAATGCAAATGTTAATCATTCTCATTTGTAATCACAATAATATATTTTAGCCCCACCACGATGCCCGGTAATTGATCGGGATCAACTGTCGCAGCGGTTGTTGCCGAGCGTATGGATCGTCACTTATCATGGCGTAGCACTTTAGTTTGACGGGACGCATCGATGAGCTTTGGCATCACCAAGACGATTCCGGCAAAGGCCGGTATCGAAACCCTGAATTCGCTCTATGACGGCAGCCGCGACGATTTCGAATTTCACATGGCGGGATCCGAGCCGAAGCGACTCAAGGTCGGTGACTATGTTTACACGATTTTCAACGATCAACTGCACGGCCGCCTCCGCATCAAGCGGTTTATCACCGGCGCCACCAACCCCGGCTCCGGTAAGCCCAGGGTTCTGATTATCGTCGAGGCGCCGGGTGAGCGCCTGCAGAACCCGGTGCCTAAAAAAGGCCATCGCGGCACGCGCTATACCGACGGCGAAGACTGGCCGAACTAGTCTCCAGACTTATCACTGGCCTCAACCCGAACACCCGCCCTAACATGTATAAAGTCAACGACAAAGATAAAGCCCTGTTCGACCAGGATGGGTTCCTGATTGTCGACCGGCTGATCGCGGCCGACAGGCTGCCGCCAATGCACCGTGCCTTCGATGACCTGTTTCATGGCCGCTTCGAAACCGGGGTGCGCCCGGACGAAGTCAACTGGCAGGCGGAAACCGGCGACCCTGGCCTGACCCGGCAAATCTGCAACGGCTGGAAAGCCAATCGACAAATCGCGCGCGTGGTGCTCGACGCGGCGCTGGCCAGGAACATCGCCATGCTTGGCGGATGGCCCGGCGTCCGCATCATGATCGACAACGTGCTGTGGAAACCGCCGGCAACGCAATCGCTCGGTTTCCACCAGGACAGCGCCTACCTCTCCTGGTTCACCCCGTCCGACCTTCTGACCTGCTGGGTCGCGCTGGACGATACTCGTGCCGATGGCGGCACGATCGAGTTCGTGCGCGGCTCGCATAAGTGGCAACCGGGCGTGCCCGAGGGTGAATTTCACGCGCCCGAGGATTACCGCAAGCCGATGCGCGACGCGGCGGCGCGCGAGGGCGTCGAACCAGATATCGTCCACGTCGAAGTCAAGGCCGGCGGCGGCTCGTTTCATCACGGCTGGACCTGGCACGGCTCCGGCGCCAACGCGAGTCCCAACCCGCGGCGCGCACTGGTGCTGCACGCGATGCGCAGCGACGTCGAGTACCAGCCGCAGAATTTCGACCAGGGAATTGGTCCGATTTACAGCCGCTACAAACGCCTCGGCGATAACCAGCTGGACGAAAACTACTTCCCGATCCTGTGGCGTGAAGACGGCTACCGCACCCCGCAGATCGATGACTACCTGGACGCTTAACGCGATATGCTGCGGACTCTGATCAGAAGCCTGTTTCCCGGTTTAATGCACAGGATCGAGAACGAGTCGCGCGGCTGGATGATGCAGTGTCGTAAATGCGGCCATGAAACATCGGTATGGGACTACGGCGGAATGCGCTACGGGGGCCTGGGTCCGGTTTATCGGCTGGGTCGCTGCCGCGAATGCCACAGGGTCAGCATGCTGCGAGTATACAAACGGGACGATTTCGCCAGCCGCTAACTTCGCGATTGCATGCCTTAAAGGTGATAATATCGCCCTGCCGCAACTCTAACTCCGAGCGATGACCGAAGCCGACCGACAAGCCCTGCAGGCACTCCAGGATACCCGTTTCACCACTTACTGGCTCGACAGCCTCGACGCTGTCGATGACGAGGCCGCGCTGACGCTGGATACTGATTGCGACCTGCTCATCGTCGGCGGTGGATTTTGCGGGCTGTGGGCCGCGCTGCAGGCGAAGCAGCAGAACCCCGGGCGCGACGTGGCGCTGATCGAAGCAAAGAGTGTCGCCAACGGCGCCAGCGGGAGACCGGCCGCAATCATGTCGACTTCGGTGATGCACGGAATCGACAATACCGAACGCATTTTCCCCGAGGACGTGGCCGAACTGGAGCGACTCGGGCGCGAAAACATGGATGCCTTCAAACAGACCATCGAGCATTTCCAGATCGACTGCGACATCGAATGGGGCGGCGAGATGAAGGTTTCGATCGGCGACCAGGGATTGCCCACCGTCGAGGAAGACTACCAGCTTTATCTCAGGTATGGTCACGACGCGGTCAAGCTCGACAAGGCCGGGGTACAGGCCGAGATCAATTCGCCGATTTTTCATGGCGGCGCCTGGTCGAGGCAGCGCAGCGGCACCGTGCACCCGGGCAAGCTGGTGCGCGGTCTGAAACAAGCGGTGCTTGAGCTCGGCGTGCGTCTCTACGAAAACACGCCACTGCTCGGCAATCGCAGGACCGCCGCGGGCATCGTGGTCGAAACACCGCGGGCCAGCATCACCGCCAACAAGGTCTTGCTGGCGACAAACGCCTGGGCCGCGGGCCATCGGCATATCAGCCGGCGCGTCGCCGCGATTCGCGATCGCATCGTGGTCAGCGAGCCGCTTAGCGAGGCGCAAATGCAGAAAATCGGCTGGCAACATCGCCAGGGAATATACGATACCCGAACCCAGCTCAATTACATGCGCCTGACCGCCGACAACCGCATCCTGTTCGGTGGCCGGCTGGGTTACTTTTTCGGCAACGACACCGATCCGGCGCACGACAAAACGCCGCAGCCGTATATCCGCCTGGTCAAATCTTTTTACCGCACCTTCCCACAGCTGGCGGACGAAATCCGCTTCTCACACGCCTGGAGCGGTCCGATCGGGCTGACCACGCGCATGGCGGTGCATTACCAGAAATACCATGATGGCGATATGGTGTACGCCGGCGGCTATTCGGGCTTCGGGGTTACCGCGTCACGCTTCGGCGCGCGCATCGGACTCGCGATTCTCGATAAGGTCGACATCCCCGAAACCCGGATGCAGTTCGCGCAGACGGTGCCTGACTACATCCCTCCCGAACCGTTTCGCTGGCTGGGCGCGCAAATTACGATGTATGCGCTCGACACCCTCGACGAAAAAGGCGGCTGGCGCAAGCTCTGGGTGAGCATGGTGCAGAAAATGGGATTCCCGATCACGCTGTGAACCTGGGCTAATAGCGAATTCGCTATTCGGTGCAGGGCCATTCCTCTGGCGCGGTCAAGCCTTCCGGCAAACGGGTTTTGTCATCCCCGCAACTAAACCGAAGCTGTATCGGCCCCAGGTTTACGGCGCGGCTGAGATCGACCCCTCTGAAATTGCTGCGGTAGGTATAGGCGCCCCGGAAATCGACATTGTCGAGCCGCGCACCTTTGAGCTCTATCCTCGAGATATTGGAAAACTCGAAACTGACGTTTTCCAGGGTTGCTCCACTGAAATCGACACGCCCCAGTTCCGATTTTGACCAGTCGACGTTTCTGATCTCTGCTTTTTTGAAATGCGCGCGCAGGAATTCGGACTTGGTCAGGTTCGAGTCGAGCACAGTGGTGCGGTCAAACGTCGCGCGATAACCTGCCGCCTTGCTCAGATCGGCATTGACGAAACGGCTGCGCGTCGCGTCGACGCGAGTCAGTTCGGCTTTTATCAGGCTGGCGCCAGTGAAATCGCTATCGACAAGGTCGCTAAAGGAGAGATCTGCGTCATCGAAGCGACTGCCTGAGAAATCTGATTTATTGAGCATTTTGTTGGTTTTCTTACAACCGGACCAGTCCATTCCGGGAGAACGCCTGTCGTTGCAGGCAGCATGCGCGACCTGCGCAATGGCCAGTAAAAGCGCGCATACGGGAACAACGAAATACTTCAGCATTGGTTTCATTCAATCCATCGATTTAACTGGTTACAGGCATTCGACTATAACATCGGCGCAAAATTCCATAAACCCGTTATGACTCGGGGCTACTCTCTGCAACCGGCACAATTTTCTGCGAACGCATAACTTCGACGACACCCGCCGAAATAATCAATACCGCGCCGGCCAGTTCGCGCAGGCCGAACTGTTCATCGGTCAGCATCGCGGCGGAAGCGACACCGACGAGCACCTCGGCCATCAACAGCATGCCGACGCGTCCGGGACTCAACAGCGTAGCCGGCCAGATCGTCATATAGGTAATGGGTAACATCATCAATGCCACCAGAGCGATCCAGTACCAGCCCGCCTGCAAGCTGGACGGCGTCGGCATGCCGTCGAAGTTACCCTGGTGCCAGAATACCAGCAGTAACGAGACTACTAGCGCACAGCTGACGAAAATTGTCACCTTTTCAATCATGTACCTGGCACCATCCTGGAACAGCTTGACCGTCGCAATCGACCAGCACAGGCCCGACATCAATGCGAACCAGTCGCCGATATTGCGCGGGATCGGTAATCCGCTTTCGACCACGAGCACGATATAGAGACCGCTAAATGCCAGCAGCAAGGCCAGTACCCGGTTGCCGGTGAGGCGCTCTTTCAATACCAGGATTCCGAGCAGGGTGCTCCATAACGGGCTCATGTAGAACAACAGGATGGCGCGCACCACGTCGGTTAAATTGAGACTGGCGATATAGAGAGCAAACGCGCTGCCGGCCAGCAGGCCGGGAATCAGGCTGTGACGCCAGTGCTCCACGAACTGGCGATAGCGCACCAGCATCAGCGGGATGAACAGTATCGCGCTGGCGCCGAAGATTACCGGGCCGGTCCAGAACGCGGGTATACCGGCCTGTTCGATGCCGCGCACCGGGATCCAGTAAAGTCCCCACAGGGCCGCGCCAATCGCCAGGACCAGACTGGGAACAAGATCGCTTCGGGTATTCATGGGCTGTTCAGCTCAGGTCGATACCGCCGCGCTGATGCGGGTAAACGCCTGCAGGTTGGTATCGTCCAGTTCCGGTCTCAGTGGTTGATCCTGTGACGACAGCTTGACGATGGTGACCTCGGTTACCGGGTTGATGTAAATCCACTGGCTGTGAATGCCGATCGCGAGCATGGCCTGGTGTTCGTTACCGGTCTGGTACCACTTGTTACGGTAGCGCCCGTCCGGAAATTCCTTGGACGACTCGCCACGCTGCCAGGCTTCGCGGTCACCTCCCTGGCTACAATCGTCGATCCAGGATGCGGCAATCACCTGCCGGTCGTTGGCATAGCCCCGGTTACGCACCAGCTCGCCGAAGCGCAGCAAATCGCGCGGGATTACGCAAATACCGCCCGCGGTGCGCGGCGCGCCCTTGCGATCGACGGTGATATAGCCATTCTTTTCGGCACCCATGGGTTGCCACAGGTAGCTGCTCATCAAGCCTGCCAGGGATTCGCCGCTGACTCGTTCCAGCACCCAGCCGAGCAGGTCCGAATTCGGTGACTTGTATTGCCAGATTTCACCGTGTTCGCCGTCCGCGCGCTCGATCGAACACAGGAAATCGTGCAGGTTCTGATCGATCTGATCGACAGCGCAGGGATGCCATGCGGTGGCGGTACGATACTCGATGAACTTGCCCGAGGTCGCGAGGTAATCCTCGTTAAATTCGATCCGAACCACCATGTCGAGGACCTGCTGCAGGCTCGCATCGCGATAGCCCGAATCGGCCAGTTCAGGAATATAGTCCGTCACCGGCCGCGCCGGGTCGAGCAAACCCTGCTCGACCAGCACCCCGGCCAGGATTGCGGTGATCGATTTGCTTACCGAAAACACGATGTGCGGATTCCGCTCGATCTCGTCATCGACGTACCATTCGTGTACCAGCTTGCCGCGATGCGCGACCAGCAGCGCGTCGCTACTGGATTCCTGCAGCCAGCGATCCAGCGTCCAGGCAGCGCCATCGAGGCCGACCAGTTCGACGGCATCGGCCGCGTCCGCAGAGTAGCGCGGCAATTCGGCTGAGCGGTCACCGCGGTAAATGGGCTGGGTCGGGATGATTTCGCGAACATGGTGGAAGGCCCAGCGATTATGCGGGGGCTGACGCCAGTTGGCGAGGTTCAGGCTGTCGGGTCGGTTAAGCACTATTCGAGCTCGGTAATGGTTTTCTGGTTGTTGGAATCGAGCACGCTCTGGCACATCTCGAGGTGCAGGCGACCGCCGCTATTATAAGGGTGCGATTCGACCACGGTTTCGTTGAGCACGATGCCGAGGCCCGGTTCGCCCGGTGCCGGCATGTACCCCGCCTCCCAGGCCAGGGGCTTTTGCAGCACCGCGTCATGAAACTGGGTTTGAATCGTTTCCAGGATTAAAAAATTCGGGCAACTGAAAGCGACATGCGCAGCCGCGGCGTGCGCGATGGGACCGCAATAAATGTGCGGTGCGACCTGGGCGTTGAACAGCTCCGCCATCGCGGCAATCTTTTTAGTCTCCCAGACTCCGCCGCTGCGACCGATGTCGGGTTGCAGTATAGCGACGCCCGCCTTCAACGCCTGGTGGAATTCGACCCGGGTCGTCAACCGTTCCCCGGTTGCGACAGGGATCGTCGTCGCCGCCGCAACCCGGCCGATGGCATCCATCTGGTCCGGCGGGCAGGGTTCCTCGAACCACAGCGGATCGTAAGGCTCGAGCCGGCGCGCGAGCCGAATCGCGGAAGACGTCGTCATCTGCCCGTGAGTGCCGAACAGAATATCCGCACGATCGCCGACGGCTTCGCGTATCTTGCGCACGTTTTCCTCGCAGCGGGAAAGCTCCGCCAGCGATAGCTCGCGCCCGCCCTGAAAACCGTAGGGCCCGGCAGGGTCCTGCTTGACCGCGGTAAAACCCATGTCGATATAATCGAGAGCGCGCGCCGCGGCGGCGTCGCCGTCATGGTAGACGTCGGGTGCGCCATCATCCGGGTTGCCGTCGGAGCTTACCGCCTCGGGGTATAAGTACGTGTAGGTGCGAAGGCGTTCGTGGAACTGGCCGCCCAGCAATTGATAAACCGGGACATCGTGCGCTTTGCCGAGAATATCCCAGATCGCGATTTCGATGCCGCTGAACACCCCCATCATGCTGATGTCGGGTCGCTGGGTGAAGCCGGCCGAGTAAACCCGGCGAAACATGGTTTCGACATGATGCGGGTCTTCGCCGGCGATGAAGCGCTCGAAAGTATCCTCGACCATGGCGCAGGCGATGTCGCCCGACACCGGGATACCGTAGCATTCGCCGATGCCCTCGATCCCGTCGTCGGTAGTGATCTTGACGATCACCCAGAAAGATCCGCCGATACCGCTGGGCGGCACCGTAACCCAGGTTTTTATATCCTTCAGAATCATGTTTGCGCCCGGTCTGAAAAACTTCCGCTAACTTACTCCAAACCGCCGCATTACGAAACCGTAATTAACTCCTGCTTGATCAATTCCAGTAACTTGTCCATCTGCTGGGTCGGGATGCCGGTGGAAAAACGCGCCACGTGCTGGATCGGCGGCGGCTGGGG
>CAMYON010000012.1 GCA_947260025.1 uncultured Gammaproteobacteria bacterium
CGCGACGTGGGTCAAGGCCAGCGGGTGACACATCGGCACCAGGTCCGCGGTACGCTTGGTCGCCATGATCCCGGCAATGCGCGCGACACCGAGCACGTCACCTTTCTTGTGCCCGCCCTGCTGGATTAGTTGCAGCGTCTCCGCCTGCATGACGATACGGCCGCCGGCGACGGCACGCCGCGCGCTCGAGGCCTTGTCGGCGATGTCGACCATGTGGGCCTCGCCGGCCTGGTTGAAGTGGGTCAGTTTAGACATTCGGGAGATTCTATCACTTTAGCAGGATGTATAGCTCGCGGTTGCCGCGCTGAACGTTCATGATCATGCCATTGCCGTTACTCTCGAGCAGCGCAAACACCTCGTCGAAGGTGCGCGCCAGCTGCTTGTTGATCGAGAAAATGATATCGCCGACCCTGAAGCCTGATTGTTCCGCGTTGGAGCCAGGCTCGACTTTCATGACCTTGAGATAGTCGACGCGCCCCCGCTGCAGGTGCTGCTCGCGCATTTCACCGATGGTGGCGCCGGCCAGCTTGGGGTGGATCACGCCGCCGCCCATCTTGTTGATTTCGATCGGCTGGATCAACACCGGCAACTCGATCTCGGTGCCGTTGCGATACAGCGATAACTCGATGGTTTGCCCCATACGCTGCAGCCCGACCAGGTTGTGCATATCGCGCGTCGACCGAATCGGTTTGCTATTGGCGGCGACGATGACATCGCCGACCTCTAGCCCGGACCGATATGCCGGCGAGCCGGCTTCGATCTGCGTGACGATAAAGCCGTTGGTAGGCTCGATGCCGAACGCCTGCGCCAGCTGCGCGGTCAGGTCCTGTCCCTGCGCGCCGAGGCGGCCACGCTTGACCTCGCCGTAGTCGATCAGTTGACGCATGATGTCGTAGGCCATGTTGATCGGGATCGCGAAACCGATGCCGATACTGCCCTGGTTGCCGGCACCGTAAATCGCGGTATTGATGCCCACCAGCTCGCCGCGCAGGTTGACCAGCGCGCCGCCAGAGTTACCCAGGTTGATCGAAGCGTCGGTCTGGATGAAATCCTCGATCGACTCGATCCCGAGACCGGAGCGACCCAGCGCGGATACAATGCCGGAGGTAACGGTCTGGCCCAGCCCGAAGGGATTACCGATCGCGACCACGAAATCGCCGACACGCAGCGCGCTGGAATCGGCGATCGGCACCTCGACCAGGCTATCGCCCGACACCTGGATCACGGCGACGTCGGTATCGGGATCGCGTCCGATAATCTCGGCCTGCATTTCGCGCCCGTCGGTCAGCGTAACCTTGATTTCATAGGCGTTCTCGATGACGTGGTAGTTGGTCAGGATCAGGCCATTTTCGGCATCGACGATGACACCCGAACCGAGGCTCGACGTCTCCTGTATGCGCTCGATATTGGGCACGTCGAAAAAACGCCTGAACAGCGGATCGCGCGGCAGCGGCAGTTCGACGATGCGACGCGACTTACCGCGGGTCGCGATATTGACCACCGCCGGTGTGGTGCGCTCGAGCATCGGCGCCAGGCTCGGCAGTTGCTCGCCATCGACCGCGGCCGGCAGTGCCGCCGACAGCGACACGGAGAACAACAGTAGTAGCAAACCGGCCAGCGAGATTTTCAACGCGCCCGGCTCAGAACGAACGTGGATTGAAATCGAACTGGGCTTTCATGTCCTGGTAGAACTGCCTGGCCGCGGAGCTGTCGGCCGGCGGCGTCTGGATCATGATCTCGACGAACTGGTCACCGGGTTTGGGGCCCGGCATGCCCTTGCCCTTGAGCCGCATCTTCTGTCCCGACCTGGTGCCGGGATTGATCTTGAGCTCGACCGAACCCGACAGGGTCGGTACCTTCAGGCTGGCGCCCTCGGCGGCTTCCCAGGGGGTGATCGGCAGACGCAGGATCACGTCACGGCCGTCGAGGCGAAACAGTCGATGCGGCAGGATATTCATCTCCAGGTACAGGTCACCGGGTTCGCCGACGCCGGGCGCGGCCTGGCCCTGTTTGGCGAGGCGAATCTTCTGCCCGCTGCTGACCCCACTGGGAATATTGATCTTGAGCTTTTTCATTTCCGGCGAGTCCGGCGATTTTGTAAACTGGATCGTCTTGCTGCCGCCGTTGAAGGCTTCCTCGAGGGTGATATCGAGCTTCAGCTGCTGATCGGCGCCGCGCTGCCGGCGCGGTCCTTGCGCGCCCTGCCCAAACGGCGAAGCGCCGCCCTGCTGAAACCCACCGCCGAAAATCGATTCGAAGAAATCGCTGAAATCGCCGCCGCTGTAACTGCCGCCCTGGAATCCGCCGCCCTGGAATCCGTCGAAACCGCCATCGAACTGCTGGCCATGCTTCCAGTCTGCGCCAAAGCGGTCGTAGGCCTTGCGCTTGTCGTCATCCTTTAGCACTTCGTAAGCTTCGTTGACTTCCTTGAACTTTTCTTCCGCGCCCGAGGCCGCATTGACATCCGGATGGTACTTACGCGCCAGCTTGCGGTAAGCCTTCTTGATGTCGCTCGTGTCGGCGTCACGGGTAACGCCCAAAATTTGATAATAATCCTGGTATTTCACGTAATTGGCGGCTGAATTCGGTCCCTAATAAATAGGTGTTTTGTAGGGTTTTTCAAGTAACCGGAACCTTTTCCTCGGCCGCTTCGGGCGCTTCTTCCTCGACCAGCGGTTCGGCCAGCAGCTCCAGGCTTTCGCTTTGTATATCGCTGTGCAGCGGCTCGATCTCCGGGATTGCCTGCGTCACCTTGCTCGACAAATCGGCAAAGCGCTCGACCTTGCCGCGCAAACCCTGGCGGCCGCTCAATGCCTTGACGGTATCGTTGTAATGATTGGTTGCGGCCTGCAATGAACCGCCGATTTTCGACAGTCGTTCGGCAACCTTGCGCACCTGGTTATAGATATCGCCCGCCTTGTTGCCGAGCTCACGCGCCTCGCGCGTGCTGCGATCCATCGACCACAGGTTCGAAACCGTGCGCAGGATCGGGATCAGCGTGGTGTGCGACACCAGCACGATGTTGCGCTCGTAACCATAGGAGAACAGGTCGCGTTCATACTTGAGCGCTTCGATGTAGGCGGGTTCTATCGGCATGAACATCAGCACGAAACTGGGGCTGCGGATGCCGATCAGGTTGGTGTAATCCTTGCCGGCCAGGTCGTCGATGTGGCGTTTAACCGATTTCACGTGTTCGTTTAGAGCACGTTCGAGCTGCTCATCGGTTTCGGCGGCCACCGCGCGATCGTAGGCCGCCAGCGATACCTTGCTGTCGATGATGATGTGCTTGTTGTCGGGCAGCTTGATCAGGAAGTCGGTCTGCTTGCGCCGGCCCTCGGCGTCCTGCATCGAGGTTTGCTTCTCGTAGTGATCGAATTCGATCAGGCCGCTGATCTGCAAGGTTTTCTCGAGCTGGGTTTCACCCCAGCTGCCGCGTTTCTGCGAATCGCCCTTGAGCGCATCGGTCAGGTTCTGCGCGTCGCTGCCAATCTTGAGACCGACCTCGAGCACCTTCTTGATTTCGGTCTCGAGCGAGGCGTTGCCCTTGAGCGACTCGCTGTGCACGTCGTTGATGCGCTTCTGGAAACCCTCGACCTGCTCACGAAACGGTTTCAGCAGCGCCTCGATCGAATTCCTGTTGGTCTTGTCGAAAGAGCGGGTCTTGTCTTCGAGAATCCGGTTGGCGAGGTTTTCGAACTCGAGCTTGAGCTGCTTGCGGTTGGCCTCGAACTGTTCGATTTTCTGCTCCACCAGTTCGCGCTCCTTGGTCAGCTCCATTTGCAGCGCCTGGGCGTACTTCTCCGATTGATGCAAGGCATCGCGCAACTCGAGTTCGGACTGGCGCGCGACCTCGAGATTCAGTTTTAACTCACGATTGGTAACCTGGTACTGGCGCAGGCCGTAAAGCAGCCCGATCAGCAGCAGGCCGACGAGGCCTGCAACGACCAGGATCAAGTCAGCATTTTCGATCGCATCCATAGCGTCTGGTTTGGCGGTTTAACCGTGGCAGTCTAACCGAGTTAGTGGCTCATCGCGAGAGCTTGTTTAGGCCGGGCAAGGCGCAGATTTTACGGCACGGGTACCTGTGTAGCACGAGTCGGGAACCCGGCAAGACCGCGGTGCCGGGCTAACCCGCGGCCGCGGCGCGGCGCGTCTATCCCGCCGGATTGAGCGGCATCAACTGCGCGGGCGCCGCCCCATTGCTGGCATGGCTTTGCTCGAGCTGCTGGCACAGCCGCAGCAGCTCCGTGCCCTGCCAGCTTTCGCGCGACCTGGCGTAAAGGCTGGTGTTCAGGATTTCGACCTCGCGCCTGAACTCGGGGCCGAACTCGGCACCGAGCTGGTGCAGATTGTGAATCGCTCGCGGCGCCAGCAGCGCCCGGCCCCAGGCCAGCAACGCCTGCCGGGCGGCTCCGGCATCGGCCGCCGTGCAGGCCTGCTGCAACTCCCGGCGCGCCTGACGCAGTGACGGGTGCTCGTCGGGCCGCGCGTCGAGCGGCGCTCGGCGATGCGCAGCGAACCACCAGTAAAGCCCGCTTAAACCCCAACCGCAGGCCAGCAACAGGCTTAGCCAGAGCCAGAAAGAATTGGCCTCGGCCAGCGGCGGCGCGGCGGCGGGCGCGAGCCCGGTATCTGCCTCCGCCTCGTCCTGCGGCGGGATTACCGGCGAAATCGCGGCGGGCCTGACCACCAGTTCGCGCTCCGGAATGGTCGCAATCTCCACCTGCCCGGTTTCCAGGTTCCACCACGGCAGGTTTATTTCCGGCACACGGTAACTGCCCTCGGCACCCGGAATCAGCGCTACCTTTTGCTCGCGCTTGCCGCGTATGCCGTCATTACCGCGGCTGTTTTCGAGACCCGGTTGATCCGGGTACTGCTTGATGCCGTCGATCGGCGGCAGCGGCAGTTCCGGCAACTGCGCGGCGGTCAGGCCGTCGGCGATCATGGTCAGGCTGCGCGTAATCGGCTCGCCGGCTACGAGTCCGGTCAGGTCGCCCTTCCAGTTTTCCCGCAGCTCGAGTTTTTTCGCCGGCAGCCAGTAAGCTTGCTGGAAATCCGGAGGTATCGGCTCGACCTCGATGGTTACCGGCGGCGAGCGCAGGCGGCGAATTTCGCCCCCGGTACGGAAGGGATCGAAGTTGGATTGCGAAGGCAGCCGCACCTCGGCCATCACCGGCGCCACCCGGAGACTCCCGCTTTGCTGCGGGAACAGCGCAAAGCGCTGCTCCAGCACCAGGTAGGACCTGTCGGCGATGCGGGTCTGGTACTGCCGCACGTCGCCCAGGGGCTCGATGACCGCATCGAGGTTTTCGACCACGATATCGCCGAACTTGTAGTTCGAGATGTTGAACGCGCTCAGCAAGCGCAGGGTGACGATTACCTGGCTCTGCACGTAGGCTTCGGACGGATCGGCCAGCATTTCCAGCACCAGCTTGTCCTGCGGCACCGAGGCCAGGCTCGACGGTTTGACCGTAACCTGAAACGGCTTGCTGCGCTCCTGGTCGAAGCGAATCGCCGGGATCATGTATTCCCCGATCTGCTTCGGCATCAGCTGCAGGGTGTAGCGGACGCTGCGCTGGTACTCGCCGTTGATGATGCTGATACTGCTGCTGCGACTATTGTTGAGAATCAGAAAGTGTTGCTGCAGGCTCGAAAAATCCGGCTCGGTATCCGGGCTCTGATCCAGCGAAAACAGCAGTTGAAAGGATTCGTTCACCTGCACCGGGTTACGATCGATGCTGACCTCTACTTCCGCCAGCGCGCGCGGTGCCCAGGCGCTGGCCAACAGCAGCGTGAGCCACAACCATACCGACAGTTTTCGTTTCACCATGACTGGCCCTCCGCATCGACGCCACCGCGCTTGCGATACTGGTAGAGAAACTTGCGCCGCAGCAGGCCACCCGGATCGTCCGGAATTTTGCGCAGCCACTGCTCGGCCGCCTGCTCCGACATTTGCTGGTCCAGCCGGGTGAGCTGTTCGGCATCGCCCTGCGCCTCGCCATCGGTATCGGGTTGCCGCCCCGCCTGCTGCTGTTCGGACTGCGCGCCCTCTCTGGCCTGCGTCTGCCGGGACTCGTCTTCGGACGGGTCCTGCAATTCCGAATCCTGCGCTCCATCCTGCCCCGACTGCTGCTGCGCCTGCTGTCGGTTACCCTGCTGCTGTTCGCCCTGCTGGCCGTCGGCCTGGGACGGGTCTCCCTGGCGCTCGCCCTGTTGAGGTTCCTGCTGCTGCTCGACCTGCTGGTTTTGCTGCTGTTGCTGTTGCTGCTCGAGAAACTGCTCGATCTGCTGCTTGTTATACAGCGCATCCTGGTGCCCGGGATTCTCGCGCAGCAGCGTTTCGTAAGCCTCCAGCGCCTCGTCCAAACGCCCGAGCCGGGCCAGCGCGTTGCCGCGGTTGTAGAGCGCGTCGGCGTCCTCGAGCTGCTGCCAGGTCTCGAGGGCGGCGCCGTAATCACCCGCCCGGTACCGTGACGAGGCTTGCCATTCGGGCTGCTCGAACAGTTCGGCAGCGGCCTCGTGTTCGCCCTGTTCGAACAGGCCGCTGGCGCGCTGATTCGGGTTCTGCCACAACGACTGCCAGTCGAGCGCATGCGCATCCGGCGGCATCACCACGAGCCAGAAAGGTAACAGCCAGATCATTCCACGCCGAAACGCCAGCGCCGCAAACGGCAGCAGCACCAACAGCAAGCCGGGGCCGAGTTCGCGCCACAAATCGGTGGCACCGTCGGCCAGGCGGGCCTCGCGTTCGTCGACGTCCGACTCGAGTAGATATGCCAGCGTATTGATGTCGATATCGTCAGTGCTGATAGTGGCATAAACCCCGCTGCCGAGTTGCGCGATGCGACGCAGGTTATCCTCCTGCATGCGCGCGATAACGATTGCGCCATCTTTATCCTTGAGGAAGCCGCCGTTCTTGAGCGGCACCGGGCCGCCGTCCAGCGTGCCGACCGCCAGTACCGAGAGTCGGTGGCCGGGTTTTCCGGCCTGCAAAGCCTCGACCTGTTCCAGTTCGCGCGCGCTGAGCCCGTCGCTGATCAACAGCACGTCGCCGCGGGTCACGCCGCTATTGTCGAACAGCTCGAAGGCGAGACTGACCGCACGATCGGCACGCGTACCCTGCGCCGGCATCATTTCACTCTCGAGCACCGGCAGTAACGCCATGATGGTGTCGACATCGGTGGTCAGCGGCGTCACGGTAAAGGCATCGGCAGCATAAACCAGCAGCGCCGTCTGCCCTTCCATCCTCAGGTTGAGTATGTCGGTAATCTTGTGCCGCGCGCGCGCCAGACGGCTGGGCCTGATATCGGTGGCATTCATCGAACGCGACAGGTCGAGCGCGATGACCAACGCGGTCTCCTTGTGAAACAGCGGCTGCGGCAATTTCTCCCAGGTGGGGCCAGCCAGCGCGACGATCGCCAATGCCGCGGCCGCGCCGAAAATCCAGCGTATCGCACTGCGCCGCTGCTGATCGACGCCGCTGAGCACGAAAGGCAGCAACCGCTCGTCGATGACGGTGCGCCAGCTACCGCTGTCGTAGCGTGTCCTGAACAACAGCCAGAGTACCAGTGCCAGGGGTATCAGCAACAGCAGCCAGCCGGGTCGCAGAAAATGAAACTGTTCGATCAAGTCTGCCCCCATAGTCGCGGTGCCACCAGTACCCCGGTCAGCGCCAGTGCCGCCGCCAGCGGCCAGGCGAACAGGGCATCGACCGAGCGCAGGTTTTGCTGATCACGCGGGATCGGCTCGAGTGCGTCGAGCTGGCCGTAGATCTGCTCCAGCTCGGCGCTGTCGCGCGCGCGAAAATAGGTGCCACCGGTAACCTGCGCAATCTCGCGCAGCGTCTTTTCATCGAGCTGCGCCGACGGGTTGACGCGACGGATCCCGAACCAGGTGGTCTCGATCTGCTCATCGGCACCGATACCGATAGTGTAAATCCTCAGGTCGCGGCTGGCGGCCAGCTGCGCCGCCTTGATTGGCGTGACCTCGCCCGCGGTGTTGGCGCCATCGGTCATCAGTATCAGCACGCGCGAATTATCCGACTCGAGATCGAGGCGTTTGATGGCGAGCCCGATCGCGTCGCCGATCGCGGTGCGCTCTCCGGCCAGGCCGATCGCCGACTCGCGCAGCAGGCGGTTGACGGTCTTGCTGTCGAAGGTCAGCGGACTCTGCAGGTAAGCCTGGGTGCCGAACAGGATTAGCCCCAGTCGATCGCCGCGGCGGCGTTCAATGAAGTTGCTGGCCACCCGCTTGGTGGCCGTCAGACGGTCGACCTGCTCGCCCTCGATCAGGAAATCGGCGGTGCGCATGCTGTCAGACAGGTCCACCGCCAGCATCAGGTCGCGACCGCTGACCGGTATCGCAACCGACTCGCCGAGCCATTGCGGCCGGCTCGCCGCCAGCACCAGCAGCATCCAGGCCAGCAGGCTCAGCAACTGGCGCCAGCGACGCGGCCTGATGCTGGCCTGCGGCGCCGGCCCGAGCCGAAAATCGTCCAGCGCCGGCACGCGCAGCGCCGCCTGCTGTTGCGCCGTTCGCGCCGGCAGGGAGAAGTAAACCAGCGCCGGCAACGGGAGCAACAACAGCGCCAGCGGCCACTCAAGCTGAAACATGGTCCCGTCCCCGCGGCAGATTTCGAATCCAGCTTTCGCAAGCCCGTAACAGGCCATCGACATCGCAGTCGAACTGCGCCCGGTAGCGGTCGCGTGTCAGCAGCCGCAGCTGGTCGTCGCTGAAACCGTGCCGCGGCGCGAGCTGTTCGAGCTCGGCGAGCCAGTCCTCGCCGGTGCTGGCGGCATGCCCGCCACGTCCCCGGTAGCTCATAAGCACGCGGCGCAACAGGCGCGCGACCTGGTTGACGGTGTTCTGGGCGCTTTGCCCGTTGGCATGCGCCTCGCGGATCAGCTCGAACTCGCGCAGCGACAGGCGCGATAGCGGCTTGTGCCGGAATCGACGGCGCAGCCACGGCAGCGCCAGTGCAAGCAGCACCAGCATCACCGCCAGCAGCCACCAGCCGGGGGCCGGTGGCCACCACAGGCTGACGTCGGGTAGATGAATGTCGCGTAATTCGAGCTCGTTCATCGGCTCTGCAACCCGAGACCGGTTTTCAGTTCGGTCAGCATGTCGTCGTCGGTGGCGATATCGATCAGGAACAGGCCGAGTTCCCGGCACAGCCGTTCCAGCGCCTGCAGGTGCTCGTCGTAGCGTTCCTGGTAGCGCGCACGCAGCCGCTTGCTCGAAGTGTCGATATCGAGGTTGTCGACGCCGTCGGTAAGGCGGTAATAGCCGCTATCGGGCAGCCTGCGCTCGAACGGGTCATAGGTATGAATCATGACCACGTCGTTGTGCCGCGCCAGCTCTACCAGCTGCGCGCGACAGTCCGCGTCGACGAAACGGAAATCGCTGAACAGGATGACCAGGCTGCCCGGACGCGTCACCTGGCGCAGGCGCATCAGCGCCCTGAGGCCGGTTTTCGGATCGTGCTCGACGCTATCGTCTCGCTCCCAGGCGGGGTGGGCGACCAGTTGCTGGATGAAATTGAGTACCTTGTGCTTACCGCGCGCCGGGCGCGATTCGATATGCTGCTGCTCGGAAAACACCAGGTAGCCGAGGCGGTCGCCGTGCTGCACGCTGCTCCAGGCCAGTAGCGCGGAGAGTTTCGCCGCCAGCACCGATTTGAAGCAGGTCCGGGTGCCGAAAAACATCGACCGCGACAGGTCCAGCCATAATAACACCGGGCGTTCGCGTTCCTCGCGGTAAATCTTGGTATGAGTTGTGCCGCTGCGCGCGGTGACGCGCCAGTCGATGGCTCGAATATCGTCACCCGGCTGGTAGGGGCGCGATTCGTGGTACTCCATGCCGCGACCGCGCAAGGCCGACAGGTGTCCGCCCGCCATCTGTGCCTTGACCGTGTTCGATAGCAACGGCAGGCCGAGCGCGTCACGATTCAGGCCAATCAGGGTGGACTGCTTAACGCGGACGATGTCGTCGCCTGTTTCCATGACCTGCCCCGCTTAAGGCACGGCGACCCGCGCCAGGATTTCATCGATGCAGCTATCGGCAGTCCTGCCTTCGGCCTCGGCCTCGAAACTGAGGATGATGCGATGACGCAGCACGTCGGGCGCGATCAGCTGGATATCTTCCGGCACCACGAAATCCCGATTGTCGAGCCAGGCGTAGGCGCGCGCGCATCGGTCCAGCGCCATGGTGGCACGCGGGCTGGCGCCGTGCTGAATCCAGCCGCCGAGTTCCTCGCCGTAGCGACTCGCGCTGCGTGTGGCCAGCACGATTTCGATAATGTAATCCTCGAGGCTTTCGTCGAGATGAATCTCGAGCACCGCGTCGCGCGCGTCGAGCAGGCTTTGCTGGCTGATCACCGCGGCGGGCGGCGGGCTGCTATCGAAACTGGAGCGCGCTTCGTCGCGAGTTAGCGCAAGAATCGATTTTTCATCCGTGCCGGACGGGTAGTCGACGCGCACGTGCATCAGAAATCGATCGAGCTGCGCCTCCGGCAGCGGGTAGGTGCCTTCCTGTTCGAGCGGATTTTGCGTCGCCATCACGAGAAAGATTTGCGGCAGCGGGTACGTCTCGGTGCCGACGGTAATCTGGCGTTCGGCCATGGCCTCGAGCAGCGCCGATTGCACCTTGGCCGGGGCGCGATTGATTTCATCCGCGAGGATCAGGTTATGGAACAGCGGGCCGCGCTGAAACTTGAAACTGCCGTCCTGCGGGCGGTAAATCTCGGTGCCGGTCAGGTCGGCGGGCAGCAAGTCCGGGGTGAACTGCACGCGATGGAAATCACCCTCGATACCCTCGCCCAGTACCTTGATCGCACGCGTCTTGGCAAGCCCGGGCGCGCCTTCGACCAGTAAATGACCGTCCGCGAGAATCGCGATCAGCAAGCGATCGATCAACCCCTGTTGACCGATAATCTTGGAACTTATCGCCTGCTTTAAATTCAATATTTCCTGTTGTGACAAGAATAAACCTCTCAGCCGGGTAATAATTTCAATGAAGCGCGCATCCAGCGCAGATTAGAGTATAAATCCGGGGCAAAGTTTACCCGATTCGGGGGTATTTAAGGAAGCAGGTGGCCGGTTTTGATCCAGATGACGGTTTCTTCTTCGACATAGGGGTAATGTTCGCTGTTATGAGGGTAGCGAATCCAGGTGCCGGCCGGGTACTCGCCGTACTCATCGAACAGGGTGCCGGATAATACGAACACTTCTTCGCCGCCAAAGTGCTGGTGCTGATCGTAACGCGCGCCGGCGGGCCACTTGTAGAGGGCCACCATTTCGGTTTCGTAGTAGTAAAGCGGCATCACCCTGACGTCGTTTTCGCCCGGCAGCCAGGCGGTCGAATTGGTGTCGATGCGCAGGCTGATATCGTCGAGAGGATCGAACTGGTCGAGCTTGACCAGCAGCTCGCAGCCCTGTTCGCTGAAGGGTGCATGCGAAGAACCGGGCGGGTTGCGAAGATAGGTGCCGGCGGGATAGTCGCCGTTTTCATCCGAAAACACGCCGTCGAGTACGAAGATCTCTTCGCCTTTCGGGTGCGGGTGCGACGAAAAGTGCGAATTCGCGTCGTAGCGCACGACGCTGGTGGTATGTCCATGCTCGGCGGCTTCGCGCGCCAGCGGCTTGCGCCATACACCCGACATCGGGCTCGCCTCCCACTCCATCTCGGCGGTGTTGACTATCACGATTTTGTCGAACTGCATATTCAGCATGATGCGAAATTTACAAATTCTGCTGCGTCGGTGCAACCGACAGTTTCACATAAACTCAAAAAGTATAGACCGCCCAAAAAACGATTGTCTCCCAAAATTTTTCGCCGCATAACGCTGATGTTCTGATCGCGCCTATCAGGTGGCTTCATCGGCACCAGCTACGAAGTCTTTTTGTTCCCTGGCCGTCGGAGGCCGGTTTGCGCTCCAGGCGCAACCGGCACTCGTACCTCCTTGTACTCGAGCGCCGCGAGTGCAAGGCACTTTTTGCAGCGAAGGCGCGAGCGTACGAATAGTACGTGAGCGTCTCGTTGCAAAAAGTAACGCCGCAATCGCCGCGCGCAGCAGGCCAGGACAAAAAAAAGCAGCCCAACCGGGCTGCTTCAAGTTCGGATCCAGAAACTCCCTGAACCCTGGTGCGTCAGCCTGTGCCGATGAAACCTGAAAGCACTGAGCCGAACAACCATACCGTAAACGGTAAGGGCACCGGAGAAACGTATTCAACTGCGATTTTGAGTCAAGGAAGCCCGTTGTGAATCACCCAAACGAGTGAAATTTACCTGAATTCAGGCATTTAGAGTGAAAACTGAGAACCAGTTCCGGTCAGTCGAAGCGCCAGCTTGCCGCGCCCGGACGCGTCAAAATGGAAAAGTTTGGCGTAAAGAGTCATGAACCCCGCGGCCGAACCGCGGGGTAAAGACGGGAAAACTTATATTGCCTGCGCCAGCGCGTCGAGGGTTTGCTTGGCGTCGCCGAACAGCATGCGCGTGTTTTCCTTGACGAACAGCGGGTTGTCGACCCCGGCGTATCCGGCCGCCATGCCGCGCTTCAGCACCACCGTGGTCTTACCTTTCCAGACCTCCAGCACCGGCATACCGGCGATCGGGCTGTCGGCATCTTCCTGCGCCAGCGGGTTCACCGTATCGTTGGCGCCAACCACGATGGAGACGTCTATGTCGGGAAAGTCGTCGTTGATCTCGTCCATTTCGAAAACGATGTCGTAGGGCACCTTGGCTTCCGCCAGCAGTACGTTCATATGCCCGGGCATGCGCCCCGCCACCGGGTGGATGCCGAAACGAACGTTGATACCCTTGTTGATCAGGGTTTTGGTGATTTCGGCGATCGCGTGTTGCGCCTGCGCGGTCGCCATGCCGTAACCCGGCACCACCATGATTTCCTTCGCGCCGTTGAGCAGATCCGCCATCGCCGGGATGTCGATGGTTTGCACTTCGCCCTCGATACTGGCGCCGGCGGAAGAGCCGCCCGAGGTGCCGAAGCCGCCAGCGATTACGCTGATGAAATGACGGTTCATCGCGCGGCACATGATGTAACTCAGGATTGCGCCGCTGCTGCCTACCAGCGCGCCGGTGACGATCAGCAAGTCGTTGGACAGCATGAAGCCGGTCGCTGCCGCGGCCCAGCCGGAATAGCTGTTCAACATCGAAATCACCACCGGCATGTCGGCGCCACCGATCGCGGCCACCATGTGTATGCCGAACAGCAGCGCGATCACGGTCATCGCCAGCAGCAGCAATACGGCCCGGTCATGATCGACGGTCCCGACGAACTCGACCGCGATCACCATCACGCCAATAAACATCGCCAGGTTGAGCCAGTGGCGCGCCGGCAGCAGCATCGGCTGACCGCCGATCATACCGCTGAGCTTGCCGTAGGCAATCACCGAGCCGGTGAAGGTCAACGCACCGATCGCGATACCGATATAGACCTCGATTTCATGAATGGTTTTCTCGACCCCGGTGTACTGAATCGTCGGGTCCATGAAATTGGCGAAACCGATCAATACCGCGGCGAGACCGACCAGGCTGTGCAGGATCGCGACCAGTTCCGGCATCTGTGTCATCTGCACCCGACGCGACAGGACAAAGCCAATGACGCCGCCGACGATCATGATACCGATCAGCACCTCGTGATGCTGGGTGACAAAGGCGGCAATGGTGACCACTACCGCGATGATCATACCGATGATGCCGAACAGGTTACCGCGACGCGCGGTATCGTTGGTACTCAAACCGCCGAGCGCGAGGATAAACAGCGCCGCGGCGCCGAGATAGGAAACGGTAATCAGGCTGGGAGACATCGTTTACTACCCCTTGAACATTTGCAACATGCGTTGCGTCACTGAAAATCCACCGACGATGTTGATGCAGGTAATGAACAACGCGATCCCCGAGAGAATGTAAATCAGGCTGCTGGAACTCGATATCTGGGTCAGCGCGCCGAGCACGATAATACTGCTGATGGCATTGGTTACGCTCATCAACGGCGTGTGTAGCGACGGGCTAACGTTCCAGATCACCATGTAACCGATGAAACACGACAGCACGAACACGGTGAAATGCGCCATGAAAGATGGCGGTGCAACCTGCCCCAGGCCAAACAGCGCAAGCCCCGCAACGATGACGGGAAACCAGGCACTTTTTAGGTACTGGCCAATTTTGGAGAGTCCGGTTGCCTCTTCCGGCGCCTTTGCCTGCTCCGCTTCGGGCTTGATTGCCTGCCCGCCGAAGCTCGGTTTGCGCTCGGCGCCAACCGCGATCTGCGGTGGCGGCCAGGTAATTTCGCCCTGCTTGACGACGGTTGCGCCGCGGATGACTTCGTCTTCCATGTCAACCACGATATTGCCGTCTTTTTCCGGATTCATTTCCATGATCAGGTTGTAAACGTTGGTGCCGTAGAGCTGACTCGACTGGGTCGCGAGGCGGCTGGGCAGGTCGGTGTAACCGACGACATGAACACCATGGCTATCGACTATCTCGCCCGGTACCGTGGCTTCGCAGTTACCGCCCTGCTCGGCGGCGAGATCGACGATAACGCTGCCGGCGCGCATGGTTTTGACCATGCCGTTGGTAATCAGCTTGGGCGCCGGTTTGCCGGGAATCAGCGCGGTCGTGATAATCACGTCGACCTCGTAGGCCTGGCGCGCGAACAGCGCCATTTCAGCCTCGATGAACTCCTTGCTCATGACCTTGGCGTAACCGCCCTCGCCGGTGCCGTCTTCCTCGAAATCGAGTTCGAGAAACTCGGCGTCCATACTCAGGATCTGGTCTTTGACCTCGGGCCGGGTATCGAAGGCGCGTACGATCGCACCCAGCGATTTGGCGGCGCCGATAGCGGCCAACCCGGCAACGCCGGCGCCGATGACCAGCACCTTGGCGGGATCGACCTTGCCGGCCGCGGTTATCTGCCCTGAAAAGAAACGGCCAAAGTGGTTGGCGGCCTCGATCACGGCGCGGTAACCGCCGATATTCGCCATCGAGCTCAACGCATCGAGTTTTTGCGCGCGTGAAATCCGCGGAATACTGTCCATTGCCAGCGCGGTGACCTTGCGCGCGGCAAATTGCTTCAGCAAATCCTCGTTTTGCGCGGGCCAGAGGAAGCTGATCAGGTGGGCACCTTCCGACATCAGCTCGATTTCATGTTGTCCCAGATCCCCGTTGAACTCGGGCGGGCGCACCTTGATGACAAGGTCCGCACTCCAGGCGCCTGCGGCGTCTTTAGCGATGCTGGCGCCGGCTTCCTTAAAAACATCGTCGTTGATGCTCGCATTGGCACCGGCACCCGACTCGACGACTACTTCGAATCCGGCCGCGATCAGTTTCACCACTATTTCGGGAGACGCGGCAACGCGCTTTTCCCCGGGATGAATTTCTGCGGGTATACCTATAATCATGATAACTAGCCCCTGTTAGTCTTTGCCGCCCGAGACCCCGACGGCAGCAAATTGCGAATCAATATACTTGAGATTTGGTATATTGTATACCAAACCCAGTTCCACCCAGATCGTGCTCCGTCCAGCTACCATTTAACCGTTGCCGTAGACAGTCCCACACGATAAGTGCATCATTCTGCACCAGTTCCCTATCCCTGGTTATCCGATTTTTCGATTCCTATCATGCAGTTTTTAGATTCCATCCTGGAAAAGGCCCGCGCTCATCGCCAGACCATCGTGCTCGCCGAGGGCGAAGACCTGCGCGTCATAGCCGCGGCCCAGCGCGCCCACGTTGACGGAATCGCCAATTGCATACTCGTCGGCAACCGTACGGCCATCCTGCAACAGGCCGAAGCGTCAGGGTATGATTTGAGTGACATTAGAATCGAAGACCCGAGCGCTTCACAATACCACCAAAGATATAGTGAAGCACTGTGGCAATTGCGCAAGCACAAGGGCATGTCGCGGGAACAGGCGCAGCAGCAGGCGCTGGACCCATTGTGTTTTGCCGACCTGATGCTGAAAGCCAACCACGCCGACGGCGCCATTGCCGGCGCGGTTTACACCACCGGCGACCGCGTGCGCTCGGCGCTGCAGATCGTCGGCGTGATGCCAGGGTTCAGCTCGGTATCGAGTTTTATGTTGATGCTGTTCGAAGCCGAGCATCACCAGCCGAAACGGGCGATGATTTTTTCCGACTGCGGGCTGATCGTCGATCCCGACGCCGAGCAGCTGGCCGAGATCGCGGTGGCGGCGGCAAACTCGGCACGCCAGTTGATCGACGACGAACCGCGCGTTGCAATGCTGTCTTTTTCCACCGACGGCAGCGCCAATCACCCGCTGGTGGACAAGGTGCGGCAGGCGACCGAACTCGCGCGCCGGCAAATGCCAGGCGTCGCGGTGGAGGGCGAAGTCCAGCTCGACGCCGCGATCGTGCCCGCGATTGCAGCGCAAAAAATCGAGGATTCGCGTATCGAAGGTCGCGCCAACGTGCTGATTTTTCCCGATCTCGACGCCGGTAATATCGGTTACAAGCTGACCCAGAGATTCGGCGGGGCGACCGTGATCGGTCCGATTTTGCAGGGGCTCAACCGCCCGGCCAACGATTTATCGCGCGGCTGCAGCACCGACGACGTCTACAACCTGATCGCGCTGACCGCGGTACAGTCACGGGGATAGGACGTCCCAGGTTCCTTCGAAGGGGTCAGAGTAAAAATATCGGGATTGGCGCGGCAGGCGGGAAGATCATGGCGATATTTTTGGTCTGACCCCAACCGTCCCGACGGCTGGATACCCGGGGTCATGGATACACGGGGTCAGACCAAAATTGTCGGGAGCATCATTCTATTGACTCAAACCCGACCGACAATTTTGCTCTGACCCCTTCGCAGGGAATCAGGAGATCGCTTCGGGTAGTTCCAGCTCGTCGTGCAGCGCTTTGACTTCGTCGCGCAGCGCGGCCATCGACTGTGGGCGCGCACCGGGATCGACCGCCATCATTTTCACGATCAGGCGCGAGACTTCCGGAGAGGCGCCGTCCTTCACCTTGACAATCGGCGGCGCATTGCCGGCACGATGCAGGGACAACACTTCCATCGGCTTGCCGATATAGGGCAACTTGCCGCTGAACATGTAGTAGGCGATGACGCCCAGCGAATAGATATCGCTGCGCTCGTCGGCATCGGCGCCCTCGGCGCGTTCGGGCGCCAGGTAGGCGGGGCTGCCGATAATCGAACCGGTCTGGGTCAGCGTGGACTCGGACTGTGTGCCGGCCGAGGCAATGCCGAAATCCACGATCTTGACCAGCCATTTGTCGTCGATCAGGATATTACTCGGCTTCAGGTCGCGATGGATCACTTCCTCTTCGTGCGCGGCCGCCATGCCGCTGGCAATCTGGTAAAGAATACTGAGGCCATCGACGGTCTCGAAACTGTTGACCTTTTTTATCACCGCTTCGAGTCCGCGGCTCCTGAAATACTCCATCGATATCGCGCAGACCTGGTCCTTGAGCAAAATATCATGCACCCGAATGACGTTGCGATGGCTTACCCGGCGAGCGTACTTGACCTCGCGCTTGAAGCGTTCGGTGGAATCCTGGTCCATAGTTAGCTCGGGCAACATGAATTTGAGCACCAGCTTTTCGTCGACCATATCGTCCTCGACCAGCATGACGCGCCCCATCGCGCCGCGACCGATTTCTTCCTTGATATGGTAGCGGTCCATCCATACCTCGCCGGGCCCGAGCGCGTCCAGCAGCGAGATGTTTTCCACCGGTCTCATCGAAGAAGTAGCTTCCCCAAATAATGGCAGGTCAACCACTCCGGTGCTGGTATTCGAATTTTCATCGATCTGGATGTCCTGCAGCTCAAAATCACGGGTAATCTGCGACATCAGCATCTTGCCGAACTCGCGCATTTCCGTGGTCAGCATCGGCAGGCTCCACAGGATATTGTCGCGCACGCTGATTGCGTGCTTTTCGGTGGTGATCGCCTCGATGGTTTCCAGCGCCGCACGCTGGATATTGGCCTGAGAACTCTTGAGCCCGTCGAAAGCGATCTCGAGCCCCTTGCCGAACCCGAGCTGTTTGACCGCGCGTAACACCAGCACGAAGTCGTCGGGATAAGCCTCGACCTGTTTTTTTAGAATCGCAATGGCGCCGCGGTTGGCCGACTTGGCCAACGACTGGATCGCACGTTCCCGTACCTGCCAGTTATCGCTCAACGCGAATTCCTCGACTCTTCCGAGATCCTCGTCACCGATCAGGTTCATGACCAGCGACTGCGCGGTGTTGCGTATAAACTCCTGGTCGTGACCGGTCAATTCGCGCGCTACATCGGACAGATTCTCATTGGCAAACTTTTGCACGCAGGCAACCGCCTGCTGTTGCGTCCAGTCATCCTCGAGCATCAGGCGGCGCAGAAATTTTTCGAAATTTTCGGTGTCCGAGTTGACCACTACGATACGCGCGAAGAAGTCGTTCAACTCGCTCGACTTGGTTGTCAGATAGGCCGACAGGTGCGGCACCAGGCTGGCGTCAGCCTGCTTGGCAATAATCTTGAGCACGTACTCGAGCTCGACCCCGGTCATGGTTTCGGTATAGGGCAACAGTACCGAGGCATCGAAATCTATCTTCAGTCGATTCAGCGTCTTGAGCGCCTCGAGAATGACAACCTTGTTGGTATCGTCCAGGAAGCGCGCTACGATCAGCGGGATCTTTGGCTCGTTGACACTACCGAAATAGTTCAACAGGTTGATTTTGTAGATCGGGCTTTCGATCTTGTCGAGCTGGAAACTCAAATTCGATAAATCGACCGGCTGCTGACTGCCTTCGACCAGCTTCAAAAGCTGGATCGCGTAATCCGATTCCAGCTTGAGCGAGTGATTGATAATATCTTCCGGCTTTAGCTGCTGCTTGCGTGCTTCCAGCACTTCGATAACCTCGTTTAGCGCAGCACCCGGCTCGTGTAAACGCTGGAACAGCTTGCTCGAGTCACCCGACCCGGACTGCGACAGGATTTCGCTGGCGGCGGCGCGAAACTCGGTTTCGTCATGCGACA
This sequence comes from uncultured Gammaproteobacteria bacterium, assembly GCA_947260025.1. GTDB lineage: Bacteria > Pseudomonadota > Gammaproteobacteria. The sequence continues at coordinate 19,013 of CAMYON010000012.1, forward strand.
ACACGTCCATAAAATAAGCTTCGGAAAAACCATCGGCGGATTCACGGCAAATATTTTTCAGCACTTCGCTATGCGGCTCGCCAACCTGGATAATCGTCGCCAGCACTTTATCCAGGTTGTCGTTGATCGACCCCCTGATTTTCTCAACCAGTGAGACACCCTTCTTGCTGTCGAGGTCCTCGCATTCAAGAAACTGGTTGAGCGTGCGGCTAAATAAAATATTTCCGATTTTTGCCATATGGAGCAGTAATACCTCTCAGGCGAGCCCGCCTGCTACCTTTTGCGCTGATTGTAAATTGGCCTAGAAGTGAGTATAGATGAGTATCTGCAAACAGAAACCGATAAAAAGGCACTTTTTTTCAATCATTTGAAGGCGTTAACGCCGTTTTGACCCGGCTAATCCAAAATAGAGTCAGAATCCTGTCAGATTTCGCCGCGATTACCGAGGAAAGCCTGCAGGTGGAACCTGCCCTGTTCCGGAACGTAGCGTAATCCGGGCGCCACGGGGCAGGCATAGCGGGCCAGGCAGCCGAGCGCGTGACATTCCGCCAGCGGCGTTTGCCGCAGGTAGCCGGCGCAGGCCTCGACGTCGTAGCCGCTGCCATCGAACGCGTCGACCGGGCAACGCCGCAGGCAGGGTTTGTCGCTGCAATCGATACAGGGTGACAGCGCGGTATCGGTTGCCGTGTCGGCCTCGAATTCGGCGCCGAGCAGGGCAAAGCGGTAGGAATGCCAGAGACCGAACTCGGGGTGCATCATGACGCCTATCGGTGATTGCTCGAGCGCCTCGGCGCGTTGCGCCCAGCGCTGAAACGGGTAATAAGGCGGACCCTCGAAGGGATACACCGGCTGCAGTGAAAATTCGGCTGCCACGGCTTCGGCCACGCGTCGGCTCCAGCGATCGAGCGGGTCCGCAGCGCCGTCGTTATACTCGGGCGACTCGCTGAACAGCGGCCAGTAACTCGACCCGACGTTACCCACCAGTGCGATTGCGGCCCGCTCGACGGGGAATCCGTAGCTCTCCAGTTCATCCGAATTCAGGCGCGTGATCCCGCGCAGGTATAACCCGTATTCGCGCAGCCGCTGTTCCAGGCTCACGCCGCGGACCCGGAACGCCAGTTGCAGGCCGGCCCGATCGCGGTAGCGATCACGGTCGACTCGAGGAACAGCTCGCCATCGACGTCGTCCTTGACGTGAATCTCGTCATACGCCAGCGTCACGCTCGGATCGATAGCTCCGGCTTCGAGCGCTTTCTGCTGCGCGATCCGGGTGACGATTTCACTCGCCTCCTGCTTGGCAGCCTCCAGCGATTCGAAGTTTTTCGGCTGATCGTCATGAAACAGGCGGAAGGTGCCGTGCTGGGGCTGGGTCACCGTGACCTGGGCGCGTTGAATCACGCTGCCCATGACCGCGCCGAAGGCGTTGGCGACATCGCCGTGCTCGGGCAGCCGCAGCTCGATGAACATGCTATCGGCGACGTCCTGGTAGTAACTCGCTGCCGGCGCACCGACCGCGACGATCGGGTAGTCGCTGGCAAAATCCAGGTTGAACAGGGGTTTGCGCCCCCGGTTTTCATGGCTGCCGATGACCATGCTAGTGATGGTGTCGACGATGCCGCTGGCCCTGGCGGATTTACCGCTGAGATCGAACTCGTTAAGACCCACCTCGACCAGCAGGCGCCGGATCGAATCGGTAACCAGGTCGTATACCTGGCGGCAGGCGGTCTCGATATCATCGCTGTCCCATTTACCGTAGCCGTACAGGAAACGCATTTGCCGCATCCAGATACGGGCCGAAAGTTCCGCCGCGTGGCGGTCCCAGTGCGAGTTGATGCCCAGCACATGAACCGCGTCCGACGGCGTAAAACCGCTGTAAATAGCGAGACCGAGGCGTTTCAACTTGGCCAGCGCGCGCGCGTAGTTTCGATTTTCCTGCACGATGGCGTCGAGCTCGACCGGTTTGTCGGACAGCAATTCCCAGGCCTCCATTTCGACCTTGTTTAACTGCTGCAGCAGCGCCTTGTTGTTTTCCAGCCGCATCACGAAACGGTTGCTGCGCGCGCTGGCCATACCCTCGAGCTGGGCTTCGAGTTTCGGAATCACTTCCGGGTACAGATGGGCCAGCAGGCTGGTCGGCACCACGCGGCGCGGTCCTACCGACAGCCCCTTGTGGCCGCCGAAGCGGACCTCGCTGTCGCCGCCGAGTCCGATCGAATTGACGCGCACCGCCTCGACCATCGGTTTCCAGTCGCCGATGTTGGCGCCGTCGGCGCTCAGCTGCGGCTGGCCGTTACTGACGATCGCGATATCGGTGGTGGTGCCGCCCATGTCGGCGACGATCGCATTGTCGAACCCGGACAACTGGCAGGCGCCGATTACGCTGGCCGCCGGTCCGGAAAGCACGGTGCCGATCGGTTTTTCGACCGCGTTCTCGAGGCTCGCCAGCGAACCGTCACCCTTGACCAGCATCAGCGGCGCATCGATATCATGGCGCGTCAGGATTTTCTGTACCGAGGTAATGAGTTCCTTGATCGGCGGTACCATGCGAGCATTCAGGGCCGCGGTCAGCGCGCGCCGCGGCGCACCGAGACTCGACGCCAGTTCATGGCCGCAGATTACCGGCATGCCGGTAAGTTCGGTGACCATTTGCTTGAGACGGATTTCGTGGCTGGAGTTACGCGTACCGAACATGCTGGAGATGGCAAACGCCGATACCTGCGATTTGAGCCGCTCGATCGCTTCCTGCGCGGCCGCGTCGTCCAGCGGCTGGTGCTCGCGACCGACCGCATCGTAGCCACCTTCGATTCGCACCACGAACTGCGCCGGCAGGATTTCGAGCAACCCGCTCTGCTTGATCTGCTCCGAGCTGTAACCTGGCAGCAGCACGCAGACCGGCGCACCGAGATCTTCCACCACCGAGTTCGTGGTCAACGTGGTCGACAGCGATACCATGCTGACCTCGCCCAGGGACTCGGTCGGCAGTTTGGCAATAACGTCGCCGATGCCGAGGCTCAGGTCAAAGCGCGTGGTCAGGCTCTTTTCGGCGTTGACTATCTGTTTGTTGTCATCGACTAGCACCGCGTCGGTAAAGGTACCGCCGGTGTCGATTCCAAGGCGCAGCGACATGCATAACTCCAGTGTTTTCGCGGACTATATATTCACCGTCGGCATCAGTCCACGACCGCTAGTTAATCATTTGCGACATCGCGTACAATACCTCCACCACTAATTCTGGGTCAGAGTAAAAACTATGAAAAGGCCAAGGTCCGGCGCCATAATTTTTACGCTGAGTAATTACTCTGAGTAAAATTTATATATGACCGATAGTTGCGTACTGCCCGATTTCGATACGACCGAAGCTGGCGAGATTGCGCGCCGGCTGTTTGCGCTCGACGGACCGGTAAAGCAGCTTGACGGCGAGCGCGATCTGAACTTCATGATTGGCGATAAAGACGCCAGGTACGTCTTCAAGATCGCCAACGCGGGGGAAGCGCCCGCCATGCTCGAATGCCAGCACGAGGTATTTCAACGCCTGGCCGAAGCGCGGGTTTTCCCCAGCATTGCGACCGCGCGCGAATCGGTAAACGGCAAGCTGGTCGAAAGCGTGCGCAGCAAATCGGGCATCCAACACGCCTGCCGCGTGTTGCCGTACATCGAGGGGCGCATGCTGTCCCAGGTCGGCAACCTGCAACCCGGTTTGCTGCAGGATATCGGCCGATGCCTGGCCCTGCTCGATCAGGCGCTCGAATCATTCTCGCACCCGGCGCTCGAACGACCGTTATTGTGGCGCATGGACAACGCGCTCGACGTGCTCGACTCGTTCAAACCCTTGGTGGCGAGTAAGCAGCAGCGCGAAACGATCGACTACTTCGAGTCAGGATACCGGGCACGGGTGCTGCCACGGCAGCACGAACTGCGCCGCGCGGTGATTCACAACGACGCCAACCGCGCCAACGTGCTGGTGGACGAGTCGGGCACGCAGGTGGTCAGCGTCATCGACTTCGGAGACATGATCGAAACCTGGCTCGTGATCGAGCCGGTAATCGCGGCAAGCTACGTAATGCTGGGCCAGCCCGAACCACTAAAGAAGGCGGCCAGCCTGTTGCGCGGCTTTGACGCCGAGCTGCCGCTGCAGCCTGCGGAGATCGAGCTGGCATACGACTTCATCTGCATGCGCCTGTGCACCAGTATCTGTATCAACGCCCACCAGGTCGCATTCGAGCCCGATAACGAGTACCTCAACACCGATGTCGCGGACTGCTGGGATTTACTGGTCTACCTGCGAGACATCGACCCCGACGCCGCGCGCGCCGCGCTTTTCCCGGACTAGCCCCATTCGCGGGAGCTTGCCGTTTTGCCGGGTATCGAGATTATCCGAGCACGCGCTTGCGGTAGCTGGCGCGCTGGATATCGATGATTTCGACGCCGACGCTGGCCACCGCGGGCAGCATCGGCTCGACCCTGGCGAGAATTGCCTCGCTGAGCATGGTTTTCTGTTCGTCGCTGCGCCCGTCCAGCAGGTGCACGGCGACGTGCACGAAGGAATCCCGGGTCTGACCCATGCGGTGGTATTGATAAGCAATTGCGCGCGTCTTGATATCGTATTCCGGGAATAGTTCCGAGCTAAAAGCGGCTTCGTGTGCCGCATCGACCAGGTCGGTAATATCAACCTGCCCTGCAACATCTTCAGAGTGTTCTATAATCACATGTGGCATTGTTCTCTCCTAGAGGACAAATTGAGAGGGGACAGATTCTTAACCGGATCTGTTCCCTTTTTTTATGCGGACCCCACAATTCCAGGGTTTAGTCCACGAGCTCAGGCTCTGTAGGTGTTCTGCGAGAGCTGTCGTGAAAGTCCCGCAAGAAAACACCGCCGAATCATCACAAGATCCCGGATAAGTGCTGTCGCACTTTCCGGGATGACTCGAGGCGGCCGTTTGCCGAGCTTGATTTTCGGCAAACGGCCGCGTCGTGTCACATGTTGGGATAGGTTGGCCCGCCGCCACCCTCGGGCACTGTCCAGTGGATGTTCTGGCTCGGATCCTTGATGTCGCAGGTCTTGCAATGCACGCAGTTCTGGGCGTTGATCTGCAGCGCGGGCTGGCCCTCCAGCTCGACGATTTCGTAAACCCCGGCCGGGCAGTAGCGCTGTTCGGGGGCGTCGTATTTAGCGAGGTTCAGCGCAACCGGCACGCTGTCGTCGCGCAACCGCAGGTGCGCCGGCTGGTTGTCGTCGTGGTAAGTACCGGACAGGTAAACCGACGACGAACGGTCGAAGGTGACGACGCCATCCGGCCTGGGGTAATCGATTTTCTGGTAATCGTCCTTGTGACCGATCTGTTCGTGATCGGCGTGATGCCCCATGGTCCAGGGCGCCTTGCCGCGAAACAGGTAAGATTCGAGCGCGGCGTTGAACAGGCCCAGCCAAAGCCCTTTCTGGAACCCGGGACGGATATTGCGCACCTTGTGCAGTTCCTGCCACAACCAGGAATTTTTCAGTTTTTCCGGGTAGGCGCTGGCTTCCAGCGCCGGGCCCGGATTTTCTTCGTCGTACTCCACCGGCAGCAGCTCGAACACGGCCTCGGCGGCGAGCATCGCCGATTTCATCGAGGTATGGGTGCCCTTGATTTTCGGCACGTTGAGAAAACCCGCGGTGTCACCCACCAGCAGCCCGCCGGGAAAGGTCAGTTTCGGGATCGACTGCAGCCCGCCCTCGGATATCGCACGCGCGCCGTAGGAAACCCGGGTGCCGCCCTCGAACAGCGGCCGGATCGAGGGATGATTCTTGAATCGCTGAAACTCTTCGAACGGGCTCAGGTGCGGATTGCGGTAATCTAGACCGATAACAAAGCCGACGGCGACCTGGTTATTATCGGTGTGGTAGAGAAAAGATCCGCCGTAGGTATCCGACTTCAACGGCCAGCCGATGGTGTGCAGCGTGGCACCCTCGTCGTGCACCTCGGGTTTGACTTCCCAGATTTCCTTGATACCGATGCCGTAGGTTTGCGGCTCGACGCCATCGCGCAGATTGAACTTCTGCATCAGCTCGCCGGTCAGCGAGCCGCGGCAGCCCTCGGCAAAAATGGTCTGGCGGCCGATCAACTCGACCCCCGGCTCGAAGTTTTCACCAGGCTCGCCATCCTTGCCGATGCCCATGTCGCCGGTGGCGACACCGCGCACCGCGCCCGAGTCGTCGTACAGCACTTCGGCCGCGGCGAAGCCCGGGAAGATTTCGACGCCCAGCTCTTCGGCCTGCTCCGCGAGCCAGCGGCACAGGTTGCCGAGGCTGATAATATAGTTGCCCTCGTTGTGCATCTGCGGCGGTGTCGGCATCGAGATCGACCCCTTCTCGGTCAGGAACTTGAAGGAATCCGATTTCACCGGCACGTTCAGCGGCGCTCCTTTCTCCTTCCAGTCGGGAATCAGCTCGCTTAGCGTGCGTGGTTCGACCACCGCGCCGGACAGGATATGCGCGCCGACCTCGGCACCCTTTTCTAGAATGCAGATAGTGAGTTCGCGTTCCTGTTCCTGCGCCAGCTGCGCGAGGCGAATGCCCATGGTCAAACCCGACGGTCCGGCGCCGACGATGACCACGTCAAAATTCATTGCTTCTCTTTCCACGATAATTCCCGGTTGGTTGTCTACGAAAAAGCCGTCGAAGTATAAGCGACCCACGACTCTAAAGCACATTCAGAATCGCACGATATACGCAGTCCGGCGGCAGTTCTTACGAATAAACGACATCCATAAGTGCTCGCAGGGACGGCGCGATCACGAGATTCCAAAGAAGGGGTGACGGCGACGAAGCGGCGCAACAAGAGCGGGCGCCCGAGTCAAGCGATGCGGTCCGTAATACAGACCATCAGCTCGCGCCTTTCAGTTTTCAGGCGACCGAACCGTGTGATTCAGGCTAATAACTTGCTTTATTTACGACGATTCTTAATATGTTCGTAATTTTTGCAACAAATAACATAATTTAACATGCAAGATTTCTCGGACGCATTTGGCCTGGCGTTTTCACTGATCATTGGTGGCGACCCCGACCTGATCGAAATCATTGGCTTATCCCTGCGCGTCAGCATTACCGCCGTGGTGATCTCGGCGCTGGTGGGTTTTCCGCTCGGCGCATTGACCGCGGTAGTGCGGTTTCCGGGTCGGCAAACGATTGCAGTCATACTGAACGCGTCGATGGGATTACCGCCGGTGGTGGTCGGCCTGCTGGTTTACATGGCACTGTCCCGCGCGGGACCGTTTGGCTGGATGAACCTGCTTTACACGCCGGCGGCGATGATCATCGCGCAAAGTATCCTGGTTACGCCGATTATCGCCGCGCTGTCGCGCCAGGTGGTGGAAGACATGCATCACGAGTACGACGAACAGTTTCGCTCGTTCTGCATACCGACCCACCGGGTCATTGGCGCGTTGATCTGGGATTCGCGCTACAGCCTGTTGACGGTAGCCCTGGCCGGCTTCGGCCGGGCGATCGCCGAGGTCGGTGCGGTCATTATCGTCGGCGGCAACATCGATCACCTGACCCGCGTCATGACGACCGCAATCGCGCTCGAGACGTCGAAAGGCAATCTCGCGCTGGCGCTGGCGCTCGGCTTCATCCTGCTGATACTGGCGCTATCGGTGAACGCAGCGGTCTACGGGCTGCGCGCCAGCGCCCGCCGACTCTCCTATGCCTGACGCGTCGCGACCCATGTCATCGAAAACCGCCGCCTCGCTATTGTTACCCCTGGAGGTCGATTCGTTGTGCTTCCGGGTGGAGCGGGACGACCTGCTCAAAGATATCAGCGTGACCGTGGATAGCGCGGGCATTACCGGGATCCTGGGGCCCAACGGTGCCGGTAAAAGCCTGTTCTTGCGACTGCTGCACGGCCTGCTGGAACCCGCGTCCGGGGAAATTCGCTGGCACCACCGGCGGCTCGACAAGACGATACGCCGACGCCAGGCGCTGGTGTTTCAAAAACCGGTGCTGATGCGCCGCTCGGTGGCGGCGAACATCGATTTCGTGTTGAACTCCAGTACTCGATCCAGGCAGCGGCGCGATGAGGTACTGCAGCAGGCGGGCCTGTACCGGCAGCGCAGTCAACCCGCGCGGCTGCTATCCGGCGGCGAGCAGCAAAGGCTGGCGCTGGCGCGCGCGCTCGCGACCGAGCCCGAAGTGCTGCTGCTAGACGAACCCTGCGCCAGCATCGATTCGGCCACCACCCTGCAGATCGAAAACCTGCTGCAGGAGACTTCCGCGCGCGGGGTAAAGATCATTCTCGTGACCCACGATATCGGCCAGGCGCGACGCCTGTCGGACGACGTCATCTTCATGCACGATGGCCGCCTGCTCGAGTATCAATCCGCCACCACGTTTTTCGATTCGCCGTCGAGCCCGCAGGCAAGCGCCTACCTCGAAGGCAGGATCGTTATTTAGTCAATCACGACACAACCATTACGACAGGAGAAAATAGTGAGACTGCTGGTCAAAAATACACTGGTCGCCGCTGCGCTTACCATTCTCGGCAGCGGCCAGGCATGGTCGACCGACACCTCGATCATCGTCCAGTCCACGACGTCGACCGCTAACTCGGGGCTCTACGATCACCTGCTGCCGATGTTTACGCGGGAGACCGACATCACCGTCAACGTGGTGGCGGTGGGTACCGGGCAGGCGCTTAAAAATGCCCGTAACTGCGACGGTGACGTGCTGCTGGTACACGCCAGGTCCGCGGAAGAAAAGTTTGTCGCCGAGGGTTACGGTGTCGAGCGCCATGATGTCATGTATAACGATTTCGTTTTCGTCGGGCCGCCCACCGATGCGGCCGCGATCGCCAGCGGCATGTCAGCGCTCGACGCCCTGGCCCGCATCGCCGGCAGCCAATCGAAGTTTGCCTCGCGCGGCGATAACTCGGGCACGCACAAAAAAGAAATGTCGTTATGGAAAGAAACCGCCATCGATCCGACCCGGGGCAGCGGCAAGTGGTATCTCGAGACCGGTTCGGGCATGGGCGCGACGCTCAACGCGGCGGTTGGCAGCGGCGCCTACACCATGACCGACCGCGCAACCTGGATCAGCTTCAGAAACAAGCAGGATTTCGAGATCCAGGTCGAGGGCGACGACGCGCTGTTCAATCAATACGGCATCATCATGGTGAACCCCGAAAAATGCGACCAGGTAAAGCGCGAGGCGGCACAGCGCTTTGTCGACTGGATCGTGTCGGACACGGGCCAGGCCGCGATCGCAGCCTACCAGCTAAACGGGCAACAGCTGTTTTTCCCCAACGCCAGGTAGCGCCAGGTACGGCGTAATCCCACTATCCCGGCTCTGCCGCGTTGAAATGCACCCGGAACTGGTCGTCGATGCTGTAGCCGGCCAGGTCCGCCGCGTGCTCGCGAAACGCGGTCGTCTGGCAAAAGCGAAGTAGCGACTGCCAGGTCGGCTCGAACCAGTCTCGCCGGTCGACCACTATGTCATAGCGCTCGTCGATCACCGGCACGTAACCGAGGCGATGCTGGGCGGCCAGCGAAGCCAGGCCAAAGGTGGCGTCGGCGCGGCCTTCGACGACTTCGATCACCGCGTCGGATTCGCTGCGCGTCGGCGTCAACCAGTTTATAGCGACCGCATCGACCTGCTGCTGCCGCAGCAGCGCTTCGAGCAATATCTGACTGCCGGCCTCGGCTTGCCGCGGCACCATGCTCTTGCCGGCCAGGTCGCTCAATCCCGAGTACTGCTGCACCGCCTCCGGCGGCACGATGATGCCGCGCGAACGTTTTGCCCACTCGACCAGCACGACATCGGCACGGGCGAAACGCGACTCGACCTGCGCATTGTTCCAGCTGCCGCTCGACGCTTCGTAGAGATGCAACCCGGCCGCGATGCCCTCGCGATTAGCGAAACGCGACAGGCCGTCGAGGCTACTGTCGAAATAGCTGGCCAGGCCGCAACAGGAGGCTCGCAACGCCCATTCCAGCAGCGGATCATGGCTGCCGACGATAACCAGCGGCCGCGGCGCGGCGGCTCGCGGCGCCGGGCCTGCAGGATGCGTTTCGTTCTGCGCCAACCAGTCATCGATTGCGTCGCGCGGAAACAGCAGTTTGCCGGTGGCGCGGGTGCAGGGCACCGCGCCCGAGGCCACCAGGTCGTAGACCTTGCGCTCCTTGATTCGCAGCAGTTCGGCGAGTTCCCTGGTGGTAAGATATTCAGTCAACGGCGGCACGGCATTCGAGGATGTCTTGTCAATTTAGCACAGTCGCCGTGACCGCAAAAGCGAGCAGCAACATGCCGGGTCGTGGTGAACGCGGATACCTGGATAAAGGATTTACTCTGCGACAATCGCTGTCTCACACGCATCACCGCGAGAAGCGTCTTCAGACGCTATCCGGCGCCCTGAAGGTGATCACGAGCACGTCGCGGAAAGCCTCCGACTCCGGATCGAGCGGGGTGATCGGGGTAACGCCATGGTAGACGCGGCGATCGTTGACCAGCACCATGTCGAAGGTCTCGCGCAGCGTGAATTCTCCCACCAGGTTGTTGTCGAGGTCGAAGATCGTGGTCGCGCCGCTATCGATGTTGACGCGCTTGATCATGACGACGATGACGAAATCGACGCCATCGCGATGCACGCCTTCGGGGGTTGGCTTGCCCAGCCCGCCGTCGCGCGCCTCGATGCGGAACTGGTGCAACTCGATATGCCACTGGTGGTTGCCGCTGAGCTGGCTGAAAACCCGGCCGCCGAACTCGAGCAGCGCGGCCAGCGTCAGGCTGTGATGCAGGTCGTCCAGTATCGGCGCGAAGTAGCGCGCCACACCGCCATTCAATGGATTGTAATCGACCGTCTGGTAGTGCGGCTGATATGGCATTTGCAGCGCCGCCTCGCCCGGATTCTGGATTGCGTAGACCGCGTGACGGCGCTTGCGGTACTTGCCGCCGTCGGCCATGTACTGGTCCTGCTCGAGATGCCCCCAGCTATCGAGAAAGGCCTGATCGTCGCCGATCGGCGCCCGCGCCAGCTCCGATAACAACTCGATGGCGTGGCTGGAGTCGACGAACAGAAAATCATCCGTGCCCAGGCGTGCGACAATATCGGTAATTTGCAAGGGGTCGGCCTCTAGCCTGTCAACCAGGACGACCGTTGGCGAGCCAGCGGCGCGGCGTAACGGCTACCATCGTAAAAAACGCGTTGTTACAAAACGATCGTAATTATCCAGCGGCTCGCCAAGTTGCCCGTGAGTCGCAAGAAAGTCGGCAAGATCGCTGATGTAGTCGACCACCTCGGCACCCATCCAGGCTTCCGATTTCTGCTGCGCGATCGACGGAAAACTGAACTCGGAGAGGGCGCGGTCGGCGACCCCCTGATCCATTTGCGCCGCACGCGCGATCGCCGCGCGCATCGGATCGGGATTCAGTTGCCACTGCTCGTTGGCCGCCCCGACTACGTCCATAAAGGCCTGTACCATTTCCGGGTGTTCGTTCATGAACGCGGTAGAGACCGTGATCGCGTCGAACAGTCTGAGCCCAAGCGCTTCCTGTTCAGCCCCGGATAGCAACGGCTTGCCAAGCGTGCGGATGGCGCGCAGGGTACCGCCAGAGGCGCAGGCCATGTCAACTTCGCCCTGCTGCAGCGCGCTGGCGGTTGCAGTACCGTCGTCGGTATCGACGATTTCGACCTGCGATTCGTCGATACCGAGATGCTCCAGCACCCGCAGCATGCGATAGTGGCTGAGGCTGCCGGCCTCTACCGCGACCTTGCTGCCGGCGAGCAGCGCGGCATTGTCGCGCGTGATACCGGCGCTGTCCGGTACGATGCAGTTGTCGTTTTCGGGATATACGCCGGCAATACCGACCATGGTCAGGTCGAGGCCCCGGGTAATGCCCGCCAGGAACGGAACATGCCCCTGCGAGTAAGCGATCTGCACGCGCTTCTCGGCCAACGCGGTGTTCATCGCGTCACCGTTATCGAACGGCACCCAGCTGACGCTCAGGCCGAGCGCGTAGTCGAAGGTGTTGGTGGCCTGGGCAAACTGGGCCGGGCTCGGCCACTGCGTTATAAAGCCAACGGCAATCTCCGTTGGCTTATGACCCGCGGCACTGCCGACGGTCGAGAACAGACCGACCCACAGTGCCACAGAGAGGATAATACCGCGTTTCATGGGCAGGGCATTATCCCCGTTGCCGGCTACATTTCAAGATTGCCTAGAGCGACATCGATCGAGTTGATAATTTCATCGATATCGTCTTTGGTACAGATCAATGCCGGGCTCAGGCACAGGGTATTGTTGTACTTCGGCAAGCTGCGATTGGTGCGGCCGATCATGACGCCCTGCCTGAGACAGTCGGCGGCAACCCCGGCAACCAGGGCTTCGTCCAGCGGTTCGCGGGTTTCACGGTCCTTGACCAGCTCGGCGCCGAGAAACAGGCCCTTGCCGCGCACGTCGCCGATGACCGGGTACTTGTCCTTGAGCTCGTGCAGGCGCTCGAGGCAGTAATCGCCCTGCTTGACGACATTATCGAGCAGGTTTTCCTCCTCGATGATGCGCATGTTTTCGAGCGCCGCGGCGGGTCCGCCGGCGCAACCGCCGAAGGTGCTGATGTCACGAAAATAATGCATCTTGTCGCTGGGCTCGGCGAGGAACTCGTTGAACAGGTCTTCGGTGGTGGCCAGCACCGAGATCGCCGCGTAACCGCTGGCGACGCCCTTGGCCATGGTGACCATGTCGGGATTGACGTTGAAATGCTGGTAACCGAACCACTTGCCGGTGCGGCCCATGCCGCAAACGACTTCGTCGATATGGATCAGCACGCCGTACTTGCTGCAGATTTCCTGCACGGTCTCCCAGTATCCCTCGGGCGGCACGATGACGCCTCCGCCGGCGGTAATCGGCTCGAGGCAGATCGAGCCAACCGTGTCCGGATCTTCCGCGAGAATGACCTTCTCGATGTCCTTCGCCGCCTGCACGCCGTAGTCGGGATCATCGCCGCGTGGATCGCGGTAGGCGAGACAGTGCGGAACCTCGACGAAACCCGGGGTGAACGGGCCGTACTGATCCTTGCGCTGCGCCTGGCCACCGGCGCTCAGGGTCGTAATCGTGGTGCCGTGGTAATCGCGGTCGCGGTAGAGAATCTTGTGCTTCTTGCCGTCGTTTTTCATCGCGGCGAGCTGGCGCACCAGCTTGAAACCCTTTTCGTTGGCCTCGGAACCCGAGTTGGCGTAGTAGACGCGCGACAGGCCCGGCATTTTGTCGACCAGTTTCTCGGCGAACTGCGCACCGGGAATATTGCCGGCCGAGTTGGCGAAGTAACACATCTTGACGATTTGATCGCGCACCGCGTCGCCGATGCTTTCCCGGCCATAGCCGACATTGACGGTCCACACGCCGCCGGAAACGGCGTCGAGATATTCGCGACCATTATGATCCTTGACGCGCAAACCCTTGCCCTCGACGATCACCATCGGGTCGGTAGTCTGCCAGGGCTTGTGCTGCACCAGGTGATGCCACAGGTGATTTCTGTCGCTGCCTACGATTTCATTAATATTTTCGGGCTTCATCGCACTCTCCGCGGGCCAGGGCCGCCATAAAAATGGATTGGGGGAAGCAGAGGCTAAATTGAAAGGAACAGGATACAATAGAGCCAGATTATGCCTATTGATGAGACCACACGCTTAGCAAGATGTTAAACCGCAGCGACAATATGATGTGGAGCCAGCTGTTCCAGCTGTCGCGAGACCGCAAGATCAGCTACCAGCGCCAGCTGCGCGAAATGATCGTCAGCGCGATTCTCGACGACAAGCTGCCGCTGGAAGTGCCACTGCCGTCGTCGCGTGAACTCGCGCGCCATCTCGGCGTTGCGCGCAATACCGTGGTGCTCGCCTACCAGCAGCTGATCGACGAGGGTTACCTGGTGGCGCGCGAGCGCAGCGGTTACTACATCGATAAAACCATGCTCGAGGGGCGCGTGCGCGTCGACCCGGTGCGCCTCGACGGAGAGCATCAACCGCCCGACTGGAACCGGCATATCAAGTTTCACCCGTCGCAGCAGCGCAATATCGTCAAACCGCTGGACTGGAAGCAGTATCCGTACCCATTCCTGTTCGGACAACTCGATCCCGACCTGTTCCCGGTGGCGGACTGGCGCGAGTGCTGCCGCCAGGCGCTCAGCGTCAGCGATATCCGCGACGTCACCCCCGATCGTATCGATATCGACGATCCGTTGCTGATCGAGCAGATCCAGGCGCGCATCCTGCCGCGCCGCGGGGTGTGGGCGGCGCGCGATGAAATCCTGATCACGATGGGCGCGCAGCAGGCGCTGTACATCCTCGCCGACCTGCTGATCGAAAAAGGCACCCGCGTCGGCATGGAGAACCCGGGCTACCCGGACGCGCGCAACATCTTCGAGCTCAAGTCGCCGCGCATGGTACCGCTCGCGGTCGACGACCACGGCGTAGTCCCGGGTAAGGATTTGAATTCGAGTGAATTCATCTATACCACCCCGAGCCACCAGTCGCCGACCACCGTCACGATGCCGCTGGAACGCCGCGAGCAACTGCTGAAACAGGCCGAAAAGCACGACTTCCTGATTATCGAAGACGACTACGAGAGCGAGATCAACTTTGTCGGCGAACCGACGCCGGCGCTGAAAAGCCTCGACGCCAGCGGTCGCGTTATCTATGTCGGCAGCCTGTCGAAAACGCTGGCGCCCGGGCTGCGCCTCGGCTACATGGTCGGGCCGAAGGCCCTGATCGAAGAGGCACGGGCGCTGCGGCGCCTGATGGTGCGCCATCCGCCGGCCAACAACCAGCGCATCGTCGCGCTGTTCCTGTCGATGGGCCATCACGACTCGCTGATCCACCGACTCAGCCAGACTTACCAGGATCGCTGGGAAGTCATGGGCAAGGCGCTCAACCGGCATTTGCCCGAATCCTCGCGCATCCCGTCGTTCGGCGGGACTTCCTACTGGGTCGAGGGTCCCGCCAGTCTCGATACGCGCCAGCTCAAGGAAAAGGCGCGCGAGTCCGGTATCCTGATCGAGTCGGGTGACATCTGTTTCATGCAGGACGATCCGCCGCAGAATTTCATTCGCCTCGGCTATTCGTCGATAGCCGCCAATCGCATCGAACCCGGCATCAAGAAGCTCGCCGGCCTGATCCACGAGATGATCTAGCGTCGATGGTTTCGGGTCGCTTCGAAGGGGTCAGAGCAATCCTTCGATATGGAGGGTACTGGGTCGCTTCGAAGGGGTCAGAGCAAAAATGCCGTTGAGGCTTGAGTAGTAGAGTGTTTTTTTGCCGGCATTTTTGGTCTGACCCCAGGCGTCTCGACGTTGGGAAGATCGGGGTCAGATCAAAAATTTCCCGATCCCTGTTCGGATGGGATGATAGCGCCGAAATTTTTGCTCTGACCCCTTCGAAGCGATCTGAAACAATATCCCCTAAGTTTGCACCCTCCACTTAACTGGTATTAATAATAGGTCGCAACTGGTACTACCACGAAACGACGATTGGCTTATTTTAGCCAGCCCTTAAAAAACAGCCCCGGAACGAGGACAGCGCTATGAAAATGACTACCGAAGAAGCCTTCATCAAGGTTCTGCAGATGCACGGCATCGAGCATGCTTTCGGCATAATCGGCTCGGCCATGATGCCGATTTCAGACCTGTTCCCCGAAGCCGGTATCAAGTTCTGGGATTGCGCGCACGAGGTCAACGCAGGCATGAGCGCCGACGGTTACACTCGCGCCAGCGGCAAGATGTCGATGGCGATCGCGCAAAACGGCCCCGGCATCACCAACTTCGTGACCCCGATCATGACCGCTTACTGGAATCACACGCCGCTGTTGCTGGTGACCCCGCAGGCGGCCAACAAGACCATCGGCCAGGGCGGCTTTCAGGAAGTCAAACAGATGGAAATTTTTGAAAACTGCGTCTGCTACCAGGAAGAAGTTCGCGACGCGACGCGTATCGCCGAAGTCCTCAATCGCGTAATCGAAAACGCCTGGCGCGGCAGCGCGCCGGCGCAAATCAACGTGCCGCGCGACTACTGGACCCAGGTGATCGACATCGATTTGCCGCAGCCGGTGAAGCTGGAACGCTCACCGGGCGGCAAGGAAGCAATCGCACAGGCGGCCGAACTGTTATCAGGAGCCGAGTTCCCGGTGATCCTCAACGGCGCCGGCGTTGTCATCGGTGGCGCCATCGAAGCCAGCAAAAACCTGGCCGAAAAACTGGACGCGCCGGTGTGCTGTAACTACCAGCACAACGACGCTTTCCCGGGTTCGCATCCGCTGGCGGCGGGTCCGCTGGGCTACAACGGCTCCAAGGCAGCGATGGAACTGATCGCAAAGGCCGACGTCGTGCTCGCGCTCGGCACTCGCCTGAATCCGTTCTCGACGCTGCCGGGTTACGGCATCGACTACTGGCCAAAGAACGCCAAAATCATCCAGGTCGACATCAACGCCGGACGCATCGGCCTGACCAAGAAGGTCGACGTTGCCATCATCGGTGACGCGAAGCAGGTCGCGCAACAGTTGCTCGATCAGCTCGGCGCAGGCGCCGGTGATGCCGGTCGTGAAGCCCGCACCGCATTGATCGCAGAGACCAAGGCCAACTGGGAAGCCGAACTGGCTGAAATGATTTTCGAGGAAGACACCGACGAGGGCATCACCTGGAACGAGCGTGCTCGCAATCGCGACCCCGAGCGCATGTCGCCGCGCCAGGCCTGGCAGGCGATCATGAAATCGATGCCGGAAGGCGCGATGATGTCGTCCGATATCGGCAACAACTGCGCTATCGGCAACGCCTACCCGAGCTTCGAGCAGGGCCGCAAGTACCTCGCACCGGGCCTGTTCGGTCCCTGCGGTTACGGCTTGCCGTCGATTCTCGGCGCCAAGATTGCATGCCCGGACGTGCCCGCGATCGGCTTCGCCGGTGACGGCGCCTTCGGCATCTCGATGAACGAAATGACCGCCTGCGGCCGCAACGAATGGCCGGCGATCACGATGATCATCTTCCGCAACTACCAGTGGGGCGCGGAGAAGCGCAACACCACCCTGTGGTACGACGACAACTTTGTCGGCACCGAGCTCAACGTCGGCGTCGAATACGCGAAAATAGCCGAAGCCTGCGGCGTCAAGGGCGTCAAGGCTGAAACCATGGATGGCCTGACCGAGGCGCTGGCTACCGCGGTCAAGGACCAGATGGAAAACAACGTGACTACCTATATCGAAGTCGTGCTCAACCAGGAACTGGGCGAGCCGTTCCGACGCGACGCGATGAAGACGCCGGTTGCAGTCGCCGGCATCTCCGCCGACGACATGAAGCCACAGCAGGGCAGCTGAGGCCTACCTTGCTGTAGAGTCTTCCCCGCGCCAGCGGGCATAACACCAAAGGCACAAAAAAACCGGCTTACGCCGGTTTTTTTGTCATGTAATTTTGGGTCAGAGTAAAAATTATTTTAGTTTTTACTCTGACCCACATTTATGATCTTGAGGTTATTTGCGGTCGTTGATGTTGACTTCAACATCCGGGTTGTTCGATCGTCGGCCGTCGAATATTTCTTCCATTTTCTTTTCGGTAGTCGACAGCTCGGCATCGATCAATTCGTTGATCGTCTGGACACGCTGTTTCGAGCCTGTTTCAGGCTCACCCATCGCGTAATCGACGATTCTCGGTGTAATCAGCACGACGATCTCGGTACTCGTAAGGCTTTTCGCCCGGTTCGAGAACAGGGCACCGACAATCGGCACGTCTCCGAGGCCGGGCACACCCTCGCGGGTATTATTAATCTGATGCTGAATCAGGCCACCGAGAAACACTGTTTTACCATTGGGGACGAGCATGCGGGTCGATACCTGCGTGGTAGCCTTTGACGGGATGCCGTCGTCGGACACGACCCCGGTACTGACTTCGGGAAAGGCGTCGAGCAGGATACGACCGCTGCGGTCAACGCTCGCAGTCACCTTCAGGATGACGCCCGATTCGAGGAACTCGATGCTCTCGGTCGTGACCTGGTTGATGGTCGTGGTAACCCGGTAACCGATTTCGGTGCCGACCACGGTTTCCGCCTCGAGCCCTTCCATCGCCAGCAGTTTTGGCGTCGAGATCGTACGCAGGCGACCGCGGGCCTTGAGCGCGTTGAGCACCAGCGTGACATTGTCATTGGCATATTGTGCGAACAGGCCCGGCGCGGTTGGATTGGCAAATCCCTGTACCCCGATGCTGCCGCTGCCGTCAGAGCTATCGAACAACTTGGCCCAGTCGAGTCCGTAGGACTGGTTGTCGGTGAGCGAAATCTCAAGGATCTTGGCCTCGATCATGATCTGTTTCGGCTCACGATCGATCGCGTCGATAATGGTTTCCATCTTGTCCAGGAACGGCGGCAGATCCTCGACGATGAGGATGTCGGTTTCGTCTATTGCCTTAATGTTGCCAAACTCGGACAGGTACTCCTCGAGCACGCTCTGCGCGTCGGCCGCGGAAGCATACTGCATCTTGAACGAACGCACGTTCATCATCGGGCTCTGGTGATATTTGCCCGTATCTTCGCGCTCGATCACGAAGAAACTGTTGCCACGCTGCTCGACGACAAAACCCGCCGACTCGGCGATCAGGCCGACCGCCTCCGCGGCTTCCATGTCGTAAATATTAACCGAAACATCGGCGCTGATGCCGTCGGCAACGAATATGTTCATACGTTCTTCACGCGACAGCATCTGCATGACTTCGCGGATATCCAGCTCCTGGATCGAAAGCGATATTTTGCCGGCTTGCGACATTGGAGCGGCAACCAGCAGTGCCGGCAACAGCAGCCAGCATGACAAACGGGACAGTTTTGAAGTGAATATATTTTTCATATTATTAATTTCACTTTATCTTTGCTCTGGTTGCGGGGTTTCGATCTCGAAAGTAAACTTGCGGCCATCGCGCGTAAAAACGGCCCTGTGCTCCATCACCGCGATCAGCTTCATTCCTTCGATTTTTTCACCCAGCGCCAGCATTTCACCATTAACCACGACCATCGGCGCAGTCTCGGACACCATGGTCGCGGTCAACTCGAGCTCGATTTCGTCGGGCGGCAGAATCACCACCGGCCGCGGCGCGGGTGGCGGCGGCGGCTTCGGCTTAAGCACCTCCGGGCGCGTAAACGGGTTATTGCTCAGCATCAGCATTTCCATCTCCGCGGCATCGCCGACGGACCAGGTCGTACCGGCCAAAGCAAACATCATGACGACCACGCTAGGATGCATAATCCTGCACCATGCGGTAAGAGACCAGCGTCAGCTGCAGACTGAGTTCCGGGTTGTCGAGCGCATCCTGCTCGTCGGGGCGAATCTCGAATTTCTTGACCACGATGTAACCGAGCTCGTCGTTAACCGTCTGCAACCATTCGAAGAAGTCGTGATAGTGCGCGTTGAGCTTGACCTCGAACAGGCTTTCGCGAAAGTTTTGCACCTGCTTGCCGCTGCCCGGCTGCACGCTTAGCAGTTCGACCTCGGTTGCCCACGAAACCCTTTGCAGCCGCCCGATAACGAACGACTCCATCTGCTTCGCCGGCAACCGCGCCATGTCGCCATGCAGCTGACGCGACAGATCCTGCACCTCGGCGTCGATTTTCCTGAGCTGGTTAGCGAGGCTGTCGTTACTGGTCACCGCCTGCTCCAGCACCTGGTGACTGGCATGCAGATCCCGGTACTGCTTGACCTGTGGCCACAGCAGGTAAGTGATCTCGACCAGCGAGACCAGCAGCACGATGAACATCAGCATCATCGCGACGAAACGGGGTTCGGCGTTTTCGATAAAATCCTGCATTAGCTCCTGTCCTGGCGCGCGGAAACGACGATATCCAGGCTGAAATCAACCACCTTGGTGCGGTTGACTTCAGTCTGTCTGGTACTGACGATGCGCACGTTTTCGATCTCGGGCTGCTGCGTCAGGTTGAGCACGAATTTCGACATCGCAACGTGATCCAGCGCCTGCCCTTGAATATTCATGTGGGTCTCGATTTTCCAGGTTTCTTCCTGCTTATTCTGGTTATCGGCAGGGATCACGATAAAGTAACCCGTACTGACGGCTTGCTGCCTCTCCTCCACCGGGGTACCGGCGCGGCGGAACTTCCAGTTGGTGAGCCAAACCTCGGGGCCCGGCAAGGAGCGATCGATCATGACGAACATTTGCTCGGCCGAAGCACCGCTGCGCAGGCCGCTGAGCAGGTCGAGCTGCTGCTTCAGATTTTTCTTCTGCTGGTTGAGCTGCTCCAACTGTTTACGATTGGCATTGGTAATTTCACGTTGCGACTGAAAATACTGAATTTGCTCATCGATATGTGCGTTGGCCTCGCGCAGCAGGGCAAAGGCAGCGACAAACAGGATAGTCAGCAGCACTAGCGCAAACCCGGTGAGCTTGAACCAGCGAAAAAACAGCAGCCGCTTGCGCAAATCGTCGGGGAACAGGTCGATTTCATTCATTCGGCAATTGTCCCCTGAGCGCCAGGCCCATCGCTATCGATATGTCCGAAAACAAACCTTCCCATGGAATCCGGGTATCGTCGTTTTCGTCCTGAAACACCTGGTTGAACTCGGTCTGCCCATCGGGCTGTTCGAGATCCAGCAACGACATCAGAACGGCTTGCGCGCCCGGCCAGTGCGCAAGACTGCCCAGCAGGCAAACCCGGCTGACCGGCACCCCGTGAGTTTCCGCGGCGGTAAACACCAGCACCCGGTTGATTTCATTGACCAGGTCGAGAAAACAGGGCTTGACGATTTCGAGCAGGGTTCCCGAAACGTCGTTGTCGGTATCGGCACCAATCGCGCGCGCCAGCGATTGTTTCTCGAGCCCGTGATCGCGCACCAAAGCGCGGGCTGACTCCAGCGAAATATCGAGTTCAGCCGATATCCGTTCGAGCAACAGGTTTTCACCAAAAGCCACCGACTGGTTGAACAGCAGGCGCCGACCCGAGATCACCGTCAGATAGGATTCCTCGCGGTAGGTATGGATCAGCAGCACGTTGTCCGCGGCGTGGCCGGTGTATAGAGCACTCACCACCCGGCGCAGCGCGGTCGGCGCGATGTCCAGCGAATCGACCTCCAGGCCGCAACCGATCAACGCGTTCAGCAAACGGTTAACTTTTTCCCTGGCGGAAATCGTGGCGACCACCATGTGCTCCTCGTCACCCGGGTTGGCGCGCACCGGCACGTAATCGATCACGTAATCCTCGATCGAACCCTCGGTGCGGTCGGCGAGCATACGCACTACTTCGGCATCGACGTCGTTCACGTTCGACTTGTAAGTCAACAACATGATCTTGACGTCTTCCCAGGGCATCAGCGCGACCACCCGCTTGCCCTTGAACTTTTTCTGCCTGAGGGCATTCCCGATCACGCGCTTTAATTTTTTCGGCGACTCCAGCAGTTTTTCACGCCCACCGGGGTACTCGATCGAGCTCTTGGCGTAGATCGAGTAACGCCCGTGCTCGAGCGGACGAATCTGGCACAGATGAATCCGGTCGGTGCCGATATCGAGACCGATCAGGCCTGGTGCCGACGCCTGGGCCCGGGATGCCGTCTTACCCCTGAATTTTTGCAATATCGTCATCGACCGTTAAACCGCGGCGCACTGCATCTTTGGAAACAGCAGGTTGACCACGCCACTCAACTGCTCGGCAACGATCCGGTCGATATCCTCGCAATGCCCGATATCGAGACCAGTCAAATCCCATGCCTGGTTGTCGGCCTTGACCAGCATTTCGTCCAGCGGCCGGCTCTCGGCAAAGGCGTTACCGATCAGGGCCGAGATATGGACAATCGATGTCTCCAGCAGAAAATCGGCGTTGGGGTCGAATTCGAGATGGTTCCTGATAATCGAGACGTGGCTGGCGGGCAGCTTCCAGTTCTCCATCAGCAATGCCGCCACCTGCGCATGATCGAAGCCGATAACTTCCTGCTCCATGCGGTGCAGCGGTTTGCCGGTCTCGTCGGCGAGGCGCTGTGCCTGCTGCGCCAGTACCGGCAACGATTGATACATGATCAGATGACCGATGCCGGAGAGCAAACCGGCAACGAACATACGCTCACCGTCCATCAGCCTGCACTCACCGGCCAGGTCGCGTGCGGCGATGGCGCGATAGACGCAGCGCAACCAGAATTGCCGGATATCGAGGTGCTCGCACTCGTAATCACCCAATGCATCGGCGATCGAGGTCGTCAGAATCAGGTCTTCGATCTGCTGCACGCCGAGAATCGACACCGCGTGATTGACGGTATCGATCTGCGCGGCGAAACCGAAATAGGCGCTGTTGACGATCTTCAACAGGCGCGCGGTCAGCCCGGGATCGTAGACGATCAGCTGCGCGACATCCTGCAGCGAGTAATCGTGGGTCGCGAGGATCTCTTTCAACCGCCAGTAAATGTCCGGCAGCGAAATCAGGTTCGCCTCGATCGTGACCTTGTTCCAGTTGCTGCTCATAGGGATTAGTCCTGTTCAGGTACCTTGTAAAGAGATCGGCCGACGCGGGGAATTCCTTAGAATTCAGTGCAATACGATCATGCCGCGCCGCTGCCGGCCGGGTCGGCGCTGGCGTCCTGGTTCCACAAAGTCTGAGTGCTGATATGCACGTCGTTGGGGTCCTGCAGCACGCTGACGACGATATTCGGCGGCGCCGGGTTGGCGTCCTTCAGGCTTTTCGCCCGGTAAAGCGCGAGGTCAGCCTGCTTGTAGAGCTGCCGATAGGAAACCTCGATATCGGGCGGCACGCTCGCAACCCCGATACTGAGGCTGGCCCTGACCACCTCGTCGCATTTGCTTGCGGCGTTTAATTCGCAAAATTTCTTCAGCGCCCGAATCGCGATGACGCGGGGCTCGAGATCGGCGAAAATCAGCGCAAATTCATCGCCTCCCATACGCACCAGGCTGCCGTGGTCGCCGATCACGCTATTGAAGGCCTGGCCGATGTGCTCTAGCACATGGTCCCCGCTTTCGTGCCCGCAAACGTCGTTGATCGTCTTGAAATCGTCGACATCGAGCAGCATGAAATGGAATTGATTCTGATTTTCCCGGCAGCGTTCGAGATAGCGGTCAAACTTGAGGTCAAAATAGCGCCGATTCCAGGCGCCTGTCAGCGGATCGCGATTCGACAGATCGACAATGCGGTCGTGCGCCACCACGAGGTCATGCTGCGCGGCGATATCGTGCTTGCGCAGCTCGACGTTGCGTGCCACCAGCAGCAGGCTGACCGCGCCGGCGCCGAGCATGATGAATTGCAGGGTCCACAGGCTCTGATCGGCGAAATCGAACTTCGCCTCGATGGTCGAGAAAGTGAACATCAGGTAGATCAGCAGCGTCACCGCGAGCCCTTCACCCAGACCCCAGGACATCATCGGCACGACGATGAACAGCATCGCGACACTGGCGAACAGCATCGGGTGGAAATTGCCCTGGTAATGCGCCAACAGCACGAAAGCGCTGCCCGAGACCACCAGCAGCGTGACGCCGAGCAGGTGAAGCGCGCGCGGGTCTTCGACCGCGCGCGCGGAGAAAACCATGTTGAGCGACAACAGCACCAGGATCGCGCTGGTATAAAGGTACATCGGATCGAGCGCGAACTTGACGTAGAACAGGGCTTCGACCGCCAGTATCCCCATGATCACGATACTCATCGCTACCAGGCCCCTGCGCGCTTCCTCGACCGATTTCTTGCGCGCGAAGCGAGTCAGCTCGGGCGAATCGTAGCGCGTGCTGGACCACACCGAATGCAAGAATCGGGGAAGAACGGTTTTCATGCAGCTTCGTCCTGGCAAATATTCATCAGATTCCATCTCGCGCAAGTACCCTGAGTTATATCGGCAGCCGATTGTTTTTCATTAATAATCATGGCGCAAGCAACCACGCGCCAACCGGGTAGAAGAAGGCGCCCGAGATACCCGACTCTGAGTACCACTCGACTTCCGTATTGGCATCGACATGGGCGTGCATCGTCGCCAGGTCGGAGCCGCCGGCCTCGGCCTCCTGCAGGTCGACGAAGCGATCCAGCGTCGAACCGACGGCGCGCGCGCCCATGACATTCTCGGTGCCCACGGCATCGTTGCTGAGCACGAACTGCGTGATCGAATTAGCCGGCACGCCGAGACTCGATATATCCTTGACTCCCCAGGCCGCGGTCGGCGTCGAGCGCGCGCTGCTGCCGCCGAGCTCGGTAAAACTGCCGGGCGGCGCACTCCAGTATCCGAGCACGTAAAACTCGACGTCCACGGTATCCTCGGCATAGGCCTCGATCGTGCTCGCGGCATCGGTCTCGACCATCATGGTCACGGCATCGACACCGCCCGACTCCGCCTCGTGCAGGTCGAAACGCCGGTTGATACTGGACCCCGCCGCGCGCACGCCGGCCAGCCGCTCGGCCGCACCGTTGGTATTCTGCATCAGCACCTCCGCGATCTGGTTCGGGCCCAGACCCTCGTCGTCGACGCCCTCGCTGACCCAGCTATTCGCAGCACCCGCGCTGAACGGCTCGAATAGCTCGACATAGGCCGCACCGGTCCAGTAACCGAGCAGCACGAAA
This sequence comes from uncultured Gammaproteobacteria bacterium, assembly GCA_947260025.1. Lineage (GTDB taxonomy): Bacteria > Pseudomonadota > Gammaproteobacteria. Next base: position 43,551 of record CAMYON010000012.1, read on the forward strand.
CTCGTTGTGCCCTTCTTGCTGGTGTAGTGTTCGATTCGGCCGCTGGCATCTGCCTGCACGTGCATGGTGACGCTATCCACGCCGCCGCTTTCGGGCTCGTGCAGCAGTATGCGCCGCTCCAGCGCCGAGCCGACCGCGCGCACGCCGCCCCACTGCTCCTTGCTGGCATCGGCGTGGACAACCGCAACTTCGACCACAACATCGGCCGGCACGCCGAACGGCGCCAGGTCGACCACTTCCCAGGTACTGTCGTTCAAGGCCGACCAGGGTTCGTAGACTTCGGTGTAACCAGGGGCTTGCGGGGCGCTGGCGTCGTAGTAATCCTGGATCTCGTTCGCCCCGAGCGCGCGGTTATAGATGCGCACGTCGTCGAGAATGCCGTTGAAGAAGCGCTCGGCCGTGCCATTGGCGCCGAGCGCGACCGACACCGCGGGATTGGTGTCCAGCGCACCGCCGACCGCGTGCGCGGTGCTGGCAACCTCGACCCCGTCGAGGTAGAGCCGCATCATGCCGCTCGCATTATCGTAGGTTCCGGTGGCGAGATACCAGGTGCCGGTCGCGAGATTGACGCTCGAGTCGGCCAGCGTCGTGGTCGTGCCGCCGGCCTTGATGCGCATGCGCAGATATCGGTTCGAGCCGGAATCGGTGGTCGACAACTGCCAGTAAGCGTCGACCTCGTTGGGGCTGCTGGCCTTGGAAACGAAACGGCCGTCGTCGGTCGCGATCGCCTCGGCGTTGAACCACGCCATCATCGTGATGCCGCTACCGACGACGTCGAAAGTCCCGGCATCGACGTAGTCGTTGCTGCCGTCGAAATCGAGGCCGCCGGCGTCGACGCCCGGCGCGGCGACGGGGCCGTTGGTCCAGGTACCGTCGTTATCGCCTTCGGAATCGACCGCGGTCGGGCCGCTGGTCTCGTCGAGTTTCCAGTGCGCGAATGGACTCAGGTCGATGTCGGCGCCGCCGGCCCACTCGATCGCGCGCCGCATCAGGTTCTGGCCGTTGGCGTTCAGCGCGCTGAAATCGAAGCTCGCGGTGCCCCAGGGTAGCTGTGCACGCCGGCCGGCCGCGATTTCGCCCGCGTTCAGCTGTCCACCGGTATCGACGACGGCGAGGCCAAAATCATAATTCGCGCCCGAGATCCAGACTTCGGCGAGGTTGGTCATGCCCGGCGCGAGTGTTCCCGTGAGCGCGTTCAGCGGCTGGTTGCTGCTGGCAATCCCGTGCCAGCCGGTGGCTATGCCATCTGTAATGTAATGCGTGTTGTCGATCACCAAGATATTGCTGAAGTCATTCGTCGCCGCACTCGTCGACAACAGCAGTTCATCGTGCAGCGAGATCTGTTCGTTGACCACGCCGAGCGTGGTTTTGACCAGCTTGCTGCTGACCGCGGTATCGCTGACCTCGCCCGAGACGAAAATCACGCCATTGGCAGCGAACGCGGCGACGAAGTTGGTAACGCTGTCGCCATCGTCGATCAGGTTGACCGTGTAACCCCAGCCTTCGATCAGGGATTTTTTTGCTGTTTCGGCGCCGGTCAGGGTCGATGCATCGGCGACCACAAATAACAACTCGTTCGAGAGATCTGGGATTTCGGCGCCCGCACCCCACTCGATAGCGCGCCTGAAGATGGTTCGGCCGTCGGCGTTCAGCGCGTTGATATCGAAACTTCCTTGCGACCAGGGCATCTGCACGCGTCGCCCGGCGGCGAAGCCACCACCGTAGAGCTCGGCACCGGTCTCGAGATACGCCAGTCCCGGCGGGAAAGTACCGACGGCATCCTGCGTCTCACCCAGGATATTGAGGCCCGGAGCCAACGCTCCGGTGACGGTCCAGATCTCCGGCAGATAGGTATACAGCTGCAGCGAGCCGAGAACAAAGCCGTTCGTCACGTAGTGGGTATTGTCGATGACATTGATCTGCTGCGAGTTCTTCTTGACGAAGGCCGGCTCGGCAATCCCCAGTTCGTCGACCAGCCCGATGTCCTCGCTCAGCACGCCCACGGTTGCGGCCGTCAGCTTGGTACCGACTGCGGTCGAAGAGCCCGAACCACATATATAGACGACGTCAACGTCGGCCAGCGCGGTGTCGTATTCCGCCTGGGACGCATCATCGCTGATCAGGGTCACGTCGTAACCCCACGACTCGATCAGCGCCATTCGGTCGGATTCGCTGGTTAACAGACTGCCCGCATTGGCGACAACCAGCAACAGCTTGCCAGCCGCTTTATCATCGGCGCCGATGCCCCATTCGAGAGCGCGCTGCACCAGCAGTCGGCCGTTGGCGTTGAGATGATCCCAGTTGAAGCGATAGCGGGTGCCGAGCGGCAGGATCACGCGGCGGCCGGCGGCACTACCCCCGCCTTCCATCGCGGCGCCCTGATCGAGCACGACCAGCGATGCGTCGCCGCCAATTTCCGCCAGGGGTTGCTGATCGGCGGTCAGCGCGCCGGTCGTGACCAGCTGTTCCATGCCGGCAGCGTAGATCGGCAGTGGACCGGCAGGGAACGGACGGGTGATGAAGTGATCGGTGTCGACGATGTCGATGTCGGTGCCGACCTTGAGCGTGCCGCCGGTGGCGAGCCCGAGATCGGGGTTGTAGTCGCGGTCCTGGCTGACGACGCCGATCGGTGCGTTGGCCAGCTTGGTGCCGACCGAGTTCGAATTCACGGTCTCCGAAATAAACACCACGTCGTTGCTGGCGACCGCCGCGTCGTAACTGGCCTGGTTGGCGCTCTCGCTAATGACCGACACCGTGTAGCCCCAGGATTCGAACAGGTCCTTCGCCTGCTGGTCCTCGGCCACCAGCGTGGTCGGGTTGACCACGACCATCAGGATGTTGCCGCTGCCCCGGGGTGCGCTGCAAACCTGGCCGCACTCGCAAGCGTAGGTGATCGAGAGCTTCGGGCGCAGCGCAGGGTCCGCGTCTTCCTTCGACGCAAAGCTGATGTCGGTGCTGCCGCTGCCCTTGAGGGCCATGCCGTAATTCGGATAGGTACCGTCGACCCAGCCCTGCACCAGTTCGCGCATATCCCAGGACTCCCAGTCATTGATGGCTATCGATACGGGACCGGAAGCCACGGGGGTAATGTCGAAATCGCCGCCGCCCTGGGTCCAGTTGTTGCTGCCGTCCCAGGTGTCCCAGGTCGCGCCGTCGGCGGTGCCGCCACCCGATTGTGTGCCCTCGACCCAGTCGCGGGTGACGCGATGGATATCGATACCCGGGTCGACCGGGGTCCCGTTGGTGATCGTGTGATACAACTCGAGCCGCGCCGAAACTATTTTCGCGCCCGGCGGAATCGCCGGCAGATCGAACTGGATCAGCGCGTGCTCGAGGGTGCCGACGGAATCGACGTCGAGCCGATAGTCGCCATGGTTGCGGGTGTTGTAAAAAGAATCGAGCACGACATCCTTGCCGCCGCCGTGGTCGACGCGCACTTGCGCATGGCTCGGCGCCGGCTGGTAAAGGTTGACGTCGACCTCGAGAAAGGTCTGGGTGGCCGATTCGCGGCTGGCGTACTGGCCGTGGGAACCCTCGCTGGTAGTGCTCAACGCGATTCCATGGTAGGTCTCGCCGTTGACCCAGGCCTGCACCTGGGCGGTCAGGTTGACCGGCACCCAGACATTGGCGACATCCTGCGCCGGGATGCTCGCGAGCACGGCACTGTCGATGTTGTCGCTCATGCTGTCCCAGGTGGCGTCGGCTTCGACCCAGTCGGCGCTGACGGCATGGATATCGACCGGGCCCTCGGCGTGGGCATCGGTGAGATAAAACCACGCCGTCGCCGACAGGACCGCGGCTTTTGCCGGAATCGCCGACAGGTCATGGCGCAGCAGCACGTGCTCGATCTTGCCGGTATCGTACTTGGTATGCAGCTTGGTGCTGCCACCGTTGGTATCGGTCGGAAAGTCGTTGCGGATCCAGGTATCCTGGTCCACCGCAATCGTGTAATTCGCGGTGCCGCCGAGGTCGTGGCTCAGCTTGGTGTCGTATTGATCGGTACCGAACGGGTAGGCGGTCAGGTCTGTGTAGGGTCCACAGCCCTGCTGTGAGTGATGGCGCAGCGCGTGCTGCAGGCCCGCCTGGGCAACGTACTCGGCGCGCGCGGCGTCGAGTTCGCCAGCGGTCAGCTCGACCTCGATCGCGCTCTGGCTGCTGATCAAAAAAGCGATGACGCCGATCAGCGCGATCGCGACCGCTACCGGTAATAGCAGGTAGCCCGATTGTTTGCCCGGGCCGTCATTGCGAGCGCGGCGAAGCAATCTCGACGGCCAGCAGTCATTCCCGCACAAGCGGCGGTCCGACGTATCGTAATCTTTCAGCTGTGCCGCTATTACGAGGTCCCCGCTTGCGCGGGGACTACGCGGAGGTCTGTCATCGCGAGTGAGGGCATCATTTGAAGTCGTCCCCGCGTAAGCGGCGGTCCGGCGTTCCGGGACCTTGTGCGGAATGACGTGCCACTTGTTTGAAGATCCCCGCTTGCGCGGGGATGACAACCAATTAAAGGCCTTCGCAAGATACGGGGTAATCATCACAGCGCGCCCCCGATGCGGACGCGGGTTTGCAGGCTGACGGTTTCGCCGCTAGTCGGGTCGGTGAGTTCGAGGACGATTTCGACGAGTTCCAGCGCGGTGCCGTCGTCGAGGCGTTCGAAACGCAGGCGAGTCACGTTCTCGGCGATCACCGACTCCTCGAAGTCGCGGCCGTCGACCGGGCCGTCGGGCGTGCTGATGCCGTCGGTGTTCCAGCGCGCGGGCATGCGTTCGATCAGCGAGCTACCACTGAGGTAATACACCACCGGGTCGTAGGGATCGTCGTAGGTGACGCCGTCCTCATCGTCGTCGTCGGCGCTGCCCTCGTCGATATCACCGTCGCCATCGTCGTCGACACCACAAGTTCCGGGACAGCCGTCGCCATTGGCGTCGCTGGCCGTATCCTCGTCGATATTGTTGTCGCCGTCGTCATCGACGCCGTTGAGCGGATCCTCGTTATAAACACCGTTATATTCATCGTCGTCCCACCAGTTGGCCGGAACCTCGTCTACCTGGCCGTCGCCGTCGTCGTCGATCCCCATGATGCCGGGGAAAAAGTCGTGGGTGTTGTCGTTGGGCAGATCCTCGTCGATGAGCCCGTCCTCATCGTCGTCGGCATCGGGGAATCCGTCCTGGTCGAGATCGACGAAGGCCGGCAGCGTGACCGCGAGCACCGCCGTGGCGAAGGTACTGTCGCCGATCGGTGCAGACGGCGGAATCGTCTGCTCGCGAAGGTTTTCCGGCCAGTTGGTCGCGGGTTTGTCGCGCAGCGGCAGCATCAGGTGCCGCGAATGGCCGGCGAAGCGAACCATACGCGCCATCGCGAAGCGTGCCTGGCGGGTCAGGTCGTTACTAGTACGCACTTCCTCACCCGCCTCGGTGGCGGTATTGACCACGCCCATCAGCGCCAGCATGACGACGCCCATGATCGCCACCGACAGCATCATCTCGATGTAGGTGAAACCGGCCTGATAACGTCGATTCGATAGCGTTGTTTGCTGCGACATGCCCGGCCTCAGTAACGGCTGATCAGGGTTTGCAGGTCGGTCAGCGAATCGGCGGTGGCCACGCGAACCCACAGGATATCGTCTTCGCCGCCGGTGAATTCGTCGTTGTCGCTATCGGCGTTGTCGACGTCCCAGCGCCAGATAAATACTTCGTGCGGTATGCTGGCACCGAGATCCGAGTAACTGGTCGCAATCTTGTAATCGCCAGCGGCGGTGGCGGCCGCGTCGAGATCGTCGAATGGCTGCGCCAGGACTTCCTCGAGCTTGCCCGTCAGCGCGTAATGTACCCCTGCCTGGTCGCGGTGAATCTGAGCGCCTTGCAATCCTGGGCCCAGCGCATCCATCATCGGTACCAGCGCGACGGCGATCAGCAGCGTCGCTACCAGCACCTCGATATAGCTGAGGCCAACCTCGCGATAAATTCGATGGGAGCGGAACGGGATCATTGCACCGTGACCCGGCCAGTGACCGGCGCTATCACAACGTTACGCTGATTGTCGCCGTCACTGAGCGTTACCGTGCCGTCAAGCAGACGGTAGACGTCCGCGCCAGCGCTCATGATCCATACCGGCATGCCGTGCTGGTCGAAAATCAGGCTGCGCCGACGGCCGATCGTGTCATAGAGAAACACGTCGCTGGCGTTAGCAATCGCGACGCCTTGTGCCAGCGAGAACCCGTCGGCGTCGAACAGGAAGGCCTTTTTACTAACCGGATGATACGGCACCAGCTCGGTGCTGGCCGGGTCGGTGGTGACATCCCACTTCTTGACCGTGACCGTTTGCGTGGACTGACTGATGGTCGCGCCGTAATATTTACCGGTGCG